>JAJTIC010000079.1 GCA_021300175.1 Pseudomonadota bacterium
AAAGTTCTTAGGTGCTAAATTTATCTCAAACCGCTTCATTTCTTGACCTGCGCGCTCATAACGTCATCCCATAATCGTCTTACAAAAATAAGTGTAAAAGCCTCTAATCAAACGTCCTGTAGTAATGACAAGTGTAGCCATTTGGATTTTTCACCAAGTAGTCTTGATGATATTCTTCAGCAGAATAAAATTTTGTGGCCGGTACAACTTCAGTCACGATGGTATTTTTCCACTTTTTTTGCCACTCGTGTATCTTTTCCTGAGCGACTCGTCTCTGGTCTGAGGAAAGATAAAAAATTGCTGAGCGATATTGTGTTCCGACATCGTTTCCCTGCCGTGCCCTCGTCGTTGGGTCGTGAAGACTAAAGAAATGATTCAGAATCTCTCCGTAAGTAATCACTTCTGGATTGAACTTTATTTCCACAGCTTCGGCATGGCCAGTTTGCCCCGTCTTCACCTGAAGGTAGGTGGGGTTTTCAGTTTCACCACCCGTGTATCCCACTTGAGTGATTTTGATCCCTTTAACTTTTCTCAGCAAATCTTCCACTCCCCAAAAACAACCTCCCGCAAGAATTGCCGTCTCCTCTGTTCCCATGGGTTTCCCTTTCGTCTCTGTGTTCGCAAAAGCTGTCAGTGCCCAAAAAAGAGCTGTGAATAACACTATCATTTTAGCATAGCGCCTTGCCAAATCTGAATTTGTAATTTTGTGATTTCTCATTTTTCCTCACGACCCTGAGTTCAACTGCGCAAAATCACTGATCTGATTTGGCCTTCGCTGCCTTTCTGTTCATCAAGTTTTCAGTGATTGCGAGCATGATGGGGCTGAGTAAAAAAACCACATGAATGATCACTTGCCACATCACTTGTTCAGGACCCCCAGCATCAGAAATTCTTCGGTGATTTCATTCACTGTCAAAGCGAGATGCAAAAGTTCAATAAGGAATTTATAGGTGTACAACACACCCGCAACAATCAAACCCAAATAAAGAGGCGCTTGAAACCAACGACTTGCAAAAATTAAGGACTCAATCTTGTTTTCAAAAATCGATCTCGTTTACACCCAGCCTGGGACACCACCGAAGATCACAACAGCTACAAAATGAGTCCACAAACAACCTCTTGCAGTAGAAATTGATCCAATTGAAGGTTCTATGTATCAGGAGGGTTTGCCGCTCTTCATGCGACCTCCAGGCTTTGTGGGACGCCAGGCCTGACGTCCACGACTTTGATACTTCCGAGAAAGATCCGTCCCGAGAATATCGAGACCTGATTTCTTCTCAGGTTTTTTTAGAATAACTGATTTATCAGCTGCAGATGACCTCATAGCTAACTCTTACCCTAGCCCTACCTTTGAGAGCAAGGCGAAGATAAAATTTATAAACTACATTGTCCCTACCTCAGATCCCATAGGATGATCATAATCTCTCAAGCGTCGATAGATTTCTTCTTTCTCAGGACCTATTCCCACGATTTTCTGAACATCTTCCATCGCTTTGAACATCAGTTCGAGCCGTCGCTGATCAAGGCCTACAATTTTGTTCTTGAGTTCTATGATCTCTTTGGATTTCATCCCTTTGCTCGCCAGCATCTTAAACAGCAAAGATTTGCTCTGACCGATCTCACCTCGAATCCTCTTCGATTCTTTAAATACATTTCCATAAACAGCTGCTAATTGGGCTCGTTGATCCTCTGTCAAACCCGGAGCCGTCGCGAAAACCTCGGCAGCCCTTTCCACAATAGCCTCTGGTGTGTTCGCCGGCTTTTCAGCTTTGACTTGCTGTTCGATAGGAGTTTCCTTAGAGTTGGACGCACAAGCCATAACTCCGCAAGCAATAAGAACTAAGACAGTATTGGACAAAAACGATTTCATGGTTCCTCCTGGATAAGATTTGTTTGTTCAGAATCTATGAACTAAAGCTTCTCTGACAACGGAAAATCAGAAAGTGCCCGTTCAAAAAACAAAAAACGGGACAAAGTGCCCCGATTGACCAACCTTCTCAAGAGAGCATCACACTTTGAATGACGAACTTCCCATTTTGAATTTTGTATTTGATTTCGTAGCCAAAAAGATCAAAGCCGAACTGAGCGCCTTCGGAGGAAATCTCGCTCACAGGAATTTGTTTTTTTTGAAACGCCGGTCTTGGATCAAGCTCGAGCACTTCCGTGATCATCTCTCGTAGCTCTTTGTCCCCGTCAGAATCTGCGACTTTCACTTCAGTCAGTGCTGGTTCGGACCAAATCACTTCGACGCGTTCGATGGGCTCATCAGCCCAACCTGCACTCGCGTGAGGTAATGAGTCTGCATAGGGGATGTAAGGTTTAAGATCCAAAATCGGAGTGCCATCCAAAAGATCAACTCCGGCGACCGAAATTTCAGGGCCACCTTTTGCCTCAAGATCAATACTTTCTATTTTGAGAACTGACATCCCAATGGGATTGGGTCGGTGTGGTGAACGTGAGGCGAGGACTCCGACTTTCTCGGCGCCGCCAAGCCTCGGGGGACGAATGCTGGGTTTCCAACCCCTCCCACCGTGCTCGTGAAAAACAAACAGCACCCACAGATGAGAGAAAGTCTCAAGCCTATTAAGAGCTGTCTTCAGATCTGGATCGCTGTGCAGTTTCAAAATTCCCCGCAGCTTTGAAGCTAAGCCTGGCTGACGGGGTATTCCAAATTTATCTTTAAAAGAAGTGCGAACCACACCGATGGCCTGAAAAGTGAATTCCGTTTTTCCCTTCACTTAGGACCCTTTCGAAGTCACAGCCACAGTGATCAGTTTTCCATCAATTTCAGAAGCTTCTTTGTGCTGCCCTTGGAGCTCTTCATCCTTTTCAAAAATTTTGAGCTGGTCCGCCAAAGTCTCAAGCATCAGCATCTCTCGATGTGCTTCGATGGCAGAGCGAATTTCATGATCACACGCAATTTCTATATTCACTCGAGCATCCAATTGAAAATCCGCGGCTTTCCTGGCGAGCTGAATTTTTCTCATCACTTCCCGCGCTAAGCCTTCGCGCTCTTGCTCTGGCGTCACGGTTGGATCCACTTGAATGGACACATTCTGCTGAACTGCGAGGTTGGGATTATTCTCCTTCGGTGACCTTCGGATTTCAACTTCGGTTAAAGTGATCGCTTCCCCTTCGATCATGAGTGTCTCGCCCTTTTCTAATTTTAAAAGCTCTACTAAGCCTAGTTTCTGAATGGCAGCACCCACTGATTTCATTTTGGGACCTAAGCGCTTTCCGAGCACTGGGAAATTCGCTTTGGCACTGATTTGAACGTAATTGTCCTCATGGGCATCGTAATTGACTTTACGAAAATTAAGCTCATCGACAAAGTAAGGCTCAAACTTTTTTAGAGTCTGCAAGACTTCTGCGCTTCGATGGATGATGGTGACTTCATTGAGTGGAATTTTTGCTTTCACTCCAATTTTTTCGCGGTGATTTCTTCCTAAAGTCACCAATGCATCCATGGCGGCCACAGCCTCTTCAAGATCCAAACGTCTGAGTGAAGTGTCCGCCTCTGGGAAGCTTTCTAAATGTACACTGATTTTTCTGTCTTTCAAAACTTGAGACAAGTTTCGATAAGTCGTGTCTGCCATAAACGGCGCAAAAGGAGCCATCAATCGGGATAAAGTCATGAGAACTTCAAACAGAGTTTCATAAGCATAGCGTTTTTGCTCACTCATCCCCTGCTCCCAAAAATGACTTCGGTTAAAGCGGATGTATGTGTTGGTGAGATCTTCGATAAACTGCAAAAGCTCAGGCACCACATTGTAAAGCCGGTAAGCATCCATTTCTCGGCGAGTGTTTTCGATTAAACCATTGAGTTTTGAAAGCACCCACTGATCCAAAATATTGGGCGATTTCTTCGCATGGCCTTTGGGAATAAATCCGTCAATGTTGGCGTAGTTCACATAGAACGAGTATGAATTCCACCATCTGAGGAGAATCTTACGAACAATATCGTAAACGCCTTTTTCAGAAAATTTGAGCTCTTGGGCTTTCACCACAGGAGAATCGATCAAGTAGAGTCTTAAAGCGTCGGCCCCGTGTTGTTGAAGCACTTCCATGGGATCTGGATAGTTGCGCAAGCTCTTAGACATTTTTCGGCCGTCTTCTGCGAGAACCAAACCATTCACAACGACATTTTTAAAAGGGGCTTGATCAAACAGGGCTGTGCCTATCACTGACAAAGTGTAAAACCAACCTCGCGTTTGATCGAGTCCCTCAGCAATAAAGTCCGCTGGAAAAGCTTTCTTAAATTCTTCCACATTTCTTTGTGGATAGCCCCACTGAGCATAGGGCATAGAGCCTGATTCAAACCAGCAATCAAGAACTCCTTCCACTCGCTTGAGCGGACTTTTGCCTGTGGACGACGGAATCTCGATAGCATCGATAAACTCAATGTGTAAGTCTTCGATCTTTTTCCCTGATAGTTTCTCGAGCTCAGATTTGGATCCCACACAAATCACTTCGCCTTCAGCATTTCGCCAAATCGGCAGTGGTGTTCCCCAAAAACGATTACGGGATATCGCCCAGTCCCTGGCATTTTCGAGCCAGTTGCCAAATCTTCCATCGCGCAAATGATCAGGCACCCAGGCGGTGGATTTATTATTTTTCACAATCTGATCTTTGATTTTTTCAACAGCCACAAACCAACTAGACACCGCTCGGTAAATCAGAGGAGTGTCCGTACGATAGCAAAATGGATAACTGTGCTGGAGAGTGTCTTGCTTAAACAAACGGCCCTTGGCTTTTAAAGCAGAGATGATCTCCTTATCAGCATCTTTCACACGTTGACCTTGAAAGTCAGGTACTTCAGCCGTGAACATACCGTCATCGTCGACCGGGTTCACAATGGGAATTCCTGCTTTCAAGCAAGCATAGTAATCCTCTTCACCAAAAGCCGGGGCCATGTGAACCACGCCCGTTCCACTGTCAGTGGTCACATGATCGGAGTGAATGACTTTGAAAGCTCCATTCTTTAAACGGTCAGCAAAATACGGAAACAGTGGCTCATAGTTGAAACCCAAGAGCTCGCGCCCTTTCACGGTTTTGACGATTTCAGCTTCGGTCTCAGGATTTTTAAAAACACTTTTTAAAAGCGCTTCAGCAAAAATGAGCACTCGACCTGAAGAGACTTCTTTGGCGAAAACATAATCCAAATCTTGCCCCACAGCGAGGCCCAAATTGGAAGGTAGGGTCCACGGAGTCGTCGTCCAAGCCAAAATAAAATGATTGGCAAGACTGGTGACGGGAAAGCTCACCGTGATGGCTGGATCTTGCACCATTTTATAATTGAGGTTGGCCTCAAAATTTGAAAGCGGTGTTGAAATTCCCACCGAATAAGGAACGACTTTGTAACCTTCGTAGATGAGGCCCTTGTTAAACATTTGCTGGAACACCCACCACACACTCTGCATGAATTCCACATCCATGGTGAAGTAGGGTCGCTCCATATCCACCCAGCGACCCACCCGGCGCACCGTGGTTTTCCACTCTTCCGAATATCTTTTCACAATCCCACGGCAAGCCGAATTGTAATTGGCGACTCCCATTTTCAAAATGTCTTTACGGCTCGTGATTTGAAACTGCTTATTGATTTCATTTTCCACCGGCAGACCATGGCAATCCCACCCAAATCGTCTGGGCACTGTGTAACCTTTCATCGTCCAGTATCTTGGCACCACATCTTTCAAAACACCGGCAAGCAAATGCCCATAGTGCGGAAGCCCCGTCGCAAAAGGAGGTCCGTCATAAAAACTGTAAGTTTTTTTTGCACCTTCCATGGACTTTTCAAAAATCTTTTCTTGATCCCAAAATTGAAGAAGAATTTCTTCTTGAGATGGGATGTTGACATCAGGTTTAACCGGCGAATAAGGAGTCGATGATGTTTGTGCCATAGCCTTTTAATTTTAGCAAAAAACCCCAATTCTGTCCTGCACTTGCATTCTCGCGTGCAGCGAGTCAAAGCCTGTTCATGCTGAAACTATGTTAGAATCATAAAACCACGGACTAGTCGATGAACTAAAGACCTGTGTACGGATTAAAAGTTACTAGGTTAGCATCAGTTGAGGCCATTTCGCCGGCTATGATCCAGCACGGACCCTTCCGGTTTTTTGCCGCAACAAAGTGATGTTCGAATTACGTGTTAAGTCAAAATAGTTATCTGAGAGGGAGACCAATGAATCTCGAAAATTTTATCAAGGAAGAAGATCTTCAACTGAAGAAGCTTGAAGAGCTTATCAAAAAATCTATTTCAGAAGAAGAACTCATCTCCTCGCGATTGATGAGCATTGATAATGAATCCCCGACTACTTTCGGTGACAAAGTCGCGGACAAAATGGCTGCCGTTGGCGGAAGCTGGACATTCATCGGCTCATTTTTTTTGATTCTTGCCACATGGATTGCCACGAATGTTCTTTGGCTCAATGAACACCCCTTTGATCCCTATCCTTTTATTTTACTCAATTTGGTTCTCTCATGTCTGGCCGCCATCCAAGCCCCCATCATCATGATGAGCCAGAACCGCAAAGAAGAAAAAGATCGCAAGCGAGCACGAAACGACTATGTCATCAACATGAAAGCTGAAATTGAAATTCGTAGCCTGCACAACAAAGTCGATCTTCTCCTCACCGAACAAATGAAGTCCTTGTTTAGAATGCAAGAAGCGCAGTTGATTCTATTAGAAAAAATCTCCGAGAGAGTGGGTCAATAATTTACCGAAAATTCACTGATCTCACAGAAAAATTCCGCTCTCTGATATTAATGTTAAACAAGAGGTCAACGCGGGTAAAGTTCACGTACCTCTCGGAGTAAAAATTGAGATCCCCTAAAGTGTTTCTTAAAATCAAGAAGCGTACTTCACTGGAACTCTCTTCGTTGAGGTTCTTAGGAAACCTCACGGATACCAATCCTCCTTTTTGAGAATTCAGATTAGGAGAGCTTAGGATCACCATCGGCCTACCATAAAAGTCAAAAGCAGTCTTACCATTTCTTAGATCAGAAATCGAGTAAAGCCGCAGAGTTTCCTCTTCCACTTTGTTGAGGTACTTGGATCTTTCTACTAAAAGAGCAACAAAACGACCCTGGTGTTGAACCAAACTGACATCGACAAAGAAATCACGCAAAAAATTGTTGTAGACACGAAAGCTATCAGAGAGATACCCCCGCGCTTTTATCTGATTAATGATTCGATCTTGCTCACTAATAAATTTGCCCCGAGCTGACTGATTATCGATATAAATACCTCGAGAATCAAACCGCCCTCGATAGAGCTTTTCAGCACGAGTCACTAACTCAATGGCCGAAGGAGTTGATGGTTGCGCCCAACTTAACAGGGGGGCACATAATATCCCAGCTCCTAGAAGGTAAACGATCCTGAAGCAAAACTGACGTAGGCCCACAATTTCTCCTCAGCCATGGATGGCTCAAACTGCAAAACAGAAGCACCTCGAAACCATGCTCCCCAAGTAGCTTTACCTGGAAAGTTGTTCCGAAAGGCTCCTTTGATAGCTGGCTGCTTCACCCTGTGGATTAAGCTCTGCTAAATCTTTGATGGTTTTCATCAAACCAAGCTCTGACGTTAGCATCAGATAATCATAGGTAAAATAGCCTTCTTCTTTGAGTCTTTGTACATATTCGTTAGTCGACACAGTCTCATGATTCAACCGATATAAACTGTCACGAAGGCTCAACACCATTCCAGCAAGAAGGTGACTCTTCTCCAAACTTGTTCTTGCCTCAGCAGATAGAACTGAGACATCCAACTGCCCAGTTTGCAGCTTTCTATTCATCTCTACTGCTAAACGGTTACCTAAATTTGTATAGACATCTCTCTCGTGACTGATTGCCAACTCGATTTCAACTTCTGGAAGCTTTCTCGTCTGAGCGAAGAATTCATTGATTGTGATCTCTAGTTCCTGTTTAGATTTTGCATCAAATCGCGAACTTAAAAGCCGCTTGGCTTCTGGGGATAAATTTCTCCAAATCCCCTGAGGTGAGATCGCAAGCGCATGATTTAATGCCGTGTTCAAAGCGTTGGGTCCAAAGGACTCCGCTTCAGGAGCTTTTCCATGATGCCGAACAAATGTATTTGTCGCCTCGGCAACCTCGGTCACGTTGATAAGTCGCAGATCCATCGTTTCTAAAATTGACCGAGGAATAGGGCCGATGTTCGCCAAAAACCCCCGAAACTCTTTCGCCATCTCAACCACTTCTGGCCGAGAAGTATATTCACTCTCGAGCGGAGAAATCTTCTTTGAGGCCTTCTGCTCTGCAGTCAGCTTTGACAATGCTACCAGTCTTTCTGCAAAGGCCCAGGAGGAATTCAAGTCACCTCGGAAAAACGGATAGGTGTAACACTCCTGCAGAAACTGATTCAATGCTTGATCAATCTCACGATTGACAGAACTGTAGCGAAGGTCATTCAAAACGGCTTGTAAATTTTTAATGGCTTCAGGATTTAAGTTGTCTTTATTAGGTCCCAGCGCTCGTGTTTTTGCGGAGTGGATACGAAAAAAAGCCTCCATATTTGCATTTAAATTCTCAATAGCCCGCACCATAGCCTGCCGCTGTCCTTGACGACGCATACCTGAGTAGAGCCTTCCCTCAGGTAACTGCCTAGGCAACTTTCCCAATTGATTCATCACCAATTCTTTGACCTGAGCGTAGCTCGAACGCCCGACTTCTTCACCGAAGAACATGATGACTGGATTCAATTTATTGTGAGCTAGCCGCACCACTCTTCCGGGACCCTGAATATTTTCTGGAAATTTCACGTATTTTTTAAAGTTTAAGTACCAGCCCGCTTTGGGAAAATCTAAGCCCTCTCGAATTGTGCCCACAATTGCATCGACAGTCTTCCCTTGATAAAGTCCTCCCGTTCGGAAAGCTTCGTAAACTTTGACTCGCTCTTCTTGAGAGAGCTTTTGTAATGATAAATAGTTTTTGTTGCTCAATTTGGACAATAGTTCCGCCACAGGTCCGGCATCACGAGGGTACGTGTGGATCACCCCGGGGCCATGACCTTCGATTCGTTGAGCGATTCCAGGCCAAATCTCTTTCAGCCGATCTAAGTTTACACTCGACGAAGTTCCTGAATCTCCACGTTTAAAAATTGTCGAGAAACTAAATCCATGTTCCTCTGGTCTATAGTAAATCGGTTCCGAAGAATTTATTTCTCCGCGTTCCCTAGCATTTTTGTACTGCTCGGCCATGCGCACCCATTCAATGGCACGGTCTGAATCTTTAAGGACACCTGAATTCTTCTCATGATCCTTCACCCATTGACCGGGCTTATCAACGGCAGCCCAAAACACACCATCATAAAGCTCAGCGGTCCGCTGCGTCCTAGTGATTGGCGAAGCCGTCACACCCAGAATCTCAATGCCTTCAACAGATTTTGCTGCACGCATGACATCTGTAAATGTCTGCCCTGTCGCATTATGAGCCTCATCCACTAAAAATGCCCGAGCCCTCGAGAGAAGTCGTGCTTTTTCCCCTGGTGACGGAGCTCTCGATGCCAGTGTTGGGTAGCTAGTTACCAAAACAACAGGGACTTCTGAGCGATCAACAAAACGAATCAACTCTTGGTGAGTCATATTTTCTGAAAGCTGGCCACCCCATTGGAGAAGTCTGAATTTGCTCAAGCCCAAGGTTTCATGAAGTTGTGCTCCAATATTTCGCCCGAGCTCAGTTGTGAGGTCCGGAGTTTTAGTGGCCAAGACAATGACTTTCCCCGGTCGCTCTTTTTGAATAAGGTCTATGATGGCGTCTCCCAGAACTCTTGTCTTGCCACTAGCTGTGGGTGCAACAAAAAGAAGAGATTTCATTTTGCCTCTCAGTTGAGGGCTCTCTGAAATCAACTTTCGCACCTGTTTTGCTTCTGCTTGAGTTGGGCGATCAAAAATCAGTCGACCATCGTGGAGAGCCGCGGCCATCGTCGCGAAAGCTGACCCTGTGGGCGATATATATTTATTGATGATACTCCCCGAGATCAGGGCATGGATGTGCCAAGGCTCTATCTGAGAAAGGGAACGACGGTCTTTGTAGGACTCAGGAATTTCGAGCACTTGATAAACGACTCCGCCCTTTTTTTCTGCGTGAACCAACCCTAAATCCTTAACCATGGGATTCCACCGGACCAACATGGGGAACTCATCCCCCAGGTGTCTAATCAAGAGACTGTTTCCATCAATGGCTTCGAAAGACACAAAGGGCCTTGATAATCCACGGGGACCGGCAATCTGCGCATAAGCCCCTTCCAGAAATAGATTCATATGCGTTGGAAGATGAGACCTATCGACCTCAACAGATTTACCCTTCTCCCTAAGATTTCTGACTTCGGTCACCTGCCGAGCCAAATCACTGTCCTTTTTTTTCAATCGACTGATTTCAAAACTCAATCGATCATTCACGGGCAGTGGAGGAGATAACCGAGAGATTTCTGATTCGAGAAGTGTCTTTCTGGAAAGTTTACCTTTCGCTAAATCAGTCGCACTCTGTGACCCCACAGAAATCGCTTGAGAGGATCGATGCACAAACGCACATTGAGGAGCAGCTGAGGCTATCCCCGAGATCGACAAAGTGATCGCTGACATCAACGAGAGGAATCTATATCTTATATGAATTCTTTCTGTTCTTGTCTGCATGTCATATCCGTGAGGCAAGAAACGAACCACCTCTCCCGCAATCAATCAGAGTTGAGATGTTTCAGAATGAGAACTGGACAAATAAGGGCACTTGTCTGTCAGCCATTTTTTCAACCGAACCACCCCGGAACTTCAAGTCAACCCCTGAGTCTCTCACTGCCAAACTTATTGACGGTGACCGACTGCGGCTCATCGTGAGTTCGCTTAGACATCTCATGCTCTTCAATTCAAATTTAAATTCATTCCGCACCGGAACGGATCCTGCTGTGAAGGCGAAAGGATGCTGCGGGCCCTGTTGACTAAAGGGAATTCAATCCCACAACACAGTTTATAACAATGGCCCACGGTATCTCAGGTATGATGAGAGAACGGAATCCCATAAGATTAAAAGATGCGCATTCCCCCGATCTCAATCGCTCTTTCGGTTGGGGCTGGTCCTTCTTTCATGTTCTGGTCGGTTTTTTGTTTTTTTCACTATCGGCCACTGCTGGCTCTGCGGGGCAGTGCTCAGACCTTTACTCGCCGAAAGCTCGTTTTGTGGAAACGCCACATGGCAAAGTTCAAATCACCTCAGAGTCCGCCATAGCGCTCCTCCGCGATCAACAAACAATCAAAGAGGCCCTGAGTCTCCGAGGTCCAGAGAAAATAAAAGCTCTTTTGGCCTACTCAAAGCAAAAAACTCAATCAAACCTTAACGTTGGTCTAACTTTTGTCAATTACGCGATGGCTATGTTTTTAGCCCATGATATTGCCGTCAAATTGGCCAAAAATCCCGAAAGTTTAGCGCCGGCGGCAGCATTGATCCCTGTCACCTGGGTCGCCGCCGACGCCGTGAGTTCTGCATATCATTACTTTCTCGACAACTGGGCTTCGCCACGAAATAAAATCTGGGGCTCTGCTGCCACCGCCTTTCGGCGACATCATGAGGTCCCTAACAATCTTTCTCAAACAGGATTTGTCCAAAATATTTCTGCCTTTGGTAAATTAATGGCCCCCCTGTATGTGGCAACAGCTGTTGCATCTCCCGGGATGAGCGCTGAGGTTCAGACTCAGGCCCTAGTGGCTTTACTGCTGTTCTCACACGGTACTGAAATTCACAGACAAGCCCATTTACCACAGCCAAATCGCTTTGTTCGCTGGTTCCAGGACAAGCGCATTTTGTTAAACTCAGAAGCCCATAATCAACACCACCGAAAACCCATTGATAGTGACTATGGAATCATCAATGGTTCCTCAAACAGGTTGATGAATGGCTTCTACGAAAGACTGGACAAAATTCTCTATCGTTTTATGGGCCGCATGCCCAACCATTGGATTCAACATCCTCGGAGCATACCAGACTCGGTTGTGAATGAGTTGCTGACTGAAATTCATCGGATGCCGCAGGAGTTGATCGTCACAGCGAGCCTCGCCAAAAATTCAGATGAGCGTATTGATCAGGTCTTGAAGGTATGGATCGATAAGTTTGGTCATTCGAGTGGAGAAGCGAAAGATGCTCAGAATTAAGGTCATTAGTCTTTTTCTTATTTTGGCCTGCTCCCACTTGACAGGAGCTGCCCCCCTCTGTCGCGGAGTCTATTCTACTGGTGACCACTCAGTTCGCCCACCCACTGCGTTTTCAGAATTGATCTCACGAAGATTGACCGACGAAGCTGCCAACGAGCGCCTCACTGTTGAAGTGATGAAAATGGTGGCCGACCATCGAAGGAATAACCGAGATAGCATTGAAGGATGGCTGAATTCGCTCAGAGAAACTGCGAGCCTAAAACCACTTAATGTCCTTGAGCACTCGGCCCTCGTATACGTTTATCAAAATCGGATCCTTCACGACCTAACAACTCCGGAAATCCTCCGATCGCTGGAAGACACTTTGGCCCAAAGCTACTCGCGGTTAACAGGAAAAAGTGCTTCCGGAAATGGATGGCAGTCACCTTTGCCGAGATCTGTGGTCAGAAAATCTGGCGAAACTTCTAAAATTTTTCATGACGCCGTCTTTGCGGAGATAGCCGCCAACAGTCCTGCGAAATCGGGCCTCAAAGGCTGGTATGGTCAAATTCGTAAATACGCCGGTTCAGAAAAAGCCGTGACCTCAGTGATCTCACTATTGGCTATTGGGGGAATGTTTTTTGATTCCACTCGTCCCTATTCAGGGCTTCTTTTCGGATTGGCTCAAGCCTCCTTGAATGAACACTTCATCCATATTGGAGTGGGCCACGCCAACACTCCCCTCGTTCGAGCTTTCAGAAAGTACGGTGGAAAAGCAGGGCAATTTGCAGAGGAAATTGCCATGACTCATAAACTGCATCATCAAATTGTGAAGAAAAACTATGGCGCTGTAGTCCTCACACCCGAGCAGACCGAGGTTGCTGAAAGCGCACTGTCCAAGCTTTCGCAAGCCTTGGTCCGAGATCGAATGATTGAGCGCCTCCCAGAAAAGTCAGTCACGGAGATAGAGGCCATGCCTGAGTTTAAGTCCGAGGTGAATCGCATCATCACCAGCACTCGAAACGGAAACTACGGGATTAATGGAACTTGGAAGGGTGCCACTTCTATGATGGTGACCAACGCTCCTTGGTACCTTCTAAACTTTGCTTTGTACCGCGCCACGGGCAGCGAAGCTTTCCTTATCACCTCAAATATGACTCTAGGAATAATGACACTGCAGTCGCTTTATTCCCACCGATATTTGCACATAAATCCCTCTGATCAGGCGAAGGTCAGCACCAATTGGCTGCAAAATATGTATATGAAAAGTCCACTGGGACGCCTGCAGCAGCGACTTCACTTTGTCCATCACGAGTCTCCCTACCCGATGGAGTCTACTCAAAACGGAGCGATCATGGCCGGCTCCGTGAGCGACCGCTTAATCAATAAGGTTCAGCACCCTTCAGTGAAAAACTTGGTAGATTATTACTTCCAAGGATTTCTCCCTCGACTGCAAAGCCCCTTTCAAAAAAACGAAGTTCAACAGCAAAATGAATCGTCTTAATCTGGTCAGGGAGAAGAGTTCTCGAAAGCTAAGAGATAAAGGTTTTACCAGCACCAATGCCCACCGCCAGGTATTTCATAGCACGTGACCTTGCGACAGCTATTGATGTCTGGATCCCAGACATAATTTTCTGGGCAAGAGATCGTGGTAGGCGGCACTGTTGTAGGCGGCACTGTTGTAGGCGGCACTGTTGTAGGCGGCACTGTAGTAGGCGGCACTGT
>JAJTIC010000042.1 GCA_021300175.1 Pseudomonadota bacterium
AAATTTTTTGCCATTAAGTAAGAACCCAGTTCTTGATAAAAATTTAGGAACTCGTCATCGTGCTGCCATTGGTTTGACCGAAGAAACAGATGCCATGGTGATTATTGTGAGTGAAGAAAATAAGAGTGTGGGAGTCGTTCAAGGGGGTCACTTGACGCCCATGATGGATATGGGTCAACTTCGTCAGAATCTGTACGAGCTCTACGGTCTTAAATACAAAGTTGGCAGTGAGGTGTTCTCTTGAGAGTCAAGTGGAAAGACCTCGTCACTGAGAATCTGAGTTACAAATTAGTCTCTCTTTTTATAGCGATGATTTTGTGGCTGACAATTTTAGGCCGCCGAGATTTCACGCTGAGCAAAAGCATCGAAGTGGAAGCTTATGCGGTGGCCGGGCTTATGGTGCAGTCGCAGAACACAGATGTGATCAAAGTGAAAGTGACAGGGCCTCGAAATGCCATTCGAAAGTTCATCGATAGTGGTCTTAATCAAGTGCTTTCGATAGATGTCACATCATTCGGGGCAGGCGAATATGAAATTGAAATCCCTGTTCATAAGATTGATGTTCCTTTTGGGGTGAAAGTCGTGTCGATCCGTCCGCAGAGTTTGCGGGTTAAAATCGTCAAAAAGTGAGTTTTTGTGAAAGAGAAAAAAGGTAAGTTATTCGGCACTGATGGAATTCGCGGAACAGCGAATGTCTATCCTATGATTCCTGATGTGGTTTTAAAAGTGGGGCAAGCTTTAGGTTACTTGCTGATGCGGCAAAATCCCGATCAGTCTCCGGGAACAATCAAAGTAGTGATTGGAAAAGACACTCGCTTATCAGGATATATGCTGGAGCAAGCTCTGGCTTCGGGTTTGAATAGCATGGGCGTGCATGTTCAGTTGGTGGGACCTCTGCCGACTCCAGGGATTGGCTTTCTGGTGAGAAATATGCGAGCGGCGGCAGGAGTTGTGATCTCCGCCAGTCATAACCAGTTTCAAGATAATGGGATCAAAATATTTGGTTCTGATGGGTTCAAACTCAGTGATGAAATGGAAAAAGAGATCGAAAGACTTGTGTTGGATGAGGACCTGAATAAGCATTTACCGTCCAGCACAGGAATTGGTCGATCTAAGCGGATCGATGATGCTCAAGGCCGCTACATTGTCTATGTGAAGAACTCATTTCCCTTGGAATACACTTTGGATCATTTACGAATTGTTTTAGACACCGCCCATGGTGCTGCTTACAAAGTAGCTCCGGCTGTTTTTTCTGAGTTAGGAGCTGAAGTGATTCAGCTAGGAAATCAGCCCAATGGGACCAATATTAATGACAAAGTGGGAGCTCTTTATCCTGCAAAATTGGCAGAAGCGGTGGTTCAGTATCGTGCGGATGTGGGAATTAGTCTGGATGGAGATGCAGATCGCTTGATCCTGGTGGATGAAAAAGGCCAAGTCATGAATGGAGATCATATTTTAGGGATTTGCGCACTTCATATGAAAAAGAAAGGCACCTTAAAAAACAATACTCTGGTTGTGACTCAAATGTCGAACTTTGGCCTTGAAAAGAAAATGAAAGAAGCCGGTATCACAGTTGTTAAAACCAATGTGGGTGACAAGTACGTGGTCGAAGAAATGAGACGAGGAGGTTATAACCTGGGCGGCGAGCAATCTGGCCATATTATATTTCTGGACCATACGACCACGGGAGATGCTTGTGTGGCAGCCTTGAATGTGTTGAGTGTGATGAAACAAACCGGAGTTCGCTTGAGTGAACTGAATCGAATCATTGAGGACGTTCCACAGGTTTTGATCAATTGCCGAGTGAAAAAGAAAGAAGAGCTCGACGGTCTCCCGGGATACAAGAATCTTCTTCAAAAAATTGAAGCTCTACTGGGGACTGAGGGACGTATTTTTGTGAGATTTTCTGGAACAGAGCCTTTGGTGCGAGTTCTTGTAGAGGGGCCAGATCAGAAGCAGATCACCACGTTAGCTGAAGAAATGGCGCAGTATCTGGAGCGTCAGCTCGGAGTTTAGAGCATGGCAAAAAAAATCAGACTTGGGGTCAATATTGATCATGCCGCCACGCTGAGGCAAGTGCGCGGTGGTAAAACTTCCTATCCAAACTTGCTCGAAATTACCCATCAAGCAGTTCTTGGTGGTGCCGATCAAATCACCATTCATCTCAGAGAAGATCGCAGGCATATTCAAGAGGCAGATCTCAAGCTTCTGAGTGAAAGCTGTCCAGTGCTTTTGAATCTTGAAATGGCTTGCACTGATGAAATGCTTAAAAAAGCTCTCAAGTATCGACCAGATTGGGTTTGTTATGTGCCTGAGAAAAGGCAAGAGCTTACAACGGAAGGTGGGCTCAACGTTGTGAAATTGAAAAGGGAGCTGGGGAGGCAGATTGATCGTTTGCTCACAAAGGGAATTGAAAGCTCAATGTTCATAGAGCCTTGTTTGGATCAAGTGAAAGCCGCCTTTGAAATTGGTGCTGATGCAGTAGAGTTTCATACAGGACATTGGGTTTTGCTCAAGGGAAAAAAGAAAGAAAAAGAACTTCAGCGCATCAAAGAAGCTTCGCAGTATGCAGCAAGTCTTGGTTTAGGTGTTCATGCAGGGCATGGTCTTGATTATGTCACGGCGTTTGAAATTCGTGAAATTCCAGAGCTCGAAGAAGTGAATATTGGTCACTCGATCATTTGTTACTCTCTAGAAGTCGGAATTCACCAAGTCGTGCGCAACTTCCAACGTATTCTTGCCGGGAAAAGAATTTGAATCTTTTGGTTCATGATCTTCAAGAGTACCGAGACTGGATTTCAAGCCTTCAATTTCCGGAAGGAGCTTTGGTACTTTTGTCAGGCCCTATGGCTGCCGGAAAAACAGAGTTTGTAAAGATCTGGTGTGAACTGCATCAAGTTCAAGGAGTTTCTTCGCCGTCCTTCGGTTTGCATCAGCAGTATTCAAGTCGGCATGGAGTTGTCCATCATTTTGATCTGTTTCGAATGAAAAACAGTGCAGATATTGAAAGTACAGGTTTTTGGGAAGTCCTTAATGAGCCGTCTCGGATTGTGTTTATCGAATGGCCTGAACGCATTGAAAAGTCTGATTTGCCACCAAGACCTGTGTTTGAGATTCAAATTTCACTGATTGAAAAGACATCTTCTCAAAGAAAAATTCAGTTTAAGCAGCTTTAACGTTCTCTTTGAAGTTCACGGAAAGGCTTTGAGCAATGTCTTGGGACAATTGCAGAGCTTTTGAATTATCCGAAGATTTTTCGCCGAAAGAAACAAGAAATCCAAGAAGAGATTCATCCACCATTAATGGTGAGACCGTCAGATGATCAGGGAGTTTGCCACTGTTCCAATCTTCAAAGAATTTCTCAGTGGCTTCATTGGCAAGAACATAACCATGATAAGGCTTCTTCGTTTGTGCCACAATTCGAAAGAAAGAGGGCTGTTCAAAGGAATAGCTTGCTGACGTCATTCCGCGGGGAGGACTTGAAGCGTCGAGAACTTTTGCATTCTTTCCGTCAGTCACAAGGATGATCGACTTTGAAAATTGGTAAGACAATTGTTGAAATGCTTCTTTAAAAGTCGACACACTTGCAGGTGCGGCCGGGGGAGCTTCTTGTTTTTGATTCCCAAGCACCTCTGGAAGATCTAAAAGCTCTTCTGGGGAAGTCAATGGTGTTGGTTCCTCTGGAGGAGCGTCTTGCAAAAGTAACTCTTCTTTGGGCTCGGGTATTTTCGCCACAGCTGTCTTTTCGAGTTGTGCAAAAAAATCATCTTCCCGCAAATTTCCCGTAGGGATGGATGCGGGGGTTTCATGAAAGGAGTTCCAGCAAGCTTGGAGATGTTCGCTGGGAACCAGTACAAACACCAGCCTGGTTCCTTTCGGTGAAAATTGAGAGCTGAGGGCTTGAACATGGGAAGGTGAAGCGGCTCCAATAAACAGGCAGTGATCCCATTGGTAAATGGGAAAAACCGAAGGATTCCAGGCAGCCTGAAGCTGCCACTTTTGAAAAAAATCCTGAGTCACTGGGTGAGATTTGAAGAAATCAGGATTTAAATGTGAATACGTCATGCTTCCTAAAATCGGCCTAAATAGCTAAAAACATAAGGAGAAATTGAACTCCCCCAGGGATTCTCAGTCCCTTGTGGTTTTCTCATTTTGATGCTATAAGCCACGAGTTTCTAAATAGTTTGAATCTTTAAGGAAATTTAAAGGAAGTCCATGTCTTTTGAACTGACCTACGTCTATCTTGATCATAATGCGACCACTCCTCTCAGTCAGGAGGTGGAACAGGCTGTGATCCAAGCGCTTCCGCTGTGGGGAAATCCGAGTTCTATTCATCAAGCTGGGCGTGGTCCTAAATCTTTATTGCGCGAAGCTCGAAAAAACTTAGCCCGCGAACTTCAATGTTCTCCTTTAGAGCTCATTTTTACAAGCGGAGGGAGTGAGTCCAATAATTCCGTCATCAAAGGTGTGTATGAAAAAACTTTGGGAACTGCTCGCTGTGAATTCATTACGAGCACGGTAGAACATCCAAGTGTGCTGAAGAGCTTTCAATATTTAGAATCTTTGGGCGCTCGAGTTTATTATGTTCCTGTGTCGCGACAGGGGATCTTGGATATTGATTACTACGAGCGAGTTCTCTCTGAGAAAACAGCTCTTGTCAGTATCATGGCTGCGAACAACGAAACAGGAGTGCTGTTTCCGGTGAGTCTCCTTTCACAGAAAGCTCACGAAAAAGGAGCGCTCTTTCATACGGATGCCGTTCAAGCTTTTGGTAAGATTCCAGTTTCTTTGAAAGACTGGAATGTGGACTTTGCGTCTTTCTCGGGACACAAATTTTACTCTCTGAAGGGTACAGGGCTTTTGTATGCGAAAAAATCAAGCGAAATGGAAATCTTCATTCTCGGGGGTGCTCAAGAGCGGGCTCGCCGTGGCGGCACTGAAAATGTTTTAGGGATTCATGCACTAGGAATTCAGGCCAATCAGTTAAAAAATGTGGGTGTTTACTTTGGGCAAATGGAAAAGCTTCGTAATCGCTTTGAGGAAAGACTTCTGGAGTCCATCCCAGGAGTGAAAATCAATCAAGCCCAAGTCCCAAGACTTCCTAATACAAGTTCAGTGCTCATTGAAGGGGTTGATGGAGAGACTCTTTTGATGTCTTTAGATATCAAAGGTTTTGCCGTCAGCACGGGAGCCGCTTGTTCGAGTGGAAACCCGGAACCGAGTCCTGTTCTCTTGGCCATGGGACTCACCGCTGCGGAAGCTCAGAACAGTTTAAGAGTTTCTCTCGGATGGTCAACGACTGAGGAGCAAATGGATCATTTTTTGGAAACTCTCAAAAGTGTAGTGCAGAGACTTCGTCGTCTTGCGGAATCTGATGTGGGGATAACTTATGGATCGTAAAACTTCAAAAGGGCGAGTTTTGGTCGCTATGTCTGGAGGAGTTGATTCTTCGGTGGCAGCTGCGCTTCTTGTAGATCAAGGTTATGAAGTGATTGGGGCTACCATGCAAGTGTGGGACTATTCACAGTGTGAAATTGATGAAGGCAATGGGACGTGTTGTTCAAGCCTTGATGTGGATGACGCCCGAAGTGTGGCCGATAAATTAGGTATTCCATTCTACGTTTTGAATTGCGAAGCGAAGTTCAAAGCCCAAGTCATTGATCCTTTTTTAAATGCTTACTTACAGGGGCAAACTCCGCTTCCTTGCGTGAACTGCAATACCTATTTGAAATTTGATCATCTCATTAGAAAGATGAAAGAACTCGAATGCGATTACTTGGCCACGGGCCACTATGCTCAGATGTTACCAGGAATGAACGGAGAGCCTAGCATCCATACCTCCACTGATGACTGGAAGGATCAGACCTACTTCTTGTTCACCATTGAACCCGGGGTTCTTAAACATCTCATCTTCCCGGTTGGTGGAATGACAAAGCCTGAGGTTCGAAAAATTGCGGAAGAAAAAGGTCTTGTGGTGGCTCAAAAAAAAGACTCAACAGGGATTTGCTTTGTCGGTAATCAAGGCTATCAAAACTTTATCGAGTCTCAGGTGGATGCTAAAATCTTGGCGCAAAAGTCTGGTCTGATCAGAAGACATCCTACAGGTGACGTGATGGGGGAGCACCAAGGTATCCACCAGTTCACGTACGGACAAAGCAAGGGAATGGGTCTCACTCATCATGAAAAAATCTATGTGCTCAAAATCGATGCTGAGACGAACACTGTTTGGGTCGGTGACGAAAAGTATCTCTTTAAGACTGAAGTGGAAGCTGTGGATCCCCATTTAATTCATGAAATTCAAGACGGTGAAATTCTTAATGTGAAGATTCGCTACGCTCATAAAGCTTCTCAGGCCAAAGTGCGCCTAACTGCAGAAGGTGGGCTGAAGTTTGAATTTCTTGAGCCACAACGGGCGGTGACTCCAGGGCAGGCAGCTGTGCTTTACCGAGGTAAACAACTTCTCGGTGGCGGATGGATTACGCTATGAAGTACCAGCTTCACACTTTTGGCTGTAAAGTAAACACTTATGACTCGGGCCTCATTCAAAAGAACTTGAGTAAAAGTGGTTTTGCTCAAAGCCTGGAGGCAGGAATTCATGTTCTGAACACGTGTGCAGTGACTGGTGAAGCAACCAAAGAGGCCGTGAAACTTGTTCGAAGAATTAAATCCAAAGATCCTCTCGCTCTCATTGTTGTGACCGGCTGTGCAGCTCAAGTGGATACAGGTTCTTTTGAAAATCTTCCCGGTGTGGATCTTGTCGTCGCGAACAGCCATAAAGGATTTCTTCCCCAATTGATTGACCAGCACTACAAAGGAACTCTGACTACAAAAGTTTTTAAAAGTAACATTTTTCGCAAGGAAGATTTGGAATTTGGTGGCGGAGAAGAGTCCACACACACAAGATCTTTTTTAAAAATTCAGGATGGTTGTAATCAGTTCTGTTCTTACTGCATTATCCCCTATGCTCGTGGTAAGAGCCGTTCAATCTCGATTCGAGATCTGTTCCAGCGAGTGAATGAACTCTTCAGTCAAGGCGTTCAGGAAGTCGTACTGACAGGGGTGCATATCGGAGATTACGAAGATCAAGGGAAAGTCCTTGAAGATCTCCTTGAATCTTTGCTCTTAAAGACAAAAATGCCAAGATTTCGCCTGAGTTCAATCGAGCCTATTGAACTGAGTGATCGTCTTCTTGAGCTTTATCAAGATCCAAGAATGTGTGCTCACTTTCACATGTCCATTCAAAGTGCGAACGATAAAGTTCTGAAAGACATGAAGCGAAAGTATGGACAAAAAGAAGTGATTGAGAGTCTTCAGAAGATTCAAGCAAAAGTCCCCTCAGCTTTTGTAGGAATGGATGTGATTGTCGGATTTCCGACAGAAACCGACGAGGATTTTGAAGACACTTATCAGGCCCTGATGAACACACCATGGAGTCGAATTCATGTATTTCCTTACAGCGAGCGGCAGGGAACAAAAGCAGCGGTTATGTCTGAGGCCGTTCGTCGGGAAGTTCGCATGGAAAGAGCCGGACAACTGAGGTCCTTAAGTTTGCATCGTTATCAAACGGAAGGGCTCTCCCAGGTAGGACGGTTCAAGAAAGCTTTGGTTTTAAAAAAGCAATCGAAGGGTGCTCAGGCTCTATCACGAGATTTCTGGCCTATTGCATTTTCAAACCCAACAGACCTTGAGAAAATCTCTTCCAATCAAGAAGTGAATGTGAAGATTGAATCTTTTTTTATGAACGAGCAGAGAATGGATGGGGTTCTTCGGGGGAACCTGCATGTCTGAGATTCAAAGCCCTTTAAGATTTAAAAATAAAGAGCTTTTCCTGCAGTCGATGACTCATAAAAGCTTCCATTTTGAAAACTCTGGAGTTTCAAAGGGATTCAACGAACGCCTTGAGTTTTTAGGGGACGCAGTTTTAGATCTCATCCTCAGTGAGTATTTGATGGAGGTTTTCCCAGAAGAAAATGAAGGAACTCTTTCCAAAAAAAGAGCCAATTTAGTGAATGAATCCACTTTGGCAGGATTGTTTCAAAAGCTAAGCCTTGAGTCTTTTCTGAAGCTCGGGAAAGGTGAACAAATGGCGGGTCTCACGGCAAAACCCAGACTGATGGCCAGTGCCTATGAAGCGCTTTTAGGCGCTTACTTTTTAGACCAGGGATTTGAAGAGGTGAGAAATGTCGTTCGCGAGCACTTCACTGAGCTCGTTCATCATGTCATCTCCATGCCTGATTTTGATCAGGACTTTAAAACTCAACTGCAGGAATGGTCCCAAAGTAAAGTGAAAGTAGCGCCTGTATACAAGCTCATCAATGAATCAGGTCCAGCCCATGATCGGACTTTTGAAGTCGCGGTCCTTTTAAAAGACGTGGAGGCCGGTCGAGGGATGGGGAAATCAAAGAAACAAGCAGAGCAGGCATCTGCCAGAATGGCGCTCCTTGCGATTTCAAAAACAGAAAAAGGTGAAAAGACATGAGAGCAGGATTTGTGGGTATCATCGGCCTGCCAAACGCTGGTAAGAGCAGTTTAATGAATCATTTGATTGAGAGTCGGGTTTCGATTGTGACTCCTAAGCCTCAGACAACCCGTCGGCGAGTTCTCGGGATTAAATCCAGTAATGACTACCAAATTGTGTTTGTCGATGCGCCGGGGGTTCTCAAGAATCAAAAAGGGCTCAACCGGTTTTTAGAACAAGAAGCATTGAGTGTGATCCAAGATTCAGATGCATTGCTGGCAGTGATTTCTTTGGATACCGAGACCAGAGAGCAAGCAGCTGAAATCTTAGATCTTTGTGCTCAGTCAAAAAAACCCTGGGTTCTTGTGATTTCAAAAGTGGATTTGGTGAAGCATTTTTCAAGAAAGAAAGCGATCCAAGGGTTAGCAGAGGGAAGGAAAGGCCTTGTAAAAATCCTCGATTTTTCGACGGATTGGAAATCAGAGGGAAAAGAAGAGATTTTTGAAACACTGGTTCCATTTTTGCCAGCGAGTGAGAAGCCTTTGTATGATTTAGAACTTTTCACACCCCACACAGTGAGAGAACTTTCTGTGGAAGTGGTTCGTGAAAAATGTATGGAGATACTAGAGAAAGAAATTCCGTTTCAGATGGCTGTGAGTTTAAGAAAATTTGAGGAGAGAAAAGGCAAAAAACCTGAAATTTATATGGATCTGATCGTCGCTAAAGATTCGCATAAGCCCATCGTGATAGGTCGTGGTGGTCAGATCATTAAAAAAATTGGTATGAAAGCTCGGCAAGAAATTGAATCATTGATGGATGAATCTGTGGTTTTAAAGCTAGAAGTTGTCGTAAAGGAAAATTGGTCCGAAAACAAAAATATGATGAAGGATTTAGGTTATGTCGTGGAATGAGTTAAGTGGGCCCGAGTCCGTCATGAAAGTGGCCATTATTGGTCGCCCCAACGTCGGGAAGTCAACGCTGTTTAATATTTTAACTGGAACACGCAAAGCTGTAGTGAAGAACCAAGCAGGCGTCACTCGGGATATCATGATTCATCCCTGTGAAATTTGGGGGAAACATTTTGATTTGATCGATACTGGGGGGATCACTGAGGCGCATGACACATTTAGTGTTCTCATCCGAGAGCAAGTTCTTTCTTTTCTGGAGACTGTGGATCTCTTGCTTGTAGTCATGGATGGTCGAGCAGGACTTGTGCCTGAAGACCGGGAAATTCTGAAGATCGCACAAATTTCTAAGAAGCCCTTTTTGGTCATTCTCAATAAGATTGATCGAGGGCATGATGAAGAAATACACAAAAGTGACTTCTATGAGTTAGGCGTGGATCTTGTCGCCGCCTCTTTTGAAACCCGAAGAGGCGTGTCAGATATCCTGGAATGGGTGCATAAAGAGTTGCCTGAGAAAACACAGGAAGTTCATCCTGGGATGAAAATTGCCATTGTTGGTAAACCCAACGTGGGAAAGTCATCTCTGGTGAATGCCCTTCTGGGGAGTCCTCGGATGATTGTCTCTGACATTGCAGGGACCACGATCGATGCTGTGGATACTCCTTTTCAGTTTAATGGAAATCAGTACACTCTCGTAGATACAGCAGGTCTTCGAAGATCCTCTTCCAGAGATGAAGATCTTGAGATCATTTCCGCTTTTAAATCTCAGGAAGCTATTCGACGGGCAAATATGATTCTTTTGGTTGTGGATTCCACTCAAGGGCCAAGTGTGCAAGATGCGAAAATTATGCAAGCGATCCTCGAGGATCACAAAGCGGTGATTTTAGTAGCCAATAAATCAGACATTGGAAAGGTGGAGATTCCTGAGTTTAAGAAAACATTCAAAGAACAAGTGGAAAGAGTGTTTCACTTTTTTAATGACGTGCAAGTCGTCTTTACAAGCGCAAAAACAGGGCACGGGCTTGATGATTTGCTCGAGAAAATCGAGTGGATGGGGACTCGAATCACAACCAAAATTTCTACGAGCGAGCTCAATGACTTCTTTTTTGACACGATTCGGAGAGCTCCG
>JAJTIC010000143.1 GCA_021300175.1 Pseudomonadota bacterium
ACCCTCACGCCTTTCGGCATACGCCCCTCAAACGTACGTGTCTACCAATTCCACCACCTGCGCATTCCTCTTGAAGGGAAGATCAAACTAAAGGCAAAGGAACCCCTTTGTCAATCCAAGGACTTACGCCATGGAGGGTAAAATGGGGGTCCAGATTGCTTAAAATTTTATCATTTCTTTAACCCCCAAGGGCGGGCTGTGCGTCTTCATTACAAGAGCACGGATGCTCGACAGAGGGTGGGAAGCTCAAGTCACATTGAGCAGGCGCCAGGATGGGGCCTGAATCTCCCCGGGTAGATGAGTTTATAGGTTCTCCTTTTGATTGGTTTGGTGTTTTGAATGACAGTGTTTTGGGTTTGGTGGTTCCCCAAAACAGGTCGCGCGGGGTCTGGATACAGGCCCCGCTTTTTTTTTGTCCCAATTGGTGTTACCACCCCTTCATGAAACTTTCGGATCTGACTTTTGATTACCCCGAAAAATTGATTGCGACTCAACCCCAGCGGCCCTCCCGCGTAATGTGGGTCGAAGGTGACAAGTTCTCAGAAATAGCTTTGAAAGAACTGATCCAGCGAATTCCTTCGGGTGATGTCTTTGTGGTCAATAACACCAAAGTTTTGAAGCGCCGAATTTTCACTGCCGAAGGTTTAGAAATTCTTTTCTTGGGGGCGAAAAGCGCTCGCCAATGGGAAGTGCTGTTCCCTTCGAAAAAATATGCACTGGGCTCGGTGATTTCTTTGCCTTTGGGGCTGACGATGACATTGATTCAAAAAGGCCGGCCTCAAAAAGTCGAACTTTCTCAAGAGGTGAGCGAAGATTATTTCGAAAAGGTGGCCGAGCTTCCGCTGCCGCCTTACATCCAGAAAATGCGCTCGGATCGTCATACGGTGGATGCTGATGAAACTTGGTATCAAACTGCGTGGGCTAAATATGACTCGCAAAAGCCGGCCAACCTTCTCCGCTCAGCCAAGTATCCAGCAGCATAAACCCAGTGATAGGATCAATGTCATACATGACGCTGATCCTTCCTGAAACAGGAAGCCAGCCAAGATTTACTGAAAATAGCATCACAAGAATCAAACCCCACCAAAAAATGGGCATCGAATATCCAACAAGGGAAACACCAATCACTGAATAATCAAAAACAGAATTTCTGCGAACTGCAGCTAGGATTCCCAAGGGAAGACCCACGAGGACAGACCAAAACAAAGCGACCAGAGATAATTCAATTGTCGCAGGAAACCGATCGAAAAACTCCTCGCTGACTGCTCGTTTAGACACAATCGAAGTTCCTAAATCACCGACCAGCGCATTTCCTAAAAACTTAAAGTATTGAACGACGACGGGCTGATCCAAACCCAGCTTTGAGCGCATCTCTGCGACCACTGCAGGGTCGCCCCCACGCTCACCCAGCAGATTAGTGACGGGATCGCCAGGCACCAAACGAATCAGGGCGAACGCTATAAGGCTCGCCCCGATCAATGTTGGAATTAACATCAGAAATTTCTTCAGCACTCCGTGCAACATTATTTTAAATCCAATACCTCAAAATTTTCACTTCCGAATGGATGGATCTGATAGCCTTCCACATTAGCTGCTGTAGCTCGATAAACTTTGGAGTGCGCTAATGTCACCCACGGAGCTTGTTCTTTGAAAATAGTTTGTGCCTTTTTGTAAAGTTCGACCCGCTCTGGCTGTTGGCTGGTCTGTTTGGCTTTTTGAACCAAGTCATTGAAAGGCTTATGGCACCAACGAGCCACGTTAGAACCTGCTTTCACAGCGGCACATCCCAGAAGCACATTCAAAAAGTTATCAGGATCTCCGTTATCACCATTCCATCCTAACTGAAGAAGCTGATGTTCGCCCTTTCTGGATTTTTCTAAATAAGTGGGCCAGTCATAGGTCACAAGTTTTACTTTGATACCAACAGCTGCAAGATCCGCTTGCATCAGTTCGCCCATTTTTTTCCCTGCCGGGTTGTAAGGTCGTGACACTGGCAAAGTCCAAAGCTCCGTCTCAAAACCTTTGGGAAATCCTGCTTTCTTTAAAAGCTCTTTGGCTTTTTCCAAATTGTAATCGTAGTCCACCACAGCGTCGTTATAGGACCAGATCGTCGGTGGAATTGGATTTTTTGCGACCATAGCTCGGCCCATATAAACAGAATCCAAATACGCTGTGCGATTTAAAGCATGGTGAATCGCTTGGCGAACTTCGACTTTGTTGAAAGGTGCTTTCTCGGTATTGAATGCCAAGTAGCCCACATTCAAGCCTTCTTTTTCATAGACTTTCAACTTTGGGTTCGACTTCATCGCTTCTAAGTCCGCAGGAGCTGGCTCAGCCACTAAATGACATTCCCCTGCTTTCAGTTTTTGAAAACGCACCGAAGGGTCTGGCGTGATAGCAAAAACCAAGTTGTCGAGTTTTGCTTTGCCTTTGAAGTAACTTTCAAAAGCTTTGAAGCGAATCATCGTATCTTTCTGATAGCTTTGGAAAACAAAAGGCCCAGTTCCTACTGGATCCGTATCGACTTTCTCGGGTGTTTTTGCCTCCAACATTTTTTGGCCGTACTCAGCCGACAAAATGGACGCAAAGTCCATGGCTAAGTTTGCCAAAAATGGAGCTTCCATCTGAGACAACTTCATTTCCACAGTGAGATCATCGATTTTAGTCACGGACTTGATGATTTTTCCCATTTCCATGGAGTTAAAATATTCGTAACTGGCGTTAGAAACCTTGTGAAAAGGATGGTCTGCTTTCATTTGTCTCTCAAAAGTGAAAACCACATCATCTGCATTGAAATCACGAGTGGGAGTAAAAACCTCGTTCGTATGCCATTTAACTCCGGGACGAAGTTTGAAAGTGTAAGTCAAACCGTCTTTAGAAATTTCCCACGACTGCGCAAGCGCCGGTTCAATTTCTGTGGAGCCATGCTTGAACTCAACCAGAGTGTTATAGATGTTTCTTGAAGCATTGAAACTTGGACCATCTGTCGCTAATTGAGGATTGAAAGCGCTTGGGCTTCCCTCAGAACAATAGACAAAAGTTTTTCCTTTGCCGGAACCTTTTTTACCGGTGCAACCTACTGTAAAGGTTAAAGTAAGTGCTACGAATGCTGTCATCCAATTCATGATATTTCCTCCTGAAGGGCGCACCATAACGGCGAGCTCTCCCGGTGGCTAGCTAAGGTGCGTCAGAGCTGCCAGTAAATGGGCTTGTGCCCCCGGCTCTCTAAGTAATGATTGATCTGAGAAAAGGGTTTGGAGCCAAAAAAACCACGATAGGCCGACAACGGCGAAGGATGGGCGCACTCAATGACAAGATGCTTTTGGCGATCTAAAAAAGCCCCCTTTTTTTGGGCGTAAGCTCCCCACAGGACAAAAACTAAGCCTTCTTTCTCTTGATTCAGGACTTCAATCACTTTGTCTGTGAATGGCTCCCACCCTTTCCCTTGATGAGAAGCCGCTTTGCCTTCTTCCACAGTCAGCACTGAATTCAGCAAGAGAACCCCTTGCTCCGCCCACTTTTTGAGATTTCCTGACTGAGGAATCTCGAAGCCTAAATCAGTTTTGAGTTCTTTAAAGATATTGAGCAGCGACGGCGGAAAGGGCACTCCATCTTGCACTGAAAAGCACAAGCCATGGGCTTGCCCTTGGCCGTGATAAGGATCTTGCCCCAGAATCACAACCCGAACCTTCTCAAATGGCGTTGCATTAAAAGCTGCGAAATACTCGGAAACTTTGGGAAAAATTTTTTTCCCTTGTTCGTGCCGAAAAGCTAAAAAAGCTCTTAATTTTTTCATCCTCTCAGTTTTTAACTCCTCGCTGAGAAAGGGTTTCCACGAGGGATGCAGCTTGATTTCTGCCATGATTTTTCCTTATACCACCGGTTCTCAAAACGGGACATAGTACCGAGAATTTCATTTAAAAATCAATCGGTTGGATTTGAGAAAAGAAATGATTTCTGGACCCGCCTTGACCTTAACTCTTTGAATTCCCATGTTAAACTGAAGTTACTTTCGAAAGGAGGCCCCAAATGAAGACCCCCTCGAGAAAATTGAAGCTTCAGTCCCAGGTTGAAACAGTGAACGTGGACAAAGAAGTAAAGTCTTATATCTATCAAAGCATTAGTGAGTTTGAACCCTATGTGACTCCTAACACCTTAATTGCTGTCATTGCCAAAGATCCATTGAAGCTCGCCAGTCGACTGGAGGAGGAAGGTCAAGAAATTGACCGAGAAAAGTGGAAGAACTTCCATCGTATTGCGATCACTTTGACTGAGGATGGCACCAAACTCGAAGAAGAAGCTGTCCATGAGAATGTCTTTGATGCTATTCGTTTAGCTAAAGAAAAACTACTGAAGAACCTGAGTGAACTTCAAGACTCTGCGATTTCTAATCAAGAACGCATGGTGCAAATTCGCGAGGCCAAAGCAGGTTCGAATGTTCATTAATTGAGGATTGCTTTGGAACCCACTTCGCTGTTTGAAATCGCCTCTCGCTCCCTGAAAGAAAACATCGTTGAAACCACGAGTGGTCCTTTCTTGCGAGCAGGGGCTCACCAGTTCGGTTCCCTTTGGACAAGGGACTTTTGCTGGGCCAGTCGTGGGCTCGAGCTCTGTGGCCGAGATGATGTGGTAGACAACCATTTGGAAACTCTTTTGAGATCAGCACATCCCCAGTCCGGGCTGATTCCTCGAATCCTCGAAAGTGGATCTTCTGCACAAAGAGTGGTTCTTCACACAGCCCTTCGGGCCTTGCCACTCAATTGGCTCTGTCCCAAAATTGCATCACCACTGAAGCCAGAGTACTTTGGCGAACACAAAACCCCGAGCTATGACTCCAACTCACTGGTGTTGATTGCTGCGGCAAGAACTTATGATCGAGCTTCTCAGCAGAAAAAAGAGCAGCTCAAAGAACCTCTTCAAAAGACACTCCAATTTTTACTGGATCAAACGGATCAAGGACAACAGTGGTTTGAGCAGCCCGCTTTTTCTGATTGGCAAGATAGCGCCAGCCGCTTAGGAGTTTCTTTTTATAGCCAAGTGCTTGCCGTTCAAGCGTTGCGGCTTTGGAGTGATCGCAGTTTTATCTCTGATCAAATCTGGAAAAACCTGTGGGAGATTCTTAGGAAAAGCTTCTACCATCCCCAAAAGGGACTTTTTTTATCGGGCTCCTTCTCTTTGGAACAGATCAGTCTTGAAGCCAATTTGCTCGTTTTGGATTGGAGTTTGCTTCCAGAAGCAGAGTCCAAAGACCTTTGGAAAAACCTCCGAGGATCACGAGTTTGGATTCAAGAAGAGATTCCAGGAATTCCTGTGGAACCTCCTTACAAAGAGTGGCAAGTCAGCTGGTATACAAAAAGTGTGGGGCTTCGGGGCTATCACGATGCTTTGTTGTGGACATGGCTAGCCGCCCTTGCTGCTCGCGTGGCCTATCGATGTGGTGACGAAAAAGAAGCACGCAGAATTTTCACTCGCTTGAAGTCGATTTGTCTGAGTGTGAATAGCGTGCCTGAGATTCTCGATCCAAACACCAGATTTTTACCTTTTGAGAACTGGCTCTATAAATCTGAGTTCCCATTTAGCTGGGCTGCAGGACAAATTATTGAAATGATGACGGCATTAGGCCTTACGGAGTCGGATTAGTGGGCAATGGAAGTTTCCGCGGGATTTCTCGGGCCATGATCGAGACCCACTAGAACTCCAATGATGTCTTGGAGCTCTTCAAAAGGCCTCAAAGTTTTAGGAAGGTCTTCCTTGAGTTCCATGGTGAGCACAGGAATTTTTCTTTCAAACCACATGTAGCGGCCCAAGGATCCTGGATAATGCCCTAAAGATGTCCACGGCAAATAA
>JAJTIC010000133.1 GCA_021300175.1 Pseudomonadota bacterium
GTAATGTCTCTTCTGGGGGCTACTCGGCGATTTGATTGCATACAGACCTCATTTCAAATTCGTCCTGGTATACTTCTCGGACTTCCTGGACCAAAGTTAAGGTCGGCAAACAAAAAAAGAAAAACAGTGAGGTGCGGATTCAAATACAAGGCCCCGCGAGAAATGAATGCCGAAAGAATCAGCATTTCTTAACTGAAAAGTCTCAAATTGAGATTCTTTGTGCCAGCCTATAATTTTGATCTGAGACAGCACTTTTGGTTGCTGAAGTTTGAGCAGGGCTTTGAAGACAGCCTCTTTGGCGCACCAAAGAGCAGCGGCGGAGGGGGCTTCTTGGACCTCTTGAGTACTCGAGATTCTTAAGACCAGCTCTTCTCGAGCGCGTGAGACCGTTTCGATATCGAAGCCCACAAAAGCACTTCGGCAAGAAATGTAACCGCCGATTTCTTGAGTGTGGGACAGAGAGAGGTGTCCCGACTGCCAGGCGGGAAGTGAGTGCTGTTCAAAGTGATCTTGAAGAGCTTTTCTCCCGGCGTGATTCCAGATGGGTGAAACAGAAATTTCAAGATCCGGAACCATGAGGGCATTTTGAATAGCCAAAACAGGAAACTCATTCATGAGGGAGAAATGAACTTCTCAGGCCAAGTGACAGCCTGACCACGGGTGATCGCCATCATGCGGTCCAAAGACACTTGTGCCCGTAAGCGAAGTTCGTCTGTCAGGACAACTTCGGGTGACAGGGTTTCAAGAGCTCTTCTAATTTTTTCCAGAGTGTTCATTTTCATGTAAGGACAATCATTGCAGGCGCAGCTCACATCCCCGGTTGGTGCTTGCAAAATCTCAGCATCAGGACGTTTCTTCTTCATTTGATGAAAAATTCCTGTCTCTGTAGCTACAATAAATTTTCTTGCCGGATTCTTTTCGACTTCTTCAAGTAAGCGCGAAGTTGACCCAATGACGTGGGCATATTGAAGCACGCTAGAATCACACTCAGGATGGGCAATTACAACAGCATCGGAATGCTCGTTCGTCATTTCAAAAAGTCGGCGTGCTGAGAACAACACATGCACTTGGCAACTACCAGGCCAGAGCTCAAAGGGACGATTCAGTTCTTTACTGAGATATCTTCCGAGGTTTTTGTCTGGACCAAACAAGACAGGGCGATCAGCCGGAATGGCACTCACTATTTGCTTGGCATTACTGGAAGTCACAATCACATCAGAGATCGCTTTCACTTCTGCCGAGGAATTAATGTAGGTGACAGCAATGCCATCGGGGTGTTCAGTTCTCCAGCGCAAATAATCTTCATAAGGAGCTTCATCCACCAAGGAGCATCCAGCACCGAGATCGGGGACGAGAACTTTCTTGGTTGGATTCAAAATTTTCACACTTTCGGCCATAAAGACGACACCAGCTAGGAGAATGACATCCGCTTGGGACGCTTGCCCCATTTTAGCCAAGTGAAAAGAGTCTCCGACATGATCTGCAAGATCTTGGATCTCGCCGTCTTCATAGAAGTGGGCCAGAAGAACAGCTTTTTTTTCTTTTTTGAGACGAAGAATTTCCGCTTTGATATCGTAGCTCATAACGGGGTCATAGCACTGTTTAAAGTTGAGATCCACCTTTGAGTATATGAAAGATGGATTTAGAGACAGTGTTGAGAGATTCAAACACCCCACGCCCTTCACTAGCTACGGCCTCAAACTCAGGGGAATTGTAAGGATTCAATTCCAAGCGCATTTGAGACAGAGGCATGGCTGAGGGGAGATCTCTTTTGTTATACTGCACAACCAGTGGAGTTTCTCGAATGTCATATCCTTGGGCTTGCAGATTGCGCTCTAAATTTTTGAAAGATTCAATATTTTCTTCCATTCTTTCAGCTTGGGAGTCGGCGACAAAGATCACTCCATCAAGACCCTTCAAGATCAGCTTTCGGCTGGCGTCGTAAACCACTTGTCCAGGAACAGTGTAGAGGTGGAATCGAGTTTTGAAGCCCCGAATTTCGCCGATATTCAGAGGGAGAAAGTCAAAAAAGAGGGTCCGTTCAATATCGGTGTTTAGAGCCACTAATTTTTTGTCTTGGCTGTCAGCTGTTTTTTGGTAGACCCATTGAATATTTGTCGTCTTTCCGCCCAAGGAAGGACCATAGTAAACAATCTTGCAGTGAATTTCTTTGGCATTGTGGTTGATGAATGACATTAAACTTCTACTCGATTCTCAAGAGCTCGACCCATAGTTCTATCATCAACGTAATCGATGTCGCTGCCAATAGGAATTCCATGGGCAATACGAGAAAGTCGAACACCTTTGTCCACGAGCTGCTTACTTAAATAGAGAACTGTCGTGTCCCCTTCAAGGTCTGCATCCAGCGCTAAAATGATTTCGCGAACAACAGGGCCGTTGCCACTCAAACCAGCCTCAACCTTTTCAAGGAGTTCTTTGATTTTCAGTTGTTGAGGGCCAATCCCTTCAAGAGGAGAAATAGCCCCATGAAGCACATGATAACGTCCCCGGAAAGCCCCGGAAGATTCGATACGCATGATATCTGAGGGCTCTTCAACCACACATAGAACTTCATTCAATCGGTGGGGATCTTTGCAATAGCGGCACTCATCTTGATCGGTGTAATTGAAACACTTTGGACAGTCATGAACTTCGGCTTGAACGCGCTGAAGAGCTTCTTTCAATTGATCAGAATACTCGTCAGGTGAACGCAAGATATAATAAGCTAAGCGCATGGCCGTTTTGGGCCCGATGCCTGGTAAGCGCGAAAGCTCATGAACTAATTTTTCCAAAGCAGGAATTTGCAGCATTTAAAAAAGCCCTGGGATATTCATTCCGCCAGTGATTTTTTCCATCTCTTTCGAAGATGAATCTTTTGCTGTTTTCAAAGCTTCGTTCGTAGCTGCCATCACAAGATCTTGAACCATTTCAACATCACCAGATTTCATCACATCAGTACCGATCTCGATGGACTTAACAACATTTTGACCTGTGACTGTGACTTTCACAGCGCCACCGCCAGCAGTTCCTTCATAAGTGCGGCTCGCCAGATCTTCTTGGAGTTTTTTCATTTTCATTTGCATCTGATTTGCTTGCTTCATCAGTTGCGCCATTCCGCCGGCCATGCCCTTCATAATTTACCTCACTTGTTATCGATCTGATTACTTTTGATGGATTTGATCTGTCCATTCAATGCTGCTGTGGCAGATTTCACGAGCGGATGTTCTGCGACTTTCTGAGCAATCTCAGATTCTTTGGTTTTCTTTTCAGCTTCTTTCAAAGCTTGAGCAGACACCCCGGAAACAGATTCAGATCCCATCTTTAGTTCCAAAGTGTAGCCATCTCCCCAGACCTGATCAATAAAACCCTGAAGCTTTTTGCGAGTCGCCACATCTGCAAACTGATCTTTTAAAAAGACCATTTTAGGTGGGATACCCAAAGAGACATGCTTATCTTTAAAGCTCACCAACATCAGATGCTCAATCTTGGCAGCAAACAAAGCATCAGAGGCTCGGACTACTTTCACAAACTCGAGCCATCTTTCCGTCGGAGACAAGCTCATCGGGCTGGGTGCTGCCGCCCCCGAAGCTGGGGATAAAGCTTTCTTCGGAGCAGCAGGGGCTGCCATCAATGGCTTTGCTGTGGACGGAGCTTGGGGGTTGATTTGGCCGCTCAATAAAGATTTGAGATCAATCATCAGAGGAGCTTTCACCATCCGGAGAAGTCCCATTTCCAAAACTAACCTTGGCTCACTGCTTTGCTTAGCATCGCTAGCCGCTTTCAACGCCATATCAAATAACAAATGGAGGTCCTCTTCTGTGGCTTGTGCTGCAAGTTCCTGCAAATAGCGAAGCTCAGACTCTGGAAGCTCCAAAATCGCCGTTTTTGCACCTTGCGAAACTTTGACGAGCAATAAATTGCGGACGTTCTCAAGGAGATCGTTTAAAAAAAGGCTAGGCTCGTAGCCTGCCAATTGAACTTTCTCAAGAACCGAAAAGATTGTCTTTTCATCCCGAAGAACTAAAGAAGACAAAGCTTCCAAGAGCAGACTTCGATCCGTCAGGCCCAATATTTGAACGACATTTTCACGAGTGAGCGGCCCGTCTGCAAACGTGATCACTTGATCAAGCAAACTTTGGCTATCTCTCATGGAACCATCCCCCTGACGGGCGATAATCCAGAGCGCATCCTCTTCAGCGAGGACATTTTCAGCTGAACAAATGGATTTCAGTCGATCTGTAATTTGGCGAGTGGGAATACTGCGAAAATCAAATCTTTGACAGCGAGATAAAATGGTCTGTGGAATTTTATGAACTTCTGTCGTTGCCATGACAAAAATCACATGAGCTGGTGGCTCTTCCAAGGTCTTTAACAAAGCATTGAAAGCGGCTGTCGAAAGCATGTGAACTTCGTCGATGATATAGACTTTGTATTTACCGCTAGAGGGCATGTAGCTGACAGTGTCGCGGAGCTCTCGAATGGAATCGACACCATTGTTCGATGCTCCATCGATCTCGATCACATCTACAGATCGAGAGGTTGTAATATCCAAACAATCAGAGCACGTGTTGCAAGGAACAAAATCAACCGCCTGAGGACAAC
>JAJTIC010000033.1 GCA_021300175.1 Pseudomonadota bacterium
AGATTTGCTTTGGATCCCAGTCAACTCCAGTGGTCCAAGCCAATGCGACAGCTTCGAATTTTCCATCATCCAGCATTTTTAAAAAAGAATTCCACTCGAGATACTTCACTTCCATATCAACGCCCGCTTTACGCAAGTCTTCTTTATAGAAGGTGAAGTATTTTTCATTATCTTTATTGGCGTGGATCAATGAGAACTTAAAATCCACTTGCTTACCGCCAATTTTTTTATCCAAGATTCCGTCTTTGTTTGAATCTGCCCAACCCGCTTTCTTCAGCAGTTCTTGCGCCCTTTGTGGATTGAATTCGAGAGCCTTCACATTGGGTGAAGAGAAATCTGAAGCCAAGTCGGTAGGACCAGTGGCAAGGTCAGACATATTGTAACGGAACTTCTCATTCATTTCTTTTCGGTTCATCAAATGCGCCAAAGCCACTCGGACATCACGATCTTTGAAAAGATCATTGCGTTGGTTCCAGCCGACGAATCGGTATCCCTTGCCGGTCGAGTTTTGAACCTGCATCTTGAGAACTTTCGTTCCAAACGGGGCGCCTTCAGTCTTTTTCATGAACTGCTCAGCATTGAGATCTTCATAATCCAGATCTCCACGCTTCAGCATTTCAAGATAGACGTTCTCTTCTTTAACGAAACGGTAAGTGATTGTCTGAAAGTTATAGATCCCTTTCAGCGCGTTGTCTGTATTGCCGTACCATTTATCAAACTTTTTCAAAACCATTCTCTGACCTTTATCAAAGCGTGAAATCGTGTAAGGACCACTGCCAACAACTTCTTTGGTCATCTTGCGAGATTTTTCCACATCAGAATAGATGTGCTTGGGAATCACAGAAATGCCAGCTGCTACATCAAAATTCCGAAAATACAAATTTTTGATCGTGAAACGAACTGTGTAAGGATCCACCACTTCTACTTTTTGGATATTCTCGTAATAAGGGCGAAGATGAGCTGCGTTGTACTTTGGCTCAAAAATAGCGTCGAAGCTAAACTTCACATCTTCTGCTGTGATGGGCTTGCCATCATGAAAAGCGGCATTTTTTCTTAAGAAAAAGGTGAAGACCTTTTGATCTTTAGAAATTTCCCATTTTTCGGCCAAGCGGGGTTCCCAATCAAAAGTCTCACGATTTCGAGCTGCTAAACTGTCTAATAAAACCGAGTGAACTTCACTGGCGGATACATCGGTCGCCATGATGGGGTGGAGAGTTGGTGGTTCAACTCGAAGATTGTAAGTGATGTTTCCACCCTGAGGTGCATTGGCATTGGGTTTCTTTTGCGCCAAAACCTCACTCGAAACTGCGAGGACAAGAACCACTGTGACCATCGAGAACAGAATTCGCTTCAACATAAGTCTCCCCTTTCGTAAGGCCCACAGAATTTCTGGCAAGGCCTCAGATAAATCAAGCAATACAACGGTTTCCAGCACTCTTTCGCTTTGCACCAAGGCCTGGGAAATGGCCTTCCACTTCAACCAGTTTACAAGTAAGAAGTGCCCATGAGTCATTTCGATCCTTCAACTACGATTTCATCTGAATTCGGTATCTTTGGTGTGCCCACTGAAGAAACCACATCCAGACTTGTTCTCTTGCCAGTCCCCTGGGAAGTCACGACTTCTTACGGACGTGGCGCCAGCCAAGGACCTCGGATCATCCGCCAAGCCAGTGAGCAAATTGATCTTTTCGATTTTGAGCTGGGGAACTCCTGGCAAGCCGGCTATTTTATGAGGGAAGTTCCTTCAAGCTGGCTCGAGCTGAATAAAAAGATGAAAGCGAAAGCTCAAGAAGTCATTCGCATGAAGACCCAAATGGATCCTAATGTGGAACTTCAGTCCCGCCTTCAAGCGGAAGTGAATGAAGCTTGCCAAAAAATGAGCCAGTGGGTTTATGAAGAATCAAAAGTTATTCTCAATCAGGGAAAAATGCTTGGCCTCATTGGTGGAGATCATTCGACTCCTTTTGGCGCCATCAGAGCCGTGCTCGAAAAACACCAAGGGCAAGTGGGAATCTTGCATATTGACGCTCATGCAGATCTTCGCTGTGCATATCAGGGCTTTGAACAGTCGCATGCTTCGATCATGCACAACGTGATGACACAAATTCGCCCGCAAAAACTAGTTCAAGTAGGAATCCGGGATTTTTGTGAAGAAGAGTTCGACTTTATTCAGCATCATCCAAAGACGATTAAAACATTTTTTGACCTTCAGAATAAAAAGCGCCTGCTCAAAGGTGAAGCTTGGCATGCGATTGCCCAAGAAATAGTCGGCGAATTGCCACAAAAAGTTTATGTCTCTTTTGATATCGATGGCCTTGACCCTGCACTTTGCCCTCACACCGGTACGCCTGTAGCTGGAGGCCTCAGTTTAGACCAAGTTTTCTATTTGTTTTCAGTGCTCGCTGAGAGTGGGAAACAAATTGTTGGTTTCGATCTCAATGAGGTTTCTTCAGGAGATGAAGAAGAAGCGGAATGGGATGGCAATGTGGGAGCAAGAGTTCTCTACAAACTCTGCGGCTGGTCTGTAAAGACAAACGAGCCGCAGTCGAATACTTAAACTAGCCGCCGCGAGCGTACTTTTTATTCATGGATTCGCGGATTTCAGCGCCTTCGATGCTGAGCCGAGTCCAAGGGATCGCCCTCAGTCTTTCTGGCTCGATGGTTTCTTCAGTCTCTTCGCAGATTCCAAAGGTTCCATTTTCGATCCTTGCCAAAGCACTTTCAATCTCCACCAGCTGAACTCTCAGTCTTTCAGCGCGAGAGAGGTATTCGGCTTCGGCCAAGACCCGCACGGTCTGATCAGCCTCATCTCCACCTCTTTCGTCATTGGTGAGATCCATCCTGGCTTCTCGTACCCGATTTAACAAGTCGGTCTTTGCCTGAACAAGTTTTGCTTTGCACTCCTTGATCAGGGCTTGAGTAATCTGTGACATAACTTCCCCTCCGTAGTCTGCACAGTTTCTATCTCGGCATTTCCTTGAACCCTTACTCACTTGAGTGAAAGTTCTAGTGCCGTTTTGGAACTGAGTTATTAAAAATACTCACAAAATCTTTTGCAACAAAAATCTTACATCTCCTTACAACTAAACAAATCCTCGATAATTCATGCGAACTTCCAAATCAGACCTTTTCAGTGATTCTCCTCTGAAAAAATCCTGAGTAACGACAAACAGATCGCAACAGTTTTTGTGGTGGTTTTATTATTTTATTAGCGCTCGCGTTAAAAATCTTCTGAATTACTCGCCTTCAAAACTCATTCGGACTTTCGACCGGGGCTTATGCGTGTGATCAAGATTGATCCACGCTCTTTCACCTTGTGCGTTCTCGACCTGAGTCCAGCCGTCTTCACCGCCAAGGTCTTTGAAGACCTCGCTTCTTTTCGCCAGACCCTTAGGATTATACTCCGTTCCGGGTCCTGACCTCAGTCGGCTCTTCTCCACTTTGACGGTCAAGCAAGTGAGCTCTTGATTCACTTGATTGGTTCGCAGCCATCCTTTGCGAGACTTCGCATCCGTGACTTCATAATGCTTGTTTTCAACTTTCCCAGAGAGCTTCACCGGTGTGAACTTATCTAAACTCGCAATCACTTCTGATTTCACGTGAGGACTTTTCCGAAGCTTCGCGCCGGCCTCAATCACGCAAGAGGCTTCTCCTCGAAAGTAAATGAAAGAAAAGAAAAAAAGAATGAATAGAGAAGCTCTCATTCCCTCTATTTTGTCTAAATTTTTGCTTTTTGGGAATGGGCTCTAAGGCTAGTTTGAAGCGCTTTTCACAGCCGGTGTCAGACAAACTTCGAATTGTTTCACGAGGTCCTGAGAAGCTTTTTCAAATCTCTGTACCAACTTCGCTTCACGCTCACCGTGACCACGAAAAGCCTCTGCCGACTTACTCAACGCAGCGATATCTTTATTTTTAATAGATTCTTTTTTCTGTTTTCGTTCTTTCAACTCGGCGGCCACTTGGTCGAAACTTTCAGCCATGGTTTCGTTCTTTGAAACAAAAGTCTTCAAAAGTGAAGATTGGGCCGCTTGCATCGCCTGCAGCTCAAGAATCAGGTCAGAACAAGTTCTCGGCACCGGATCATTGGCGAAGGCCTGAAAGCTCAAAATTGTCAGCGTCCAAACCATCAACATTTTTATCATGAAACACCCCGCTGGAAAGGCGACTTTGGATCCCCACCCTGAGTCGCGAGATCGGTTCTATTCGCTTCTTGGTTGAAAATCCATGTTCAAGTTTCCCTTCTGAAGAAGCTTCAGGAGTGTCAACTTTGTGAACAGGTATTTCTTGCATAAACTGCCCCTGAATCCTGTCCCCAGAAGCCCTCATCTTCCGGATTTCAATCAGATATTTGGGTATTTCTTCTGATCCTAGGAATTGAGTTCATTCCGGACCTTGCAAATGAATGGGGAGATGGTCAACGCTTGCCCTCATTGTCATTCAAATTCGGTTCAAAAAAAGGGA
>JAJTIC010000098.1 GCA_021300175.1 Pseudomonadota bacterium
GTGCAGCCAGAGTGTTATTTGGATCTACCCCTCTTGAAAATCGGTAACCTGAATCAGTGTTCAAGCCATGAGATCTTGAAGACTTTCGCACTGAGCTTGGTGAAAAATAAGCGGCTTCCAAAAAGAGAGTTTGAGTCCCCTCACTGACTCCTGAGTTTTTTCCGCCGATCACGCCCCCAATACACAGCGATTTTTCCGTATCCTGAATCATCAACTCATCACCTTTGAGTTTCAGCTCAGTTCCATCCAAAGTCATGAATTTCTCACCGGCAACGGGACGATCAACAATGATCTTTTTTCCCTGAATTTGAGCGACATCAAAAGCATGCAGTGGTTGTCCGAGCTCCATCATCACATAGTTTGTGACATCCACGATATTATTGATGGAATTGAGCCCCACGGACTCCAATCTCGCTTTCAGCCAAGCGGGACTTGGGCCTACTTTGACTTTAGAGATAAATCTTCCTGTATAGCGCGGGCAAAGATCTGTGGCTCGAAGGTCAACCTGAATCTGATCGCTCGTTTGCCCCGCCGTTAAAGCTGGCTTCGCGATGAGGGGCTTGAGTCCCCGCCCGAGCAAACAAGACACTTCTCTCGCAAGTCCGTAATGAGATAAGCAGTCCGCTCGATTGGGAGTGACTTTCAGCTCAAAAGTCACATCATCGACACCTAAAACTTCAGCGATGGGTTTTCCCAAAGGGGCATCCACTGGCAGGATCACGATCCCTTCGCTTTCTTTCGCAAGACCCAACTCTTTCAGAGAGCAGAGCATACCCCCAGAATCAACCCCTCTGACTTGAGCTTGAGCAATTTTAAAATTCCCAGGCAACACAGCCCCTGGAAGCGCTAACACAACACGGTCACCCTGTTTGTGATTTTGAGCTCCACAGACAATCTGATGAACGACTCCTTCACCCGTGGTCACCTGACAGAGGCTCAGTTTATCCGCATTGGGGTGCTTTCCCTTTTCTAGGATCAAAGCTGAAACCACATGATCAAGGTCTTTGGCCCTGTTCGAAATTTCTTCCACCTCGAGACCTGCTCGGGTGAGCAAATCCGCTAAAGCTTCCGGCTTTTTCAGATAATCTTGCACATCCACAAATTCATTGAGCCACTTTAAAGATATTTTCATGATTCAAACTGCCTTAAAAAACGAGTGTCATTCTCAGGGAAAAGACGAATATCATCGACGCCATATTTGATAATGGCCATGCGCTCGATTCCAAAACCAAAAGCAAAGCCTTGCCACTCGGGATACTTGACCCCGGCATGTTCAAGAACTCGAGGGTTGATCAGACCGCAACCGCCTATCTCTATCCAACCCGACTGTTTGCACATTGAGCAGCCTTTCCCAAGACAAATCGGACAAGTACAGTCCACTTCTGCCGAAGGCTCTGTGAACGGAAAAAAACTGGGGCGAAAGCGTGTCTTCAGCTGGGATCCGAAATACTCTTTCACGAAAAAACTAATCGTGCCTTTAAGATCTGCCATAGAAACTTTGCGATCCACACACATTCCCTCGATCTGATGAAAATGGGGCAAGTGTGAAATATCTGAATCACAGCGAAAAACAGCTCCCACTCCCATAATTCGCAAAGGTGGCTTTTCTGTTTCTAAAGAATGAATTTGAATCGGTGAAGTGTGCGTCCGAAGAACGTGGGCTTTATCGACAAAGAAAGTATCCTGCATATCACGAGCCGGATGATCCGCAGGAATATTCAAAGCTTCAAAGTTGTAATAATCTTTTTCAATGAGCGGCCCCAGGCGCAGAGAATAGCCAAGCCTTGCCATAATACTCGAAATCTCATGGATCACTTTTGAAACAGGGTGCTCGGCTCCGCGAAAACGCTCGACACCAGGTAAGGTGAGATCTATCTCTTCCGCCGCCAGCTTTTCGCTGAGCTCTTTGGCTTTGAGTTCAGATTCACGAACTTCGTAGGCCTTTTCTAAAGCCACTTTCACTTCGTTCACAATTTTTCCAAAAAGAGGCTTCTCTTCTTTTGGAAGGCTTGCCATTTCTTTCATGACTTCAGTTAATTTTCCGCTCTTCCCTAAATACTCCACTTTGAGTTCGTAAAGAGCTTTACTGGAAGCTGCCTCTTTGAATTTTTTCAAGGCCTGAGCCTGAATCTCGGATAGATTTGATTGCGCTGACTGAATTTGTGACATAGGATTCAGATTATTCAATAAATCTAAGTCCACAATCAAGAATTACCGAGGGATGTAATTACAAAAGAAGCTGTGACATGGCCCATAAAAATAAGTCCAACATCTCTCCGTACAAAACCCGCCAAGAAAAGAGAGGACCTCGCTCAAAGCCTTCAGAATTGAAAGGCAAACACCGAGTTCCAGATAAGATCTTTTCTGTGGATGAAGCCAACGACCGCTTGTTTGATATTTTCAAGAATCACGGTTTTTCCCACATCTCCCATGTCGAAAGAAGAGCTTTAGCTCAATTTTATGTGCTTTTAATGGAAAACCAGAAGAAAGAGAACTTCACAAGACTTCTCACTCTCAGGGATACCGCCATTCGACAGTTTATTGACTGTTTGATTGTCCGAGATCTCACAAAGCTGAAATTCCCCCTCATCGATGTGGGGACTGGCCCCGGATTTCCGGGTATCCCCCTGAAAGTCCTCTTTCCCAAGGAGAAGATCATTTTGGCTGAAGGAGTTCAGCGTCGGGTGGAGTTTCTAAAATTTGTGAGATCCGAGCTGAATCTCCCAAACCTCGACATTATTGGGCGTAACATCAATCCTTTCTTTGCTTACCCAGTGCAAGGAGTGATCACTCGGGCCGTCGAAGACGTGAGAAATACTCTCAAAAATGTCCTCACCTGCCTTCAAACCGGAGGCCGTGTTTACTTAATGAAGGGTCCCAACGTGGACCCCGAAATCCCCGTAGCTGCTGAAGAAATGGGCGAGTACTACAAACTGGTTGAAGACCACGCTTACACGCTCCCCCACACGCAATTTGACCGTCGCCTGCTCGTGTACGAGAAAATCAAGATGGGTCCTCTGGTGGACTTTGACGAAGAACCTTGGCCCGAGGATGAGCATGATTAAAATCACTGATATCACAAGTCCTACCAATGAAACTTATCAAAAGTTTAAAAGTCTTCTCACCTCTAAAGGGATCAAGAAAGAGGGCTTATGCTTTCTCAGCGGCAAGGATTTGATTCAAGAATTTCTCAGTTCAAGAAGCCCTCTGAAAATTCATGCTGAAGTTTTAAAAGAGGGCTTAAACCCCCTCGCTGACCATCGATTCACTGTGAAACTCCCCAAAATTCTTTTTGATGAGTTGGATTCCCTGGGCACTCATTTCAATCTTTTGGTGATTGAAATCCCTGAAATCCAGCAAAGCCCAGAACTGAGCACTCTCCCCCCACAAGCCCAAGTCATTTTACCCCTAGGCGATCCCTCCAATCTCGGAGCGGCCCTCAGGAGCTGTGAAGCTTTCGGTATTGAAGAAGTGATCCTGACTCAAGAATCTGCCAATCCATTTTTGCCCAAAGCTCTCAAAGCGAGCGCAGGGAGCACTCTGCGCTTGAAGCTTTTAAAAACCAAAGCTCTCTCTGAGCTCTCGACTCAGCATCTCATCGCTCTCGATTCTCAGGGACAGAATCTGATGAACTTTGAATGGCCAAAGCAGTTTCGCCTTGTCGTCGGCGAAGAAGGCCCAGGTCTCGGAGATCTCTTGGTAAGAAATAAAATCTCAATTCCTACCCAAGGCGTTGAAAGTTTGAATGCTGTGGTGGCACTGAGTGTGGCCCTTTACGACTATAAAAGAAAATCCAGTAAGTGAGCCAGCGGCGAAAGAACGTGGTACATGAAAAGACGCAACAGGTGGGGGACTTCGGAAGACTTCACAGCCCCCAATTGATGCCTGAATATCTCAGCAGCCTGGCTCCTAGGATCCCAGGAGATGACCGAAATTAACAAAATTGGAGCTCATTTTTCAGGGAACTGAGAGGGCAAAAACATTGCTATTCTTAGACAGGGATTAAATTTTGGAGAACTCGATCAGGGGGTGGTTCCTGCCAAAGGCTCAGGGCATAACCGCCATTTCCACTGCCTGTCAGTTTGACAGCTTTTGCACCAAGATCTTTAAGGTCATCCAGATGAGCTTTCACGGCGCCCGTGCAAAGTCCCCATTGATAAAAACAACTTCCGGCCTGAGTGATGGCTTCTGAGAGCTCTTTGAATCCCTTCTCGGAATTCTGTTTCAAAGCATTTTCCGCCAGAGCTGTCGCTTCATTCATTCGTTGATCCAAATTTTCCGCTAAGGAATAGTCCCGCTCTATGAGAGACTTCACTTGCAGGACACAGTCTTTGGTGACTCCCCGCTGACCTGTATAAGAGAGGTACCAAAAAGGTGCCCACTGGAGATCTACGGAACTTCTCTCCCCATGTCTTCGAAATTTAAGTCCCTGATTCAAAAGACAAACAGCCACATCCACGCCCGAAGACTCTCCATGAAAGAGATTCTCGAGCTTTCTTGCTGTTTCGTACTCATCACCCTCTTTGACATGACCTAATTTTTTGAGCCACAAAGTGATGGCGACACAAAGTGCGGCCGAAGCTCCCATCCCAGCTCCTGCTGGAATGTCACTGCGCAGTTGAATAAGGCCTTTCAGCTGAGATCTCGACAAGCCCAGTTGTTCACAAGCGCGTTCGATCACTCCCCAAATAATGAGCTGAAACTCTTCACTATGCCCACCTAGAAGCTGAATTTTGAGATCATGGTTTTTCTCTTGATAATCGATGCGAAAAGATCTTGATCGCACTGGAAACACCAACGCAGGCCCTCCGCGAAGGACCGCGTGTTCTCCCGACAAAATCCATTTTCCATAGACCTCTTTCTGAAATTCCAAACCTTACTCCATCACTTGATAATGAGGACTCAATAGCTGATTTAATTCCTTTTTGAGGCTTTCTTGATCTCCCCGATACAGCAAATGAATATTGGCTCCCGCATCCATTGTCACTAGTGGACCATCTTTTTTTTCATTCCAAAATTGTCGCAAAACTTTCAGCGCGGAGATCGTTTTCTCTTCAAAGTACCCAAAAGCTGGCTGACTCGTTTCGAAAAGGGCATGCATGTCTTGAAACTCAGCCCAAGTGGTTTCAAAGGCTCGACCCCAGTCCTGTTGCCGAAAGGCTTCCATTAAATCTGCAAGACGCTTCTCTGCTCTCGCTGGTCGACCTTCAAAGAGAGCTGACGTCACCACTCGCTGATGAGCTTCACTGCTTGAGACTGTTTTAACACCCGAATTGACCACAATCACTTGATGAGTGATCTCATTCATCGGGAACTCCAGCGGACGAACTCCCGACTCAGACCAAATCACAAAAGGTCCAAAAAAAGACCGGCAAGAACTTCCACTGCCTGTCTGAGAAAGCTCTGCTAAATCAATCACACTAAATTCTTTGGCCTGCGTTCCAGCCACTTCTGCCAAACGGGCAGCAGCCATGGTCAACGCCGCAAAACTTGAAGCTGAACTTGCGAGCCCGCAATCCGAGGGAAAGTTATTCCCAGATTGAACTAAATAATTTCCTGAAATTCCAAAATGATTTTTTAACTTTGAAAAATAATTCAAGAACCTAGCTTGTCCTTTTTCTGAAAGATTCATCTTCTGCAAATCCCCTCTTTCCAGGGGCTTCCATTGGTCTTGAGAGGAATCTAAGAGCTCGATGTGAACTGTGGTTCGAAACTTCTCCATGGTCCATGACAAGGAAGAATTCGTCGGCCGATTTCCTTCGCTCTTAATTTTTCCCATGTACTTGATAAGCGCAATATTACTGGGAGCTGAAACTTCAATAGGTGTTATCACGGATCTTCACTCCTTCAGTAATGTCTTTTCTGCCATAGTACCTGATTCCCCGATTCTCTAAGTCCTGTCTCAGCTTTAAATCGGCACTTTTATCTACAAAAATCATAAAAACATCGGCCCCCTGTGCTCCGCAGCCTTTGGCAAAAAGAACCCCAGGACCAGACATCCATTCTTGAGCATCTCTTACCACTGCCGGATCCTGAAGGCCTAAGCGAGCTAGCTCCTGGTAAAATTCTTTCATCTCTGCAAAGAAATCTTCTTTCTTTCCTTGAGACAAAGCCGCAGAGATTTTATCTGCCATAAAGACAAGTTGATTCAATTCCATATCCAAACTTATTTTCTGCTGGAGATCTTCGTGAGTTTTCACTTTTTGCGATGTCTTCCACCAATAGATTTCCACATCTTTAAAAGGCCAACTTCGTGACTCTACCCTCACTTGAGGACTCCTCCCCTCCGCCGAAGATAAGATCTGAACTTCGCAAATCCCACCCAAAGCCTGAGCTATAAAATCCGCTCCGCTGCCTTTGGATTGAATCAGCTCTCGGTACTTCTCCCACTCGTTTTGAAGGCGAAAAGGCCTTCCTAAAACAGAAAGCCCTGCCTGCAAAACACTATTGTACTCAGCAGTGCTTCCGCCGAATCCACCAACTCCCCCGTGAGGATCCCTCCACAGGAGTTTCATTTTTTTTAGGGCAGAATTTTGAGAAATGAATCGACCGGCAGGGCTCTCCGCATGAAAGGGAAATGAATTTTGTTCACAGCTTAAATGAGCCTCTAAAGTAAACCAAGGCTCATGAGCTACCACGCAGCCCTTTCCCCCTCGAAGAACCGCATATTCACCATAAAGAAAAGTCTTCGAAGGGACCATCACCAAGAGGGACAAGACTACCCCTTCTGCTGAGAAGTTCTGAGCTCCTTCAAAACTTCGATGGCGTTTGAAAGCGAAATTCTTTTCTTAAGAGCTAGAATTTCTTCAAGTTTCTTCACGACAAAAGGAATTTCTTTTTCTTCCGCACCAGCCCCTAAAGTGAGGTTTTTAATGTGAAGCTTCATATGACCTTCAATAATTCCTACGGTCGTCAGCGCCTTCAAAGCTCCCAAGTTTTGTGTCAGCCCCACCGCTGCTAAAATCCGAGACAGATCATTGGCCGAATGCACATCCATCATTTTCATCGAAAGACTCGCTGCTGGATGGAGTGTCGTCACTCCTCCGACGGTTCCTACGATCAAAGGAGCTTCAAGTGTTCCTACAAGAAACTTTCCATCCCGTTTCCAACGAGTGATCGACCGATACTGCCCATCCCGTGATGCATACGCGTGAACGCCTGCTTCCACAGCTCTCCAGTCATTTCCGGTGGCAATCAAAATAGGATCTATCCCGTTGAGGACACCTTTATTGTTGGTCGCTGCTCGGTAAGGATCAAGATAAGCAAAATAAGAAGCTTCTTCGATCTTTTCAGCTAAATCAGATTCAATCTTTTCAATCACCACTTGAGCTCGGGTGATTTTGGTATCGACTAAATTCGAGAGAATACACATGGTGACTTTCTCACCCGTCAAATCTTCGATGTGTGATTTCAGAAATTCACAGACTTGATTGATGATATTAGCGCCCATCGCGTCGACAGGGTTCATGTGAACATGCAACACGGCCATACAGAGGCCATCTTCTCTTCGCAGCTCTCGCACCAAAATCTCTGTGACTCCGCCACCTCGACGAACTAATCCAAAAGCCACTTCTTGATTTGAAAGCTCAATAAAATACTTTTTCTTTTCATGAATCAGAGCCTCAAACTTTTTAAAGTCTTTTACTTTCGCCAGCTGAATCTGACCGATAATTTCACTGCCTAAAACCTCCGTGGTGATCGATCCATTTTCACGAACCCATTTCGCAGTTTTTGAAGCTGCTGCCACGATCGATGTTTCTTCAACTGCCATGGGAATGACATAGTCTTTCCCATCGATTCGAAAGTTCGTCGCCACTCCCATCGGAATTTGAAAGTAACCGATAACGTTTTCAATGAACTTCTCACCCAGGCTTGTGTCTTTGAGACCGCCTCGCACGAGAAACTCACGATCCTCTTTTGACAAAAGACCCAACTGCTCAAGCTTATCTAAGCGCTGCTCTTTACTGAGCTTAGAAAAACCCTTGAAAGCTTCTTGCAAGTTTTGGTCACTCATACCCACTCCCACGCTCGAGCCTCGCGAAATTCTGCCACCGTCCGAAACCCTGTGCAGAAAAGGGCTAGTTTCAATTCTTTTTCCCAAACCCTCATCAACCGCATCACAGATTCTTCCAGAGGTTCTACAGCTGCTTTCAAAAATGGATGCGCTGCCCCGACCATTTCTACATTCAATGATAAGAGCTTGGCGGCCTCCAGTCCATTTCTCACTCCACCAGAGGCCCAAAGCTGACAAGGTACAAGGGACTCATTGCCATTCAGAATGCACTCCAAAGTTGTCATTCCCCAGTTTTTAAAGGTTTCCGCCACTGAACTTTGCCAAGATTCAGTCTCAGCGCGAAACCCCTCGATGCGCCCCCAATGGGTCCCTCCCAGGCCAGATACATCCACTGTCTGCACTCCAACATCAGCCAATCTTTTCATGGTGCTCACTGAGATTCCACAACCCACTTCTTTCACGACGACGGGAACACTCAAAGCCTGAACGACCTTTTCAATAGCTTTCATCCCACCCGTGAAGTCCGCATGACCTTCCCTTTGCAAAGCTTCCTGAAGCGGATTAAGATGTATAAAGAATCCTTGCGCTTCGAGACTCTCCACCAATTTTTGAATTTGTCCGACCGGGCTTCTGATCACTTCGGCAATTCCCAAATTCCCAAACAATATGGCTTGAGGGGCTTGCTTGCGAAGCTCCTTCCACTCTGAGGATGCTCCTGAATCTTCAAGTTCCCGTCGCTGGGAGCCCACCCCCATCAACCAACCTTGAGCCTCGGCCGCTTTTGCAAGCCGACGGTTAATCGATTGCCCTTCGGTGTGCCCTGCAGTCATAGAGCTAATATAAAGTGGAGTCTTCAGATTCTGTCCAAGCACTTGAACCGAGAGATCGACATCTTGAAAAGCAAATTCAGGAAGAGCTTCGTGCACGAGACGAATTCTCTCGAGCCCTTTCAAAGAAGGCGCGACTTGAGATCTCTCTTCCAAAGAAAGTCGAATATGATCTTTTTTGCGTGACTCAAACATATCCATAGAAATCCGCTGTCCTTAAATTTTGCTCATACAAGGTTTAAACAAAAAGGCGCTGGGTTTCCCTCAGCGCCTTGATAGTAATTCTGAACAACCAATCGTCGTTAAACGATCGCGTGCTTACAGAGGGCCGCAAAAGCTGTAGCATCTGTGATCGCAAGGTCAGCCAGGCTCTTTCTGTTCACTGTAATACCAGCTTTAATCAAGCCACCGATCAGACGAGAATAGGTCGTTCCGTTCAATCTTGCAGCTGCATTAATTCGCTGATTCCAAAGAGCTCTGAACTCACGCTTCTTCATTTTTCTGTGCTTGTAAGCGTAAGCCATTGCGCGGTCATTTTTTTCAACCGCATGAGTGTAACAACGAGAGTTCGCTGAGTAGTAACCCTTTGCTCTCTTTAATACTTTTTTGTGACGTCTTCTGTTTGTAAATCCACCTTTTACGCGCATCTGCTACCTCTTAGAATACCAAGCAACGTTTTGCTTGAAGCATGTTGGCGTCGGACACGTAAGTTCCATCTCCAAGATGACGCTTTCTCTTAGAAGACATGTGTGAATTCAAGTGGCGCATTCCAACTTGTTTGCGCTTCACTTTTCCACTTTTCAGAAGCCTCATTCGCTTCTTTGCACCCGAGTGGGTTTTGATCTTTGCTGCCATAGCAACCTTCCTTCAAGTTGGCGGGTGAACCACCAAGGTTCTCCTCTTCTATTTGAGCCAAGCTTAATTCGAACGAGTTTTTTAGACCTAAACCCCATTAAAGACAAGAATAATTGAAAGAAATACCCGGGTTTTTAGAGTCTCCAAAGTCTATTCACTTCCAGCATATTCAAATAATTACAATTCACTTTATCCGCCGCGTCAGGCGAGCTCTGGCGGCAACCCGTCAAGCGTCATCTTTGCAGCAGGGACTTTGAATGTTTTGCCACCGACGGTAACGATAACCTCGCAGCTTCCAAGAAGCGGTTATTCTTCGTCTTCATCATCCTCGAGGCCAGAATCGTCCTCAGGAATGGCGCCAGTGGGTTTTGCATTTGTCTTTAAATACTCTTTTACTTTGAGGGGATCCGGTGCAACGATCAAGAAAGCATTTTTACCTTCCATTTTCGGTGCTGACTCAATCAACGCAAGACTTGCCAAAGCCTCTTGAACCTTTTTCAAAAGATCCATCCCAAGCTCTTGGTGAGCCATTTCACGACCCATAAATCTCAAAGTGACTTTCACTTTGTCACCTTCGAGCAAAAATCTCCTTGCATGATTCATTTTGGTATCAAGATCATGTTTATCTGTGCGCGGGCGCAGCTGAAGCTCTTTCACTTGCACAATCACTTGCTTCTTACGAGCGGCGGTTTGTTTCTTTTTGTTTTCATACTTCCACTTGCCGTAATCCATAATCTTACAAGTAGGTGGAGTAGCTGTGGGAGCGATTTCGATGAGATCAAGACCTCTTTCTTCTGCTATTTTCACGGCATCGAAAGGGTTCATCACACCGAGCATTTGACCTTCTTCATCAATTACTCGAACCTGCTGAGCTCGAATTTCACGATTGATACGAAGACCATCTTTGTCTTTCTTTTTTCCAAAGTCGCGATCTTTGTTTCGAAAATCTTTTCTTTCAAAAGGACCAGTAATGGGAAACCTCCGGGTTATGTTTCTGGTTGTAGCTTTCGTTCTTTAATATTGTTCACAATCATTTGAATCACTTGTTCGTAGCCTAAGTCATTGATCTGCTGACCAGTGCGAAGTCTCACACTCACACTTCGTTTTTCAGCTTCTTTATCGCCCACGATAATCATGAACGGCACTTTACCGATTTGAGCTTCTCGGATTTTAAAGTTTAACTTCTCGTTTCGACGGTCGAACTCCACTCTCACGCCCTGGCTTCGCAGGTCACCCAAAAGCTCTTCACAGAATCCGTTGACACGATCAGTGACGTTCAGGATTTGAACCTGCGTCGGTGCAAGCCAAGTCGGTAAGTGTCCCGCTGTGTGCTCTAGGTAAACTCCAATAAATCGCTCCAGCGATCCTAAAATCGCTCGGTGAAGCATGATCGGACGGTGCTCAGAATTATCCTCGCCAATGTACTTTAAATCAAAAGCCTGTGGTAAATTGGGATCCACTTGAAGTGTTCCCAGCTGCCAAGGTCGATTCAAAGCATCTACAAACATAACATCGAGTTTAGGCCCATAAAACGCCCCATCACCAGGATTGATCGTGTACGGAAGATTCAAGCTCTTCAGAGCCTTTTCTAAAGCCCCTTCGGCCAAATCCCAGAACTCTTCAGAACCCATGCGTTGATCAGGTCGAGTCGAAAAAAAGATCTTATAGTTCGACATCCCCAGCTTGCCATAAACTTCATCCAAAAGACTCATGAAGCCCGCAATCTCTGTCTGCAGTTGCTCCATCGTACAAAAGATGTGAGCGTCATCTTGGCAAAATGTACGAACTCGAGTGAGTCCGTGAATAGCCCCAGATTTCTCAAAGCGGTGCAAACGCCCAAAATCAGCAATTCTGAGCGGAAGTTCCCGGTAAGAGTGGTGCTCGGAAGCAAACAGCAAACAATGGGACGGACAATTCATGGGCTTCACAGAAAAGTCACGCTCGTCAACTTTCGTAAAGAACATATTTTCTTTATAGTTCGCGTAGTGACCAGAACGGTGAAACAAATCCACATCAAAAATCTGGGGAGTGATCACTTCTTTGTATCCATACTTGAAATAAAGCTCTCTTAAGTACTTTTGTAATTCATTGTAGATCACAGTCCCGCGGCCTGTGAAAAACGGCGAAGCTGGCGCCAACGGATGTAAATAGAAAAGACCAAGTTCTTTGCCAATTTTGCGGTGATCGCGTTTTTTTGCTTCTTCCAGATTATGTAGATACTGATCAAGATCTTTTTTATCTCCAAAGGCTGTCGCATAAACTCGCTGAAGCATGGGGTTCTTTTCATCCCCGCGCCAATAGGCCCCGGCCACACTCAAAAGTTTAAATGCTTTAATCTGTCCTGTGCTTTGAATATGAGGTCCGCGACACAGATCAAACCAATTTTTACCTTGGTAATAGATACCGACTTCGGATTCTCCCTTGGATTTAAGATCTTGAATGAGCTCTACTTTGAAACGTTCACCCATTTTTTTAAAGATCTCGATGGCTTGATCGGTCTTCATGTTCTCGCGAACCAACGGCAAATCAGAAGCCACAATTTCAGCCATTTTCTTTTCAATCTTCTCGAAGTCTTCTTCAGAGAAATTTCGAGGCGAATCAAAGTCATAATAAAACCCTGAATCAATCACAGGCCCAATCGTGACTTTCACTTCAGGCCAAAGCTCCTGCACGGCCTGCGCCATCACATGAGCCGCTGAGTGCCTAATCACTTCCACGGCCTCGGGTGACTTTGTGGTCACAATCTCTAATTTCGTTCCATCTTTGAGCGGCAGCCTGAAATCCACCACTTCTTTAGAACCATTCAGCTTTGCCCCTAAAGTCTCTTTGGCAAGACGAGATCCAATACTCAGAGCCACTTCGAGTGCAGTGGGTTCATGATCAAAGACCTTTTGGGATCCATCGGGGAGTACGATTCGTATTTCTGGCATAGAGTGATTATGAGACCATTAAAAGGCGGTTGCCGTGAGAACGGTTAAAATAAGGACGTTCGACTTTGAGACGGTCCGAAAACTAATTCGCATACTCTCTTGTAAAACCCTTCACCAAAGAACACAACTCAATTTGAGACACCTATTGAACCTAACCCCCTTATTTCACCACAAATAATGCGCCGCATTTTATCTCTCACTCTGAGACTCTAAATCTTTCCCTAATTGTTAAGTTCACAAGCTCTAAGTCCGAAAAGAACAAGGTAAAGCAAGTGAGGTTCTTTATGAAATCCACAAGTTGGTTCTCATTTCTGCTCGTGCTCGGCACAGTTCCGGCCTGGGGTACTAATGGTGGGTTCGTTTATCAAGGACGAATTCTTAATCCCGCAGGTGAGCCAGTCTCTCAAACCGGTGTGACCGTTCAGCTCACGGTTCTTGGAAGCTCCAATATAGCTGTGGGGGGCGGAGTGGCTACTGCGAGCCCTGTATCGAACTGTATTCTTTATGCTGAAAGCCACACCGTCGATACCACCAACACCAACGGTGGTTTTGAAGTCATGGTAGGGCAAGGAACAAGTGTTTACGGATCATGGGGAGGTCAATTTCTTAACCCAAGAGCGTCAGTGAGCGCAGGAGCATTGAGTGCTGAAAACAGCGCTTTGGTTGTGAACTCCCAAAATTGCACGGAGTTTTTGGCCCACAACTCTACTGTTGATCGAAAGATTCAAGCGGTCATCTCATTCACTGATTCTAATGGTGCCCAAGTTTTGGATTTGGGGTACATGCCGGTTCGTTCAGTGCCTTGGGCTCTTCAAGCCGGAACGGCAAATTCATTGACAGGTTTCTCTGCAGCAAGATTATCGAACCTGTTCAACTTATCGACCACTCTCCCCACCAACTCAGTTCTTGGAACAAATTCCTCTGGTGAGCTAGTTTCAGTCACCATCTCTGGGGGATCTTACAATAGTGGCACGAACACCATCACAGTGACCTCTGGTTCAGCAGCGACAGGGATTGTCAACGGCGCGAGTGACCCAGGGTCTCCAAGCTCAGGCTCCGTTTATTATAATACGACCCAGAACAATTTGAGGGTTTACAACGGGACTGCTTACCAGAACGTACTTCCCCAAATGCTTCAAGACACGACCACGTGTGGTTCTGCGATCAACGTTTCAACCCACTTGGGCGCAATCGGGAATACGGTCGTGGTTAACAAAGATACAACTGGTGGAACAACTCAGTGCTCTTTCACAACAGGTTTAACTACGACTTATGTTCCTGCCAATGGTCCACGAGTGTCAGGAAGATCTACAGTGTATTCTTTAACTCGTATTTCGGCGTCGGAAGTCCTTGTGACTTGGTCTCCCCTCTAATTTGAGGAACCAGGAAAAAAACAAAAAGGCAGGGTCTTTCCTGCCTTTTTTATTTTGCCATGACCGATGAGCTTAGTAGCTGACGTGGTGGTTGACCGACTCGTGCATGCGAGGGTCTTTGATGGCAACCAGACTGTGTGTTTGGTAAAACTTCATCACTGTCAGCATGAAAATCCCGACAAATCCTGCAAGCAGAGCCACTTCGTAGAAGCCGAAAACCACGTGGTTATCGAAGAACGTGGGGTAAACCAACCAGTAGATGTCCACATACTGCATGATCAGAACTAATGCGCACACCAAGACCAAGTGTCCTTCGTTGCGTTTTGCTCCTCTCGGGAGTAGTGCCAAGAATGGAACGATGAACTTTAAAATGAGTAAGCTCATCGAGATCACCATCCAGCCACCTTGAGCACGCATCAAATAGAATTCAGTTTCTTCAGGGATATTCGCATACCAAATCAGCATAAACTGAGAGAACGCAATGTAGGCCCAAAAAACTGTAAAACCCTTCAAGAACTTTGCCACGTCGTGAACATGCTCAATCGTCACATATCCTGTGATAAAGCCTTTGTTCTTCATGTAAAGCATAATCAGAATCAACAGTGCAAAAGTCGACTGGATCGAACCTGCAAAAGTATAAACTCCATAAATTGTCGAATACCAAGTTGGCAACAAACTCATCAGCAAATCCACGCTGAAAATGGAGAAAGTGATTGCAAAGATCAAGGTGTAAGCGACACCCAAGGCCGTGTTCTTCGTGGTGAGCGACTCATCCCCGTTTTGATCTTGCTTGAGTGAATTTCCAACCATGAGCTTGGCAAAAATAATGGCCAAAGCACCAAATACAATGAGACGCAAAGTCATGAACGGAAGATTTAAATAGGCTGTTTTTGAAGCAATCAAAGGTGAAGCTTCCAAAATCTCTGGCCGTGTCCATTGGTAAAGCTTTCCAGAGCCTAACAACAAGACGAGAGAGCCAATTAATGTGACCGGCAAAAACGCTGTGAAGCCTTCTGCCAAACGACGGATGCCTGCCGACCAACCTGCTTTAGCTACGTGCTGGATCGTTACGAAGAATAATCCCCCCGTTGCAAAACAAGTCACGTAGAAAAAAGCCGTTAAGTAAGACGTCCACATTCTTTCAGGATTCTTAATGAACCCAATCACAAAGCCCAAAAAGCCCAAAGCTGTGAGCGCGATGGCCAACGTTTTGAGCTGCTGAGAAGGCTCAAACTTTTTCACGGATAAACTTACTGAGTGATTTGATGATCCCATATTTTACCTATTTCTTTTCATTCTTTTGCAAATAGCGGATGTAGTTCACAACCTGCCAACGATAAGCCTGAGGGATATGGGATTTGTAAGCTCCCATCACACCCTGACCTTGCGTGATCACATGATAGATTTCACCGTCTGTCCAACCTTTGATTTTATCAGAATTCAAAGCGGGTATCTTCAAAGGATACTTCGCTGCGACAGTTCCGTCTCCGTTCAAATGAACACCATGGCAGACTGCGCACTGAGTTTGATAGTATTTTTGTCCCACCATCAGTGTCTCTGGGTCCATGTCTCCCGCGAGTGGATTTCGATTTGCTTTTGCAGCCACAGCATCCGTTCCATAAGGATAGGGCTCAAATCCTACGGGTTGAGTGTTCTCGGGCGGAACTCTTGCTCCCCCCGCTTTGTCTTCAAAAAAACTATCGTACTCTTGAGCTTTCACTGCAGGCTGCTCCATCATATCTTGGATCAGCTCAATATTTGGTTGCGAGGATCGTCCCGTACAAGCCGACAAACCCAAAGACAGTGCCGCAATCATAAGAAGATTTGTCTTCATCTTAAAACTCCGTCTTCTTAATCTCTGAAGCGCCCAGAGATTTGAAAAACTCTTGAACTTTAGATTCCTCATACCCTGTGTCATCTTCAGGAATAAAGATCGCAAATTTATGGCAAGTGAGATCCTTATCGATGATTGGTGGATTTACTTTCGGAAGCCCGCAAGCATAGAACATCGCTGCCACAGATGAGAGCGCCGCGAACAAAATTGTCAGCTCGAACATGATAGGAATGAATGCCGGCAAACTGAAAAGAGGTTTCCCACCCACATTGATGGGCCAATTCACCGCTGACGTCCACCAAGTAAGCCCAAGCCCTGCGCTCAAACCAACCAAACCCATGACAAAAGTCACGTAAGGAATCCAAGATCTTTTGATACCTGCTGCTTCCTCCATACCATGGATAGGATACGGAGAAATCGCTTCAAACTTGGTAAAACCTCTCTCGCGAGTTTTTCTTGCTGCTTCTAGAATTTGCTCTTCAGTTAAAAAGATGGCCGCTAAGCCCTGTTTATACTTTGCCATTAGTGACCCCCTTTTCCTTCTTTGCCTACATTCATCACTGGCTTGATCTCAGCAATTGAAATGGCTGGGAACAAACGGAGATAAAGCAAGAAGAGCGTGAGGAACATCCCGAAACTTCCCACCAAGATGGCTGTATCGTAAAAGGACCAAGCATAAGATCCCCAGTTCGAAGGCAAGAAATCATGGTGAAGCGAAGTGACTGTGATCACGAACCGCTCAAACCACATTCCAATATTCACGAAAATAGAAACCACGAACATGACTGGGATGGATCGTCTCATGGATTTGATCCAGAAAATTTGTGGGATTAAAACGTTACATGTGACCATGATCCAGTAAGACCAGCCATAATCTCCAAAAGCTCTATTCACAAACACGAATCGCTCGTAAATATTTCCCGAGTACCAAGCAATGAAGAACTCTGAAGCATAGGCATAACCAACCATGAGCCCCGTCGCCATGATGATCTTATTCATGACTTCCATATGGTCGATCGTGATGTAGTTCTTAAACTCTGGGAATCCAATCCGAACCAAAGTCATCAGAGTGATCACCATTCCAAAACCTGAGAAAATCGCACCGGCCACAAAGTACGGTGGGAAGATCGTCGTGTGCCAACCGGGAAGATTCGACACTGCAAAGTCGAAAGAAACGATGGTGTGAACGGAAAGAACCAACGGCGTTGAAAGACCTGCGAGTAACAAATACACCATTTCAAAGTGTGACCAGCTCTTCGCAGTCCCCCTCCATCCCAAAGACAAAGCTCCGTAGACCAAATGGCGAATTTTGTTTTTCGCACGATCTCGGATCGTTGCAAAATCGGGAACAAGCCCCACATACCAGAACACCAAAGAAACTGTGGCATAAGTAGAAACAGCGAAAACGTCCCACAACAAAGGTGAACGGAAATTCACCCACAAAGGACCCCTCTGATTCGGATATGGGAACAACCAGTAATCAAGCCAAGGACGACCTGTATGCATCAGCGGGAACAGCCCCGCAGTCATCACCGCAAAAACGGTCATAGCTTCTGCCGTTCGAGCGACCGATGTTCTCCATTTTTGTCGGAATAGAAATAGAATCGCAGAAATTAAAGTTCCTGCGTGACCAATGCCGATCCAAAAAACGAAAGTGATGATCATGGTTCCCCAGCCGATGGGATGGTTCACACCCAAGAGGCCCATTCCAGTGCTGATCACAATCGCGATGGTGACCAAATAGAACAAGAAGAGAGCTTTCGCAGAGAGAAACATGCCCACCCATTGCTTAGAAGGAAATCTTTCCAGTGGGGCTACAATATCTTCTGTCACATCTTTTAAGGTCTTGTTACCAAGAACCAGTTGCTTTCTTTTCATCATGCGTGACCACCCTTTTTGCCGTGAGCATCTTTGAAGCGTGTCTCCTGGTGATTATTTCTAATTTTTGTCATGTAGCGAACCGAAGGTGCTGCATGGAACTCTTCAAGAAGAGCATAATTTCTAGGATCTTCTTTAAAGTGCTTCGAAACACGTGATTCCGGATCATTCAGATCTCCGAAAATGATCGCGTCAGTTGGACATGAAGTTTGGCAAGCTGTTTTCACATCGCCATCTTTCAGTGTTCCGCCCTTCAGCTTCACTTCGTTTTTCTTTTCCTTAATTCGGTGAACACAGAAAGTACACTTTTCCATGACCCCACGAGTGCGCACGGTCACATCTGGATTCAGAGCTAAGTGCATTGGTTTCTCAATGAGCTTTGCATAGTTGAACCAATTGAAGCGACGAACTTTGTAGGGACAGTTGTTGGCGCAATATCTGGTTCCGACACAGCGGTTGTAAACCATGTCGTTCAAACCTTCGCTATTGTGAACTGTCGCAAGAACGGGGCACACTGTCTCACAAGGTGCATTGTCACAGTGCTGACACATGACCGGTTGGAACACGACTTCTGCATTGGCGGGATCGCCCACAAAATAGCGGTCGATGCGGATCCAATGCATCTCTCGGCCTTCCATCACATATTTCTTACCCACAACAGTGACGTTGTTTTCAGACTGACAGGCAACGACGCAAGCATTACAGCCTGTGCAAGAATTGAGATCAATCGCCATGCCCCACTTGTTACCGTTGTAAGCGTGACCCGACCAAATATTCCAGATTTTGTGCTTGTGATTGTTGGCTGCTTTGTCTTTGAGATATTCCGCCAAAGTTGCTTCGACCACGATCTTACGACCCGCGGTTTTACTATCACCCAAAGAATGATGCCCTTGGGGATTGGCGAGCTCATATTTTTTCTTGGTGTTGGTGATCTCAGCGCTGATGCCCGAAGTGATCAAAAGACCAGCCGCCACATTGGCCATCTGGAAGGAGTTAAATCCTACACCGTTGGCGACTTTACCTGCATCGGTTCTTCCGTAGCCCACGGGAACTGCTAAGACATCATCATGCAACCCGGGGTGAATATGAACCGGTAAAGAGTATTCCCCTGCCGTCGTTTTGATCTTCATGATGTGACCTTCACGAGCCCCCAGTTTTTCTGCGGTCGCAAGAGAAACACAGACATAATTATCCCAGCAGATTTTCGTCACAGGATCTGGCAATTCTTGCAGCCAAGCGATGTTCGCTAAAGTACCATCCCCCAACTGAACCGTTGGATAAAGTACCATTTCAAAACCTTGAGCCGGAGCTTTCTTTTTCACGCTATTTAAAGCTTCCAAACGGAAAGATCTTGCTGAAGTCGAGTTCGGAACTTCGCCAACAAAACCCTTTTGAAGAACTTCATTCCAGAAATTCTCAAACCCAATGCCCCGGCCATACTTTGGATAAACTTCGTTCTTCCAGTAGTCGCGGAGGTAATCATAGAATGTTTCAAAGTTCTGAATGCGTGCGGGTCCTCGTTTCGCCATGTACGCCCAAGTCATCAAAGAAAGCTGAAACGAACGCGTATCGTACATAGGACGCAAAGTCGGCTGCTGCAACGACATCAGACCACGAGTGAACTCCGCATCCCCCCAGCCTTCCATCACATGGTTGTCTGGCAGGACATAATCCGCTTGCTTTCCGGTTTCATCCACGCGGTCGCCCGTGTAAATCACCATCCCCACATTCTTCATAGCTTCTTTGAAGCCCAAAGATTCCGGCAAATTGTAGGCCGGATTGGTGCGGTGGATGATCAAAGTATTCACATCCCCTTTTTTCATGTCTTCCACGAGTCCCAGCACAGCTTCAAAGCTTGCTTTCAGAGCTGTCCAGCCCCCGTTGGCAAGAACTGTGGAACCGTCATTGTCCAAAGCTGAGTTTAAAAAATTCACAGCTATCTGCAAAGCTTTCGCATCTGTGGTGCCTGCAGCTAAACCACCGGCAACCACGAGTGAATCACCGCGATTGTCGATCAAATCTTGAGCGATTTGCGAGAACAGCGCTGGCTCCATGGTCAAAGTTGAAGCCACTCCTGCAAAAGGCTCGAGAGCCGCTTTCACTTGAGAATTTCCAGCGTATCTGCCAGCGCCTTTCTTCACGATTACTTCGTGAGCCAAAGCCATCACCACGTCCACTTGTTGCGACGGCTTAATGCGAACACGAATATCGGCATTGGCTCCTGTGAGCGAATAAGCAGAATCAAAAACCACCAAACGATTCATTTTCTCGATGTCTTTACGAGCTTTTGCGAATTGTTTTGTGTAAGTCGTTGGAGCCACCCAAGTTCCCAAAAAGTCTGCATCGACAGAAACAATCACTTTCGCTTTATCAAAGCGGTGGAAGGGCACTAAGTCCTCACCGTAGGATGCATCTTGTCCTTGGCGAACAGATTCGTCATTCAGAGCTTCCCAGACAATGTGTTTTGCTCCAAAAGCTTGATTGAAGTCCGCCATCAACTGACGCGTTGATGGCGAGGCCACAGCTCCAGAAAGCACCACCACTTTGCCTTTGGAAAGTTGCTTCACGATTGCGTCGTCGGCTTCTTCCCATTTTGCAGTGATTGTGTCTCGGTTAGTTTTTGCTTTATTTTGAAGATTACGAACAGGACCTTTCAATCGCTCAGGATCATACAGTGACAATAAATGGGCTTGGGATCTGACTGAAGTTCCGCCCCCTGAGAGCGGGTGAGCCGGATTGCCCTCCACTTTCAAAGGTCTGCCGTCTTTTGTTCGAATCAAAAGCCCCTGGGTCTCTGAACCATCAAAGTAGGACGTGGTATAGTAGTTGGCAACTGCATGAGTCACTTCTTCCGGCTGTTTGTTGTAAGGAACAATTTTCTGAACCGGCCTGCGGATACATCCTGCGGAAGCTAGCGCCAAAGACGCTCCCATGAGCTTTAAAAATTCTCGGCGCGCCCACCCATCTTCTGAGTTGTTTTCCGCCAAAGGCGAAGAGAGGAATTCTTTCTCGGCCATTTTTTGGAATTCAGGATCATTGGACCACTGATCCAAGGACAGCCAGTACCGATTCTCACCAGCTTCACGAGGGCCTGCCTCTAGAGTGTGCTGAATCCCCGGTTGAGATTCAATTTCTTCCCCTGTGAAAGGAGAATGAGCATTCTGGAATGACTTGATGTTTTCAGGTTGCATATCAGACATACGAATCTTCCTTAGTGGTGACAAGTCGAACAGTTAAGTGGAGCTTTGTATTCCGGTTGACGGTGACAGTTAATACACCAGCCCA
>JAJTIC010000108.1 GCA_021300175.1 Pseudomonadota bacterium
CGACTTTGAAGGCCCATCAGTGAAAATCTCATTTTTCACAAACTCCCCGTTCTGTGTCTCGATCATATAGAATTTCATTTCAGGGTATCTCGCCTTCAGTCGGGTGAGCTCCTCAGTGATCAGTTCGATATTTTTCGGATCGTCGTCAGACATTCCAAATCGATGATGGGGAGAATATCCATACAGCTCAAGGGCTTTCTCCACCGAAGCCCGGATCGCCGCTTGCTTCAACTCTGCCGTGCTCATTTTGAAATCAGCGTCTCCTAAAAGAAGGCGAGTCGGTTTATGGCTCACGGGGTAAATACTCAAATAATTGGGTATTGACGGAAGGTGACCCTGCTTCACGAAAACTTCAACACCTTGCTTGATTGTCTCAGGGTTGTGACCTCGAGCCGTGATGACACTCACAGGCCTTTGGTTGAAAGCGGCGTGATAAAAAGTCGACCAAGAGGGACCTTTCCACTGAAAATCAGGGAACCCCAGCGCATGTGCCACATCATTGATAAAGATCTGTGTTTGTAAACCCAAACGTGCGAGCTCATCGTTGTGATGATCCCGAAAATTTCTGAAGGTGCCATTGACATCGTCCCAATTCATCTCGAATTCTTGATAAATACCGCTTTTCCCAATTCTTGAGTGCTCACTAGCGAACTGACCGCTAGAAATCTTCAGTTCCTCGCGAGTCACTTTGTGAAAGAGAATCAGAGGGGTCGTTAGAAAAGCCACGTTGTCATCGAAATCAAAGAAATAGAAGGACCTACCACCTAAGTGATAATTCCGATCTGCTTCTTTCGGTCTTTCAATGCCAAGCTCTAGTTGCTTCATGGTTGAGCGCCCACTTCTTTAAAATGTAACGCAGTGTCTCATAAAGATCGGGGCATTTCAAGAGGTCAATTGTCATGGAATTTCAATACCTTAATCTACTTCGACTTTGTCTTCCTCTGACCTTTGCCCGCCTTAGAAGCAGTTTTTTTTGCAGTTCCTAGTTTATCCGCCAAGAGAGCTACCGCCCTTTCCAGGTCCATCTGCTCAGGGGTAACCCCCTCAGGCAGTGAAACATTGATCTTTCCAGACTTAATGTAGGGCCCGTAGGGCCCATTCATAATCTGAACAACATCGCCTGTTGCAGGATGCTCTCCAAGCTCTTTCAGCGGAGCCGCTCTCCCACGTCCTTTCTTCGGCGTACTCAAAAGAGCCAAAGCTTTGTCTAAAGTCATTTCAAAAATGCTCTCTGATTTTGGAATTGAACGATAGTCGCCATCACAGACCACAAAGGGACCGAAGCGACCCAAACCAGCTTTGATTTCTTTTTTCAAAGAAGGATGCATTCCTAAAGTTTTTGGCAAAGCCAACAAATCCAAAGCTTGCTGAAGAGTCAGTGTTTCGAGAGGAATCGTCGCAGGCACCGATACGCGCTTCGGCTTGTCGTTTTCCTCTGTGACATCCCCTAACTGAACGTAGGGTCCAAATCTTCCATTCAGCGCATAAATCGGAAGGCCCGTTTTAGGATCCTTACCCAGAGCATCAGCTCCGTTGATTTTCTGGTCAATGAGCTTGTCAGCAACATCTGCGGTCATATCCCCAGGTGACTCAGACTCAGGAATGGACGCGCAGATTTCTTCTCCCTCTCTTTTGGTGCAAACATAAGCACCGTACTTACCCACACGAAAGCTGTACTTTTCAAGTCCTTTGAGCGCGATGGATCTCGCCTCATCAGGATCAATTTTCTTTTCTTGAGAATCAATCAGAGCGCGTAGTCCCGCTTTACCAGAATAAATTTGAGCCAGATATTTGAGAGAATCCATTTCTCCCTCAGCGATATGGTCCAAACTCTTTTCCATTTCCGAAGTAAACCCCAAATCCACGAATTGAGTCAGGTGTTGGCGCAAAAGTTTCGTCACCACCATGGCTGTGAACGTCGGAGCAAGAGCAGTTCCACTTTTCTTCACGTATCCACGATCGATGATGGTGCCGATGATGGAAGCGTAGGTTGAAGGACGACCAATACCCTCTTTTTCCATCGTTTGAACAAGGCTCGCTTCAGTATATCTTGCGGGAGGCTTGGTCTCATGCTCAGTTGGCTCTGACTTTGTACAAGGAATTTTTTCTTGGGCTTTCAACGCTGGCAACCGAACTTCTCGCTCCTGAAGTTCGGCTTCAGGATCATCACTTCCCTCCACATAAGCTCGCAAGAAGCCTGGGAATTCAATCGTCATACCACTCGAACTAAAAATTGCTTGATCCACTTCGAACTTTACAGAGACTTGTTTCTGTTTTGCATCCACCATTTGCGAAGCCACGGTTCGCTTCCAGATCAATTCATAAAGCTTTAGCTGAGTGCCACTCAATCCCGTTTCATCAGGATCCTGAAACACGGTGCCAGCGGGACGAATTGCTTCGTGAGCTTCTTGCGCCCCTTTGACTTTCTTCGCTTCATAAAGGCGGGGCTCATTGGGAAGATACTCTTTTCCATATTTTGTTTGAATACAAGTGCGAGCTGCTTTGATGGCCTCTGCAGAAAGAAAAGTCGAATCGGTACGCATATAGGTGATAAACCCCTGCTCGTACAGCTTTTGGGCCACTTGCATAGTTTCTCGAGAGCTCAACCCTAACTTCCGATTAGACTCTTGTTGCAAGGTCGAAGTGATAAAAGGAGCATAAGGTCTTCGCGTCGTAGGCTTTTCTTCCACTTCTTTGACGAGCCAATTTTGACCTTGCACTTTATTGGCAATCAAAGTCGCTGTTTTTTGATCCAGAATTGTTAGATCTTTCCCATCGGAGAGCTGACCTGTCAGACCATCGAAGTCCTTACCTGTGGCCACTCTCTTTGCGGCCCATGACTGAATTTTAGCTTCAAAAGACACTTTCTCCTTGGTCAGCGTGGCAAGAACTCCCCAATACTGAGCCTTTTTAAACTTTAAACGATCTTCCTCTCGTTCCACGATCAAACGAACAGCGACTGATTGAACTCGCCCTGCCGATAGACCATAAGCCACTTTCTTCCACAACAGAGGAGATATCGAATAGCCCACCAAGCGATCTAAAATTCTTCGAGCTTCTTGAGCGCGAACAAGGTTTTCATCAATCTGGCGAGTTTCTTTCAAAGACTTCTGAATCGCCTCTTTGGTGATTTCGTTGAACACCATTCGTTTGAAAGGAACTTTTGGCTTTAACACTTCCGATAAGTGCCAAGAAATACTTTCCCCTTCTCGGTCTTCGTCCGTCGCCAAATAGAGCTCATCGGCTTCAGCGAGTTTTTGCTTCAAAAGACTAACAACTTTGGTTTTATCTTTGGGGACACAGTAAATAGGTTCAAAGTCATTCTCGACATTAACTCCAAGGGTTGCCCATTTTTCTTTTTTAAACTTTTCAGGAATATCCTTGGCACTTTGGGGGAGATCTCGAATATGGCCCATGCAAGACTCGACGATATAGTCTTTGCCTAAAAACTTGCGAATGGTTTTAGCTTTGGTCGGCGACTCAACAATCACGAGTTTCTTGCCTGAAGAAGACGTGTCAGATTCAGCAGCTTTTGAAATCTTCTTTGCCATGCTTGTCCTTATATATAGTTTCAATTCCTGGTTTTAGAAAATGAAGGACAAGCCATCGCCTGTAAAGATGAAATTACGACTCAAGGCGAAAGTCTCAATGTCTTCACTCGACGAACATCTGGTGCTAGCCTACCTAAGAGATGTTCAACAACAAAAAGATTTTCACCACTTGCCTCTTAATTTTGATCTTTTTTGTTGGCTTACGACTGTTTGATCTCAATGCCCCCTGGAAAAGAATGGATCATTACAATTGGGGCGGAGTTCACCATGCGATTGCGACAGAATGCTTTCAGAAATATCCCTTGGAAATCACGAGGGGAGTGCCTCACTTCTCCTGTGAAGATGAATCCCATATGGAGCCTTATCCGAATTGGCCCCCACTGACCTTTTTGACCTTAGCCGAATTCAAAAATTTCATAGGGACAACTGAACCCTGGGCCACGAGATTTTTCTTTTTTGTATTTTCGATTTTAAATCTGGTTCTTTGTTTTCTCATTGCGCGAAAGTATTTCAAAAACAACAAGGAAGCTTTGCTTGTTACCACTCTGCATAGCCTCACTTTCTACACTCTTCTTTATTCTACCCATTCAGATTTCATCAGTGATTTTTCGAGCTTCTTCTTTTACGCCGCAGTCCTTCTTGTCTTAAAAAATCAAAAAGTCTTGGCAGGCATTCTAGGAATCTTGGCAGGCTTGGTATCTTGGGTTGGATTTTTCTTCTTTCCGGGCTGGCTTGTTTACCTTTGGCGAAAAAAGGATCCTTCTTGGAAAATCGTATTTTTATTCTGGGGCCCATTGGCCGCCTTCTCAGGACTTTTTTTAATGAGCTATTTGCATGGCAGCTCCAGCCTTTACGATTTTCTTTATGGAAAGCTCTTTGGCGCAAGTTACATCGATAATAAGCTGAGCCCTTCTTATCCCCTTCAGTGGATCTACACCTTCTTTCAAACACAGTCTCGATTTCTAAGTCCTGTTTTTCTTTTCTTGCTGGGCCTCGGACTTGTCTCTGCCTGCAAGAAGACCGAACCCCCCGAGCATCGAAATCTACTGCTATTGATTTTACTACCGGGGTTGATTTATTCGCTCGTCGCTCACCAATATGTTTATATCCACTCCTTTCACTACCATCCTCTTTGGATCGGCTTTTCACTGCTGACTTATCTTGGCCTCAAAAGATGTCTTGAACTTCAGTTCACTTGGGTTTGGCGAATCTATTTAATTTTTTGTCTTCTTGTTTTCCCCTATGGAAAATATCAAAATTCATTTCCTTGGGACGTTTTGAACTCAATGCTCATCCTCACGTCCGTGATCTTTCTTTTTCTGAGCCTTCAAAGAAAGAACGAGAAACTCCTCTTGATAGCAATCACTATCACCGCTCTAAGTTCCGCTTCCCGATTTTTGAACTTCAGATCTGAATCACCAAGGGATTATTTATTTTGCCAAAAGGCTCGGGCGGAATATGAAATAACAGGCCAACCGGTAAAAGCTGAACTCCCGCCTCATTTCACTCGCAATTTTTACTGCCGCGGTCTCAAGATCCTCGACGAGTGAGTTTCAATAAGCCTAAAGTCATATCGAGGGTGAAGAGAAAAATTCCTAAGGAAGAAAACATCACCAAACGAAGAGTTCCACCGATGGCTTCAAGCTCTCCATAATTCAACGATCTCCACTGCCAAAAGATCGAGATCCCCTGAAGTCCCGCAATTAAGAACAACACCAGAGACCAATAAAAAGGCGCTCCGTTCATACAAAACCGATTGAGAAGATCGATACCTCGGCTCACCAAAACTCCAGCTTCCACACGCAGGGCTCTGACATAAATTTGTGACATCGAGAATGTAAAAAGCATCATTCCAAAGGCCAGTAAAGCAAAGGCTGAATGATATCTGACTTTTCCATCACCAAAATACTCACCGAAAGAAAGCCCGAGGGCCGCGAGGTAACAAAAAGCACCGATGAGCAAAGGTGTATTCACGAGCACCCAAGAACTACTACTTCCCAAGATAAATCTTAAATGTCGCCAGCCATCTCTCCAACGCTTCAAATGCGGAGGTCGACTTCTTTGATCTTTTTTAAATCCAATATCGACTTCAAGATATCTAAGATTTGGGAAACGCGTGATGGCCACCAACATCTCTGACGCGTACTCCATTCCAGGACACTGCATATTCCACTGAACGTAGTCGGATTTTTTAAAAGCTCGCATCCCTGAATTGCAATCGCTCACTTGAGATCCGCAAAGTTGCCGCAACAAGAAACTCAGCACTGGCGTGCCCACTGTTCGATTCAAAGTGGGCATCGCATCTGGCTGCATTTTCGAATTCAGACGATTCCCAAGCACAAAGTCTGCACGACCTTCAAGAATAGGTGTCACTAAATTTGTCGCCTCCAAAAACGGATAAGAAAGATCGGCATCACCCATGACAACGATTTCACCCTGAGCCGCCAGGATTCCGCCGTGCAAAGCAGCGCCATAACCTTTTTCAGGCACGCTCACGACACGAGCACCTGCTTGCTGAGACAAAGCCTGGCTGCCATCAGTGCTTCCATTATCTGCCACTAAAACTTCGCCTGAGACCCCAGTTCGTTGTATCCCCTCGAGGGCTTGAGTCACAGCTCTTGGGATGGTTTCAGCTTCATTGAGACAAGGAATAACGATGGTGATTTTCAGATTTTCCATGCCCCTAGTTAGTCCGAGCTCGACAAAAAATGCAATTAATTCTTTCCCTCTCTCAGGATGGCTTCTAGAATATTCCCATGAAAACAGTTGAGTCTTTTACTGCCAGTTTAGAATACTTATTCACTGACATCGACGATACGTTGACGGATGAGGGACACCTGGGCCCCGAGGCCTATGAGGCGCTTTGGAAGTTGCACCGATCAGGCATCAAAGTCATCCCGGTCACGGGGCGCCCCGCAGGCTGGTGTGAAATGATCGCTCGAATGTGGCCAGTGGCCGGAGTTGTTGGCGAAAATGGTGGCTTTTATTTCCGTTACCATCAAAAGAAAATGATCCGGAATTTTTATTTTGATTTTGAAACGCAAGCGGCCAACCGTGAAAAACTGGATCGGATTCAAGATCAGGTCCTCAAAGAAGTGCCCGGTTGTGCCATTGCCTCGGATCAATTTTGCCGTTTGATGGATCTTGCTGTGGACTTTTGTGAAGATGTTCGCCCTCTTCCTTCGGACAAAGTCCAAAAGATTGTGGATGTTTTTAAGTCTCATGGAGCCCAAGCAAAAGTCAGCTCTATTCATGTGAATGGATGGTTCGGCACTTACGACAAAGTGACTAAATCACTTCAAATTTTGGATCGTGAGTTCGGCGTTTCAGCCACACAAGCCAAACAAATTTGTGGATTTGTGGGCGACTCACCCAATGATGAGCCCATGTTTGAATACTTTCCGCATTCTTTTGCAGTGGCTAATCTCAGCAATTTTGTTTCGCAATTGAAATCAAAACCAAGCTATTTGGCCTCAAAAAAAGGCGGGCTGGGATTTGTTCAGATTGCTGAACAAATCCTTCAATCCAAGACTCCTATTTCTTATTGATTCCTTGCAAAGCTGCAAAGGGATTATTGAATGGTGATCCAGGCGGCTTTCTTGGCCCCTGCTGATTCTGCTGCCCTTGATGAGGACGCCCCCCTTGATGTTTCGGCTTTCCGCCTGAATGCCTACGGTCACCTTGATGTTGACCATGCTGAGGTCTTTTCTCCCGAGATTCCTGAGCTTTCACTCGGTTCTCTTGAGAGTTTTCCATCTTCATCGACAAAGAGATCTGGTTCTTATTCATGTCCACAGCGAGTACTCTCACTGTGACTTGATCTCCAGGGTTTACCACTTTTCGCGGATCATCCACGAACTTGTTCGCAAGCTCAGAAATGTGGACAAGCCCATCTTGATGAACACCAATATCTACAAAAGCACCAAAATTAGTCACGTTAGTCACGATTCCAGGGCAAATCATGCCTTCTTTGAGGTCTTTCACTTCAAAGATATCATCTCGAAAGTGAAAGGCTTTGAATGGATCTCGTGGGTCTCTTCCTGGCTTCTCGAGCTCCCGAGCGATATCATCAAATGTGAACTCGCCGATGAGCTTTGACCACTTCTCTTTCAGTGGCAAAAGTTTTTTTGCACCTTCACCCGCAAGCTCGTGAATTCCGACTCCCAATTCTTGAGCCATATCACGGACAGCTGTGTAGCGCTCGGGGTGAATTCCTGTCGAATCCAAAAACACTTTTCCATGATTGATTCGGAGAAAGCCTGCGCATTGTTCGAAAACTTTTGAAGAAAATTTAGGAACTTTTAACAACTCTCCTCGATCAGCGAACAATGACTTCTTTCGTGTTTCAATAATATTGCTGGCGAGCGCAGGACCAATTCCCGCAACAAAAGATAACAAAGATGCTGACGCTGTATTTAAATCAACACCTACGTTATTCACACAAGTCTCGACAACGGCTTCCAATGACTTTTTCAAATAGGATTGATTGACGTCATGCTGATACTGTCCCACTCCGATGGCTTTCGGGTCGACTTTCACGAGCTCTGACAATGGATCCTGCAGGCGTCTTGCAATAGAAATAGCGCCCCGAACAGTCACGTCTAAATCAGGGAATTCCTGTCTAGCAATATCCGAAGCCGAGTAAACAGAAGCTCCTGACTCACTCACCATAATCACTGGCACTTCTTTGCCAATCTCTTTAAGAACTTTTCGCAAAAAGATCTCAGTCTCACGACCAGCAGTACCGTTCCCAACCGCAATCGCTTCAATTTGAATTTGGGACATCACTTCTGAAAAAAGCTTTTTCGCCTTCTCCTCCGCATTATCCCCTTGCGTGTGCAGAACTGTATGCGAAATAAAGGCCCCTGATTTATCAATGAGTGCCAGCTTACAGCCTGTGCGCAACCCTGGATCCACACCCAAGACACACTTAGGACCAAAAGGAGATCCTAGGAGAACTTTCTTCACGTTCTCAGCAAAAACTTTAATCCCATCTTCGTCCGCTTTTTCTTTCAAAGCGCGATGAACTTCATTCACGACAGAAGGAATAACATAAACGGTCAGAGCTAATTTGGCCGACGCTTTTAAGAAGGCCGCGACAGAATCATCCGACTTTGTCGTCGCAAATTTTTCATACTGAGAAAGAAGCATTTCCTCTTCGGCGACAATTTCTACGGAAAGTTCTTCTTCTTGCCAGCCTCTGCGCATCGCCAAATAACGATGCGACGACTTTGAATCCAAAAGAGACTTCACAGGCTCTTTAAACTCAGCATACATCTCAAACTTTGAATTGGGCTTAAAGTTCTTGGTCCTTTTAGAAACAACAAAGCCCTTCTCTTGATAATTCTTGATCACGAGATCTCGTAAAGAAGGCTCATTGGCGATCTTTTCGATCAAGATATCTTGAGCTCCTTTCAAGGCTAAATCATAAGAAGCGATGCCCTTGGGAACATTCAGAAAGCTCTTCGCTTTTACTTCCATGGTCGTTTCGTCTTTGAGAGCGCTATGACCCAAATCCCAAATCCACTGCGCCAGCGGCTCTAAACCGGCCTCTCGAGCGATGGTGGCCTTCGTTTTCTTTTTCTTTTTGTAAGGTCGGTAGATTTCTTCAAGCTCTCCAAGATCCCAGCTGAGCTCAATTCTCTTTTTGAGTTCCTCAGTGAGATTTCCTTGTTCGCCGATCTCTTTAACCAAGAAAGATTTTCGCTTCACGACTTCGTTGTAAGTTTCAAAAGCTTCAATGACTGCCCGGATCTGAACTTCATCCAGCCCACCCGTTTTCTCTTTTCGATAGCGAGCAATAAAAGGAACTGTTCCTCCATCCGCCGAAAGTTCAAGAACGGCCTGTGCTGATTTCACAGAAACGCCAGGCACTGCCTTTAACAGGTATTTTTCTAATGTATTTTCCATAATTTTTTACTTGTGACGATACATGATCAGGCCATGGGTCGGATCATAAGGCGAGACGCCAACTGTGACTTTATCACCAACGACAACTCGAATGTTGAATCTTCTCATTTTTCCACAAAGCTTTGCTTGAATCTCAACATTGTTTTCAAGTTTCACTTTGTAGATCCCCCCTGCAAGGGCATCAACAATCTTGCCATCAAACTGTGCTAAATCCTCTTTTGCCATCGGCGACTCTGTTTCCTTTATAGTTTTCGGTTTGAAATTAAAAATTTGATTCCGGACTCAAAAACAACTTCCAAGCGATCTTCGATGTTGCTCAGAATAAAGCCCCAGCCAAATTTAGGATGCTCGATGGGCATCTGAGCTTCAAATTGGCCAGCCATCGTGTATTTTTGAGGTTTTTCGTCCCCATGCTTTTCTTGATATTCAAGCCATCTCTTTTGGTCTTCAGACGAAATTTTGATAGCAGCTTTTTCAGCTTTTGTGAGCTTGGGAGCTTTCGGCTCTTTCGGCGCCTTGGCTGGCTTTTCTGCTTTCACCTCAGCGACGAGAGCGGCTGCCTTTTTGACAGGCTTTGGCTCAACTTTCGCGGTCTTCGCTGGCTTAGCTTCAGCTTTTGCCTTTGGTTTGGCTTCGGCTTTCGCCTCTTTCTTCGGCTGCTTTTTCGCTTCCTTAGCTGGTTTCTTTGCCATAAGCTTGAACTTCTCCAATGCTGTTATTTCATTGAATTTCTTATATGAAATCGCATAAGTTGACAGCATAAACTTA
>JAJTIC010000095.1 GCA_021300175.1 Pseudomonadota bacterium
CAATCCAAGAACAGGTCAGGAATAAAAGCCCTCAGAGCCTCACCATCGAAGAAATTTCCCAGCGTTTAAATGCCGAAGGTGAAATGAGTCCTCAAGAGAGCCGCATCCTTCAAACAGAGTTTCATAAGCGCTGGGCGATTTCTCTGGTCTGTTTGATTTTTGGTCTTTTAGGCGTGGGTTTAGGAACAGTGACCAATCGACGCTCTGGCAAGTCCAGCGGTCTCGTCGTGAGCTTGGTCCTGATCATTCTGTACTGGGTGCTCTACGTTTCCCTTGAGGGCGCTGCCAGGTCAGGAAAACTTCCTCCAGCTCTGGCCATCTGGACCCCGAACTTTTTATTTCTTTTATTTGCTGCTTGGTCGTTGAAAAAGAACTGGAACTAACAGGAAAAAACAGAGCGATGCAGCAGCATCCCTACTACCACGGTCATCCTTGACCACATCGCCCCTCCCTTGACTTAAGTGTAAGGGCAATTTCCTTCGGAACTCAAAATCTTTTTTCATATTTTTTCATTTTTTTTGTAAATTTTAAATCTCACTAGGGGTAGTGGTTGAATCCCGATAGAGACCTATAAATAGTTGCAAGTCTAACTTGTCACGCACCATTGTTGCTCCGTCCCCCAGCAACTTGAGATTCCCACGACTGCCCACATCTAAGGGATGGGCTGGCAAAACGTACAAAGGCTTACCCTGATCAACTGCATACTGAGCTGTGATGCCAGTTCCGCTTTTTTCCCCAGCCTGAATAACCAATAAGGCCTCTCCCAATGCACTAATCAGTCGATTTCTTTGCTGAAAAAAATGTTTCTTCATCGTTACCGAAGATTCATACTCCGACAAAAGTGCTCCCCCGGCCTGCAGGATCTTTTCTTTCAGCTGATTGAGCTCGCGAGGATAAATTTGATCGAATCCCGAAGGTAACAAAACCACCGTGGGAAGGCCCGCTTGTAAGGAGATTTGGTGGGCTTCTTGATCAACTCCGCGCGCTCCCCCACTCACTATGATTATTTTTGTTTCTTGAATGACGGGAGCCAAGTGGAGTCGCATCCACAAGAGATTGTCACGACTCACGTCTCGACTCCCCACCACCGAAAGGCAAACACAATTTTTCCAGCAAGGCTGACCTTCCATTCGTATCAGATGGGGAGGATACTCCATTTTGCGAAAATTATCGGGATACCATGGGTGAGTTGGATCAATCCAGTGACGACCTTTTTGAAGATCCCTCGCATAGGATTCTTCGGCCTGGCTCCAAGAGAGAACCCCTGAATAAAAATATCTTTTTTGAGGATTCCTCAAAAGCTCATAAAACAAGTCATGATTGGGAACTTGCAAACGCTCGCAAATCAAAGCAACTTCAATCGAAAGAGGAAAAGAGTTCATCATGATCAGGTCATGATGAAAAAACTACTCCAGCGAAGTGTTCGAATCTGTCGTGTCTCCCACTTGAATATCGTCCGAAGCTTGAATCACCACCGCGGTAGCAAAGTTTTCTGCGGCCTTCACCACTTTAACTCGTCCAATCTGTCTGGAGTTCTGCAAAGAAGCTGTTTTTGGGACTCGAATACCTTGCTGCTTAAAAACGGCAAAGCTTTGCCCCACAGAGATACCTTGAGATGTCCCCTTGTTCAGTATCACGAGTGATTCATCACCGAACAAATGTCGCTCTTTATCGTACTGACCTCCTATAATCGTCGCTTTTAAAGCTGGTCCGGGACCTTCCTCACGGGAGTTCAAAGTGGGCAAATTACCAGCTAGCAACTGCCCACCCACTTCAATGGGGTTAAGCACACGTCGAACGATGGCTCGGTAGAGATTTTTCTCAGCGTTCACGATTTCCATCACTTCCAAAGTTCCTTGAACTTGGATCAAAACACCTTGGACTTTTGAAACAGGATCCATCAATGGATCAATACCCTTAACCACCATCAGATTTTTCTCGCTCACGCCGGGATTCAAGCGAACCACCACATACTGAAATTCAGCCGCTGAAGACATCCCCATTTCCGTCTCGACAATTTCCCCTAACGAGTCAGGACTAGAGTCTGCAGCATAGTAATTCAAAAAACTCTCTGGGCTGCCAAAATCACGATTGATCTTAGTGACTTCAAATTCAATAGGATTCGCTTTAGGATCAGTTTTGCGAAAGGTCCATTGGGGAATACTCCCAGGAACCTGAGCTGCATTCTTTTCTGGATACTTTGGCTCAGGAACTTGAGCGAGCTTTTCCCACTGTCCATGGCCCTCATCGTCGAGGGGTTCGGCGGGCGCCGAGTCGGTCGCAGCTTCACCTTTATCCGCCCGACTTTTCACTGATACTGTCGGGGGCTCCATCAGAGTTCCTGGAGTAAATTCCAAAATTTGATGAGGGGCAATCTCATGGGGATTCTCAACTTCGTTATTATTGAGGGACCAAATTTTTGGCCAAAACTGGGCATCCCCAAAGAGTGTCTCTGACAAAGCCCAAAGGGTGTCCCCCTTTTGAACCGAATAGGTCTGACTCTGAATTTTCCCCAAAGCCGGCGACCAAACTTCCTCTCCCAAAGGAGCTTCATTATAGGTTTTGTAAATCTGATAAAAGCGCAGCTCTCTCTGTAGATCTGGCTGATCGGTCTCGTCTTGAGCGAAACTGGGGCCTGATAAAGCGACAACAAAACCTGCAATGATTGCCGCCGTCTTCCGTGACTGCATGAAACTCCTTAACGAACGAGCATAATCTTCAACTCATTCTCAGCCCGCAGCGCTTCGGGGCTGCCTGGATAAGATTTTTTCACCAGTTGAAATGAGTTGATCGCTTGATCCTTCAAATTCATTCGCTTGAGGACAACGCCTTTTGCAAACTGGGAGGACACGGCCCGATTGGATCGGGGATACTTTTTGAGCACTGAATTGAACTCCACCAGAGCTTGTCCGTAATTTTTATTAGCGAGCCTCAAAAGACCTGAGGTATAAATGACATCATCCATCAGAGCACTTTTCGGATAAACTGTTTTGAAAGCTTGATAGCGAGACTGAAAACCGAACTCATCGTTCTGATCAAATTTGGTCATAAGTTCAGAATACAAATTCTTCTCATCCATTTTTGCCAAACGTGGCTGGACCTCAACCACCGCCGCTTTTCTTTGTGGTTGAGCAGACACAGCCTGCAAGAACCCTGCGCTTTTCAGCTTCCCCTTTTTAGAAAGCAGCTGCTCCGTGTCCTTCTGAGTCTGACGTTGTTCTGCCGCTATTTTGCGTTGTTGCTCCATTCGCATCACTGCTGGAGATTTGACCACAGCGACCTTGTGACTGCCCTCTTTTTTCAAAAAGGGCGCACAACCAATAAGCAAGAGAGGCAAGACTAAACTTAAGATCTTCATAACCTCAATTATGACACTGAGAATTAAAGAGCCTCAAGGTGATTGTTAAGAAAAGTTATCCACAGTGATTGGGGATTACTGAAGTTTCTAGACCATAGACTTGATATTTTTCAAGGGCTTGAGCTCATTGCTGAAAATTCACGCAATCTACAAGTCATTAAAAATACAAAGATATTTAAATTCCTTTATGGGGCACATTTTTGAGTCATAACAGAAAGTGAAATTCGAACTTCGGAGCTTAGCTCTCGAGTATTTGCTCATGACAGAATCTGAAATTGGCAACCAAACTGCTAACTAACTGAATTATGACAATATTTTTTTCTTCTCGCGGAAATTAAGCAACTTATGCTGGAACTTTTCACATTTTACCTCAAAAAGATTTCACATTTTCTGCATGAAAACTGTGTGTCTTTCAGTGAACTTCTGATTAAAGATGAGGCAACTCAGTCTGCTTTTGGAAGCCTTGTATGCGCAGCTCCCAACAGATATCCCCTGTTCGAACACTTCTTTGCCGCCACAGGACTCTATCATTTGCTAGTGGTGAGCGGCTCCCATCTCACTTTTCTAACTCTGGCTTTAGAGCTATCCTCCACTCGATCGTGGATTCCCAAGGCAATTCAAAAACAAGCCCTGTTTTTCTATTGTTTGATCACGGACCTTCAAGCCCCCTTGCTCCGAGCCTTTTTTCAATGGTTTCTACAAGACCACTGGAGCTCGAGAAACTCTCTCCTCTTTTCAGGAATTCTCTGCCTGCTTTTTTTTCCGTCTTGGATTCACTCGTGGTCTCTTTATTTGTCTTGGCTGGCCTCTGCAGCTCTTGGTTTGAGGCCCTGGCCTCTCGCCTGGACTCAGTTGATGATGAGCTGGCCCCTCAGGCCTTTTTCAATGCTCAGCTTTCTCAATAATCTCTGGCTCGCGCCCCTGCTCTCGTTATCCTTATTTTTCTCAGCCTGGGTGGCGTTGGTTTCCACGAATGTTTCTCAGTCCTTGATCTCTGGTCATCAATTCCTCATGAACTGGTTTCTATCCCACTGGCCCGTGGCTGAGTCCTCAGATCTGATTCGCCGATCACCTGAACTGTTGGACTGGCTCCTTCTCGCAGCCCTTGTTTGCCTCCTTCGACTGTTTCATGGTTCAAGCAAAAGAAAACAGCCATGAAACGATCTTTGCCATGGCTGATCTGCCTGAGTTTTTTCCTGTGGTCACAACCGGCCACAGAAATTTCCACTTATCAAGGATGGGTTTTATGGAATGTAGGACAAGGGCAATGGCTGACTCGCGTGGAAGCTCAAACTTGTAGCCACTTTGATTTGGGTGGAGAAAAAGCGCCTTGGCAATCGGTGAAAAATCTTTGCCAACACCGAACTAACTTGATCTTTCTCAGTCACGATGACCAAGATCATCTTTCCTTTCTCTTAAGCTTCTTAAGAAAATTCCCCAAAGCTTGCATCATTAACAAACCCCACTTGAGAAAACCCTCCCTCGGAAAGAAGCTTCTACCTTATTTCTGCCAAGAAAAGTTTCCAGAAAAATGGCAGCTAATCCACTCCCCAACCCTGCAAAAAAGAAACAACCGAAACTCTCAAGTGGTGTTGGCTCAGGGCGTCCTCATTCCCGGCGATTCCACTCGCAGCGATGAAAAAATTTGGGCGCCAAAACTTCGGACCAGCTTGAACAAGCAAGCCGCCGTCAAAGTTTTGATTCTTGGCCACCATGGTTCATTGACGAGCACATCCATCGGATTATTGAATGCCACTCCCAATTTGAGATTAGCCCTCGCATCTGCTCGCGCAGCGAGATACGGTCATCCTCACCCGAAAGTTATTGAGAGACTCCAAAAAAGAAAAACCCCAGTGCTCTCGACGGAAAACTGGGGTCATGTTTTTTTTCAAAGTTTTAATTAGTTCGGACGGTAAGCCTTGAATTCCATTCCTAGAGACTTGGCAACGGGTTCATAAGTAATAGCACCATTGTAAACGTTCAATCCATGAAACAGAGCTTTATCTTTGGAGATAGCTTCTTCCACACCCATGGCTGCCAACATGCTTGCATACTTCAAAGTCGTGTTCGTTAAAGCATAAGTGCTTGTGCGAGACACAACGCCAGGCATGTTGGGCACACAGTAATGGATCACGCCGTCCACTTCATAAGTGGGGTTTTGGTGTGACGTCGGTTTGCAGGTTTCAATACAACCGCCTTGGTCCACGGCCACATCGACCACCACACTGCCTTTTTGCATCTGTGAAATCATCGATTTTGAGACTAGAGTCGGAGCTTTGTAACCTGTGATCAGAACAGCCCCCACGACCAGATCAGACTCAATGACGGACTGCTCGATGTTCGAGGTATTCGAGTACAGAGTAGTGACACGGCCACCAAAAACATCATCCAGATATTCTAAACGAGACATATTCACATCAAGGATGGTCACATCAGCGCCTAAGCCAACAGCCATTTTAGCTGCATTGATTCCGACAACACCTCCACCGATAATAGAGACTTTACCTGGCTTTACTCCAGTCACTCCACCCATCAGAATCCCTTTACCACCATGATCTTTTTGTAAGTAGTAAGCTCCGATTTGAGTGGCCATTCTGCCCGCCACTTCGGACATGGGAGTGAGAAGTGGCAAAGTGCCGTCTTCTTTCATGATGGTTTCGTAAGCCACTGCTTTGACTTTGCGGTCCACCAAAACTTTGGTGAGCTTTGGCTCTGCAGCCAAGTGCAGATAAGTGTAGAGGATTTGATTTTCTTTCATCAGTTCATATTCATCGGGAAGTGGTTCTTTCACTTTCACGATCATGTCTGCTTTGGCATAAACCTCAGCTTTGGTGTCGATGATCTTCGCCCCCGCCTTTTCATACTGTTGGTTGCTGATGCCACTTCCGAGACCAGCATCTTTTTCAACGATGAGACTGTGGCCTTCTTTCACTAACTGCTTCACACCGGCTTCAGTCATTCCAACGCGGTTTTCACTGATTTTAATTTCCTTAGGTACTCCGATAATCATAACGGGAACTCCTTCTGTATTGGGACGCCGACATCTTGCCAGCCTCAGAGTGAAAAATAAAGGTTCACCTCAGACACCCTATGTAATCATTTCAAGACTGTTGCTGCTCTGCGCAAGATGGGGTAACCAGCGTTCATAGATCAGGTGGGGTGCCTCAATGTCATATCTTGTTCTGCTTTTTAGCTCACTCAGCGTGTCCTTTGCCCAAATTCTTGCTCCGAGTGCCAAAGAAGCTTCTTTTCGATTCTCCACAGAGTTCACCTATCAAGCCGCTGACTACAATGAATACTCCCTGCAGGAGGTGGCTGGAGAACATGCCAGACATTTATTCGGCGTTTTTCATTCTCCGAAACTGATCCAAAAATATGGCCTAAACCCAGAACTTGTCGGGGGCATTGGCGCTCCCCGGGACAGTTTCCGAGTCACAGCAAAAATGACGACTACTGCGGTGGATCGAGCTCGAGGTCTGACTCGAGTTTCTTACACGGCTCAAGGGAAAATGATTCTTCATAAAAAAGCGGCGACGGTGCTTCTTGCAAAAGGATTCCTGGAAGTCCCCCTTCCCAAGGATCTTTCAGATATTTACGATAAGAACTGCACGGATGAACACTATGATTCGTTAGGTGACTTTTGGTATTTCTGGGACCCTTTCCGGCGCGGATGCGAGCACCTATCCAAAGAAAAATCTCATCCGGTTCGCATCACTCTTGCTGCTGCGGCTCTCGTTAAAAAAGAGGCTAGTCCCCGACTCGATCTTCTTCGCGGCGCGAACGGAAATGGCGAAGTGTATTCCATCTACGTGGTTCATGGTTTCAATGAATCCTCCTCCCGGAATGATGAAGGCCGACAGAATTACGATGACTTTAATGACATGCTCGAAAGACTGGGCTTTGAACAACAAAAAGATCGCGCCGAAAAGATCCCAGCGTTGAAGCGACAAGTTCTTTTGTTCACGAAAGAAATGCTTTTCAACGGTCGCCCAACCCTCGTTGAAGTTCGCCATCTTTTGACGGATACGGGCGCTGAATCTAGGTCTACGGTGTTTGCTAAGTTCTTCAAGAAAGCCGTGAAAGAAGCCGACGTGATTATCTATGCAGGCCACTCAGGCCTTGGCGGAAACTTAGATATTCCTACTCTTGAAGAAAAAGCCGGCGCTTTTGAGTTTAATCCCCAAAAGCGCCAGATCTTCTTTTTTGAAAGCTGTTCAAGTTATTCTTACTACCTCGAGCCCTTTGCCGCAGAAAAAACCAAAGCGAAAATTGACATCGTCACTAACGGACTTTCGAGCTACTTTCACACAGGCCCCTACGTCCTGGAAGCTTTTGTCACTTCAATCTTGGATGAAACCGTGAAAGACATTTCATGGCTCGAAATCCTACGCCGAATGGAAGCTCCACTTGAGGGCGGATCTTATTTGCTGAATGTGGGTGGATTTTAGAGATGGCAGAATTTTTTGAGTATAACCAACCCTAACATAGGAGATTCTATGAAATTAGTAACTTTAACCTTGGCCGGCCTTCTGATCGTCAGCTCAGTCAGCTTTGCTAAAAACAGCTCATTGTCAAAAGACTGTCTCAAGAAAGTTGTGGCCAGTGTTGAGAAACAACATACCAACGCAGAGGGCGGCGTTTACGCATTACGCGAAATCTATAGCGGACAATGGGCCTCGGCTTTACTGGTGGGGCATTCAGATCAAACTGATCCAACGGACTATTTAGTTACCGTTGAAAAAGAGAATTGCAAAATTAAGTCGATTGTTTGGACCAACGAATCCTTTAGAGTAGAAAATTATAAGCCTTCAGAAGATGTTAACCAAGTTCTTAAATAAAAACTGGTTTGCGTTAGTTCCAAGAAGTATTTCTGAGGCGGGTCTCTTCAGTGAGATCCGCCCCGAGTTCGATGTGCTTGAAACAATCTTTTGAATCAAGAATCTTTCGAACTAACTTGTTCATCACATCATGACCTGCTTTATAAAGCACTACATGACCCATGAGCGGCATTCCCAAAGTCACAAGATCCCCCAAGGCATCCAGCGTTTTATGTCGAACGAACTCATCGTCCCACTGAAGCCCTTTGGGATTCACCACTTTTTCATCATCCAAAACAATCGCATTCTCTAAAGAGCCCCCCAAAGCCAAACCACGAGCTTGAAGTGCTTCCACATCTTTGAGAAATCCAAAAGTCCGCGCGGGAGCAATTTCCTTTTTGAAATTATTCTCGTTGATATCAAGATCTAACTTCTGCCGTCCAATGGCTGGATGAGGAAAGTCAATGGTCACTGTCAATCGCAACCCATGATAGGGCACGACATAAGCTTGCTTCTCACCCTCAGAAAAATACACGGGCTGAGTGACGTAACAATATTTTCGAGGCTGCTCTTGTTCAACTAGACCGACCTTTTGGATAGCCGCCAAAAATGGCAAAGCAGATCCGTCGACAATGGGAATTTCAGGTCCATCCAGCTCGATGTAGAGATTATCCACTCGCAAAGCGCTCAATGCTGATAAACAGTGCTCCACAGTAGCTACGGAAAACAGATCACTCCCTAGGGTGGTTGCGTATCCCGTCGCAGACACAAGCTCCGCAAAAACTTTCAGCGAAGGTCGCTCTTTTATATCTCCACGGACAAAATAGACACCGGTGTTCGGAGGTGCTGGCACAAATGTCAGTGTGCAGGGCTTTCCCGAATGAAGACCAACGCCTTGAACTTGGACACGAGAGCGAATCGTTTTTTGTAAAAACATACTTCTAATTTAGATGGATTCGGGCGCCTTCACAAGGACTTTCCCCACTTCAAGGCCTGCCCAGTTGCGAATGAGTGGTGTGTGCTTGATCTCAATCTGTTGGACGTGCGCTACACTTAGTGACTTCGAGTTTACCAAAAGATACAGCAGAGCCGCCTCAACAGAGCGGAAAGCACCGTCACGACTCTTCAGCGCAAAAGCGATTCCAGAATTCAATGCAACTCCACAATAAACGCCTTCGGCGCCAACTTTCACCATTACTTGCTTTTCACTCATCCGAATCACATCGCTACAAAAACCTTGGCTTCCAGAAATGTAATCTGGCTCTGCGAAAATCGATTTTAAGATCAACTTTGCAGAATCTTTTTCCTCAGAAGACAAATCTGTTCTTAGAAATAACCGCATCCCTTCGGCAAAAGATTTGAGCGGTGTCGCATAAGTCGGAATTCCACAGCCATCCACTCCCCAAGGTGCCTTTGAAAAATCAACACCCATATAACGATTGAGCTGCTCTCTAAGTCTTATTTGAAGTGGATGATCGTATCTTTCATAGAAGGCCGTCTTAAATCCCAACTGTAAGCAAGTGGTCAGCATTCCCGTATGTTTTCCTGAGCAATTATTATGAAAACGAGTGGGCTTTTCGTCAGCTTTGATCATTTCTTTAAAACGCTCTGGAGCAAAGGGATCATGCGCCCCGCACACGAGGTCTGATTCTTTAAGTCCCACTTTTGCCATCCAATTGGAAACGCAGTCCGTGTGGATTTTTTCCCCCAAGTGCGAAGCACAAGCGAGACAAACTTCCTTTTCAGAGAGATTCTTTGACTCGACAGCTCCCGACAGCACTAAACTCATGGTTTGAATGGGCTTGATAGCTGAGCGCGAGAAATAAAGCTTCTCGGGATCACCATAGGACTGGACCATTTTTCCTTCGGCATCCAAGACCACAATGTCGACGAAATGGACACTTTCAGGGTAATTTCCCCGAGTGACTTGAACTTCTAATGGCTGAAGTGAGTTATTCCGAAACATGAGTCATAGATTTAGCAGAGGCTGAAGTGCACTCCAAGTCGAATTTATATATTTTTATGGTGCTGCTTTTTTCCCTGACTGCCTGCGCTCAAAAGGGAATTCAAGAGCAAATGGAAGACAAGAGGTCGAAGACTCGTCCTCACTCCTCTTCATTGGCTTCAGAAACTTTCTACTTGCATCATCGCTCCCCCGAACCTCAGCTCGTGAACAAGTGGGAATTCTATTTTAAACACTGTCGCTTGGTTGAAAGAATTCCTTTTCCTACTCGAGATGAGTACAACTGCTCCGAACCTTACTGATGAGCTTGCTCTGAGACTCTCGTAAACATCTTCCCTCGGTAGAAATCACGACGTGGTGTTGTTCCGTCATAGGGTCACAAGGTTCAAAAATACTGTCTTTCCCTGTTAAATTTTTCACCAACCCTAGAGTTTGTTTTTGGTAAAGACCTTTTGGGTCTCTTTTCTCACCCTAAGCTACGATAGCGCCGATGATTTTCCAAAAAGTAAACTCCAGAGACAACCCAAGTTCTGAAAAAATTCGGCACTTTCTCGCAAAATATATAGGGTTTCATGTTCTAGCTTCTCAAGTTGAGTCATCTCTGTGAATTGTAGTTACATTCTCAATTCGAGACAAGGAAAGCTCTCAAACAAAATCTATAATTTGACGATAGGGCCTTATCCAAGAGAGAGGAATTTTCATGAGCATGATCGATCGTTACAGAAAAAAAGGCGGCTTTGTTCAACTTCTTTTATTGATTGAGACCTCAGGAAAAGACAAACAAGAAAAGTTCCTCAAGCTCATCAGTGATGAGAACCCTGCCTGGGAGCAAGAAGTGCGCAAAAAAATGCTCACCATGGACAGAGTTCTGGGTTGGAACCAATCGTATCTGATGGAAATCTTACCAAGAATTCCAGTTATGCAGCTGGCAATGCTCACAGGTGCTATTCCCGATGAGAAAAAGACCTACTTCATGAATGTCCTTGGGTTTAGAGAGCGTAAGCAAGTCGAAGACATGGTGGCCGAGAAGAAGCCAGGTCCTGCCGAAGCCTCTGCAGCGATTATGAAACTCTTTGCTGAAGTTCGCAAAATGGTTCAAGAAGGGGCTCTGAAGTTTGAAAAATTTGACCCCGAAATGGCGATTCCCGACAACATCGAAGAACTTCTGGGAAAAGCTAAAGTTCTGATCAATGCCAAAGAAGCGGAAGCGGCATATACCGCAGCCCAGGCTGCGGAGGCTCCCGTGCCCGCAGGGATTCCTCAAAATGTGATCGATGAACTCAGCCAGCTCCGTAAGAAACTGGTGTTGCTGACCCAAGAAAATCACCGCTTAAGTCAAGAGAACCAATCCATGAAAGATAAGCTGGATCAGATCAAAAAAATTGCCTAAAGGCATTTTTGACAAAAGGTGTAACGAGCCTCCAGCCCATGGAAACAAGGCGGTTTTTACTGTTCGGTTTTATCTTTGCGTCTCCGGTCGCATTTGCAATCTCAAGCAGGTTCCCATTGACCACTGGAGTTATCTGCCCTGAAAATGGGGGATGATTAAAACTACTCTCAATAAAATTTATTACGGAAGCTTAGAGACGGGCATCAATGCCATCGAAGTTTTCCTCCGTCTCCACCTTTTGGTTTTCTACTCTCAAACATTAGGGCTGAGTGCGACCAGTGTTGGTGTTGCCCTCTCCATCGGAATTCTTTGGGATGCTATCACGGATCCTCTTGTCGGAAATTTATCAGACCGCTTCCAAGCTCGCTATCACACCCGATGGCCTTTGGTACTTGCAGGCGGAGTATTCACAGTGCTGCTTCTGTGGCTCTTGTTTAACCCCCCCTCAGATCTGAAATTGGATTTATGGTGGTATCTTTTGATCTGCTGCCTCGGCCTCAATACGGCCACCACTTTTTTGGGGATCCCCTATACAGCGATGGTGGGCGACTTGACTTCAGACTCGAATGAACGCGGCCAATACATTGGCTGGCGGCTCGCCTTTTCTAATCTCGGAGCCATTCTGGGCATCGGCATTCCTGGATATTTCTTAGCGCAAGAAAATCCAGCCGCATACTCCGCAAGCAGTGTCAGCATTCTGTTGGTACTCTTAGGCACGTTGGCTTTTTCAAGTCTCACAAAAGTTCCACGCGTTAAAGTACCCAGACAAACATCTTTGGCAAGAATTAAGTTCCCTCGCTTTTGGGAGAATTTTCCTTTCCTTTGGCTGGTCAGTGGTTTTTTTATTGTGAATGTTGGGTTGGCATTTAACTCAGCGGCCGCTTTGTTCTTTTATCGTCTGCGTGTTCAATACCAAGAAGCTGAAATCCAAAAACTCCTTCTCCTTTTCTTGATTGTTTTCACAGCGAGCATTCCTTTGTGGATTTCGCTAGCAAAAAAATGGGAAAAAAAACCCGTTCTGATCTCAGGAGCTTTGCTATTAGGGATTTCAAACTGCTTGATTTACCCTCTTCTTCCTGTGGGCGAAGCTTTTTGGGGCTATTTCTGGGCAGCAACTGTCGGCGGAGTTTTTGTTGGATCGAGTGTGCTGATGGAGTCTCTTCTCACAGACACCATCGAATACGGGAATCGTCAAAGCCAAAGCGAAGCTTTTGGATTTTACTTCGGTGCTTGGAAATTTTTTGGCAAAGCCTCCAGGGCTGTTGCTGTCTTGATCGCAGGAGTGCTTTTGGATTGGGCTCAAGTGAACACTCCCCAACCCTTCACCGAAGAAAGATTAGCTTGGATCTTCGGCCCCGGTGTTGGGCTATTTTTCCTTTTAGGCGCTTTGATGATTATTCCCTTGAAACTCAAGCCTCAGACCGAGTCATCTGGAAATCACTGATCTTGCAAGTGCGCTTTTGCAAGATCAGTGATCACCCGCCCTTTTTGGGTCTTTTGCAGAAGTCCTTCTTGAATCAAAAACGGCTCATAAACTTCTTCAAGAGTATCCGCTTCCTCACTCAGAGCAGCTGCCATGGTTTCAATTCCCACAGGGCCACCTTTGAACTTATTTCCAATCAAATTTAAGATTCGTCGATCCATTGGATCAAGACCTAGCTGATCCACACCCATTTCATTCAATGCGTACTTGGCGATGTCAACGGTGATACGACCTTGTCCTTTGACTTGAGCATAGTCTCTGACTCGTTTCAAAAGCCGTATAGAGATCCGCGGCGTGCCTCGAGACCGTTTCGCAATCTCATCAATGCCTGACTCTTCGGCAGGGATTTCTAAAATTTCTGAATCTCGAGTCAGAATTTTCACTAAAGCTTTTCGGTCATAAAAATTGAGTCTCTCTACAATCCCAAACCGATCCCGAAAAGGCGCATTCAAAAGCCCTGCACGAGTCGTGGCACCCACCAAAGTGAAAGGAGCGAGTTGAAACTTCATGGACCGAGCGGCCATCCCCTCACCAGTCACGATATCCAAGTAATAATCCTCCATGGCAGAGTACAAATACTCTTCCACGGTGCGACTCAAACGATGAATTTCATCGATGAATAAAACAGAAAAAGGTTTGAGACTTGTGAGTAATGCTGCCAAATCGCCTTTTTTATCCAGAGCAGGAGCGCTGGTCACTTTGCACTCCACACCCAGATCTGAAGCAATGATCTTTGCGAGTGTGGTTTTCCCGAGCCCCGGAGGACCGCTCAAAAGAACGTGATCGAGCGGTTCTTTACGCTCTTTCGCAGCTTGAACAAAGATCTTCAGTTTATTTTTGATTTCGTCCTGTCCTGCAAAATCATCAAAAGAGGAGGGTCTCAGTTGATTTTCCCAAGATTTTTCAGCTTCTGTGGCCACTTCTTCAAAAATTCGGCTCATGAATCACTCCTCAAATGCCTTTGCTACAAACTGGAAAGAGACTGCAGACCCTGACGAATCCCTTCTTGAAGATCAATTTCCCTCGGCAGCTGGGCAACCACTTGATCCACGTCTTGGGGCTTAAACCCCAAATGAACCAAAGCAAAGGAGATCTCTTGGTGAGTGCCCGTCGCCTGACTTGACCTGTTCTCTGTGGAGACCAGTTTACCTTTCAGAGTCAAAATCATTTGCTCTGCTGTCTTTTTACCCACTTTGGGAAGGCTTGTGAGACCTTTCACATCGCCCGTATCGATCATCTGCTGCAGTTTTTCAAAGGTTGCTCCCGACAAGATGTTTAAGGCCGACTTGGGGCCGATGCCATTCACTTTGAGTAAAGTCATGAACATTTGTTTCTCAGCTCGGGTCTCGAAACCAAAAAGAGTGATCTGATCTTCTCGCACATGAGTGTAAATCCAGAGCCCCACTGCTTGAGTCTCTTTCTCTGTTGCTGACAGCGAAGCCATTTGCGCGAGCATCGGAAGCGGCGTCTGCACTTCGTAACCCACACCAGACACATTCAAAACCAAATTCTCACTGGTGACGTCAAACACTTGTCCCTTAAGATACCCAATCATATTTCGACCCCTTTCAGGTGCGGTCGCTCCACAAGAAATCCATGATACAAAGCCAGAGCCAACGCATCCGAAGCGTCGATTTGGCGGATTTCTTTGAGAGCTAAAATTCTCTGCACAAACAACTGCACCGAATCCTTATCGGCTCCCCCGTGACCTGTCAGCCCCTTTTTCACAACTCGGGTGGCGTATTCCACCACGCGAGCCCCTGATCGAGCCGCTTCTAAAATGGCCACTCCTCGGGCGTGTCCCAACTTAAAGGCTGAGTCTGCGTTTTTTCCCAAAAAGATTTTTTCAATCACAACAACTTCGGGTTGATATTTCTGCAAGAGTCCTTGGAGCGAACCACTCAGCTCGAGCATTCGGTCTGCAAAGCCCAATTCGGTCTCGAGGTGAATCGACCCATGATTGATATGCTTAAATGTTCCGCTCTTGCATTCGATGATACCAAAACCCGAGATGCGAGAGCCGGGATCTATTCCAAAAATAATCACAGGGAAATTGAACTCTGGAGCTGCTTTTCAGTCAATGCTTGTCTTGTTTTCTTCACGAAAAAGTGCTGCAATGGCCCCATGGCTAAAGTGAGCATGGAAACCATCGAGAAATATCAAGAGATCCTGCGAAAGGACCCCCATCACCGCGCTTTTGCTTTGCTCGCCGAAGCTTATCGCGAACTCGGTCTGTTTTCTCAGGCAGAAAAAGTAGCCCGTGACGGCCTTCGGCGTCATCCTCATTATGTCAGTGGTTTTGTGGTCCTAGGAAGGGTACTCATGGATCTCGAGAATTTTATCGAGGGACTAAAGTGTTTTCTCAAGGCGACGGAGCTCGATCCACAAAATATTCTCGCCTATCACTTGGCGGCGAATTGCTATTTGCAACTCGATGATCCTAAGTCAGCTCTGAAGTTTTTCAAGCGAGTGCTCTTTTTGAACCCTCAGAATGAAAAAGCGAAAAAAGCCATCGCAAAACTTGAAAGCCTGACGGCCGATGAGTACGAAGATGACAATTTCAGCATGCAAAAGCTCTCCACACCCTTGAGCTCTGCTCCTATTGCTGGAACCCAAGAAACTTCACTCGAAAGAAGCTTAAGTCTGGTGGAAGCCCTCATCGTGAGGGGGGATTTGGACAAAGCAAAAAAGTTCCTTCACCCCCTTCTTGAAAAATACCCGAACCACCCTCAAGTGCTAGAAAAATGGGCACTACTTGAAGAGAGTGAACGCTTCGAAGAAGAGGCTGAACCCCTGTCACCGGTCGCTTCTCGAGAGAAACAGATATTGGCGAAAAAGACTCAATTCCTGGAAAACTTGCTGCGGGGCCTAAAGAAAGTCCAAGAGCAGCGCTCTCCGTTTTCGTCCATTGACCCGTCTGGCAGTCTTTGATTAAGATCCTTGCTTTGATTTGAGGCAGGAGTCATTTTATGTATGAAACGGGTGATTTTAAAAAGAACTTAAAGATCATGGTTGAGGGCGCTCCTTTTCAGATCTTGGATTTTCAGCATGTAAAGCCGGGAAAAGGAAATCAATTCACTCGCACTAAAATGAGAAACTTGCTCACAGGGCAATTGCTCGAAAGAACTTTCAAATCGGGCGAAAGATTCGAAATTCCCAACACCGAAAATCGCGAAATGACATTCTTGTATAAAGACGAGTCTGGCTACGCTTTCATGGATAAAACTTCCTATGAGCAAATCACCATGATGGAAAACGAAGTGGGAGACGCTTCGAATTACTTGATTGAGAACCTCGAAGTGGTGATCTTGTTCTATAACGAACGTCCAGTCTCCATCGATGTACCTAAAGCTGTGAACTTAAAAGTAGCTAAAGCAGAGCCCGGAATCAAAGGTGATCGTGTCACGGGAGCCACCAAGCCAGCGACGATGGAAACGGGTCTTGTCGTTAATGTCCCCTTGCACATTAACGAAGGTGATGTTCTCCGCATCGACACATCCACGGGCGACTATGTGGGCCGGGTTAACGCCTAGTCCTAATACTAAGCGTTAAGTCTCGAGATTTATTCTATTTTTAGGCAAAATAGAGGGGTGATAAAAACCCCTCTTCCTACCACTGCTGCCAGCGATAATGACCTGGAATTAAAAATCCAAGATTATCTTCAACGATTGGACTCAGTGGAGCTGACTGCGGATGCTCTGGTCAAAGAACTCGAATACTCAACCCTGAACTTTTCGCAGTTTCAAACTCTGGCCCGCTTTCTACACTCAGCAGGTCTCCATGCGACGTTGGTAGATTTAGTGACGAGAAAACTCGCCGACGGATCTTTCACTCCCTGGGCTCACTATGCTGATTCCCTTGTTCGAAGTTTGAAAGCCGTGACACCACACAATCAAATTCCCATCAATATTGCCAAAAATATCGTCTCGGGAGCACTGAGTGAAAATGCTCTTTCGGAACTGAGCCGCACCAAAGTTCTCGACGCGTTCGAAACCGAGCTCCCCGAAGAACGCGAAAAGCGCAGAAACTTAGCTCAGATTCTCAGAGCCCACCACCGAGAATCCATCTTAGATCAACTGCAGCTTCTCCAGTCTCAGCAGCTCTTCGATCAGGAAGAAGAACTTCTCCAGCAATTCCAGAATGAATTTCCTGAAGACTCTGCTCTGGAGCCTTTATGGCGAGATTTTAAAGATCGCAAAGCTCAAGCCTATCTCTCGTGGAGATCGGAAAGAAATCCTTCTCGAACCAATGCTTTCCGGTTTCCACCAGAAGTTAAAGACCCTGAGGTTGAAAAGGCTTTCAAGATTGTAAGTTCACAAATGAAAGCTTTAGCCCAAAAAGACCCTGCTTTGACAGCTGATTTCGCTCTCGCCCATATTTTTTGGGATTCGCAATCAGAAGCTGCCGAAATTCTCGCCTCAGAGTCGGATCTCTCTGCGAAAGGTTGGCTGCGCTGTGAAGCTCTTGTGAAAAGCCAGCGCTTCGTGGAGCTTCTGGTTTTGATTGAAGAGCTTCAAAAATTAGAACACCTGGATCCTGAGGTGAGCTTTGCTTGTTCCTATTTCCGTGCTCAAGCCCTCTGGGGGCTCGGAAAGAAAATTGAAGCTTTGCAAATGATGGAAGGTGTCGTGCAGTTGAGACCTCAATATCGATCGGCTTCAGCTTTGCTGGATGAGTGGAAAGAGCAGTACTCATGAAGAGAGCTTGGCTGATTCTTCTTCCCCTCTTTATCAGCTTGAGCCTTGTGGTTGGAGCCTATCTTGGCATCAAGCCAACGGTGAGGGAATGGGTGAAGACCCAGCTCGAATTGCAGATTGAACAAAGGTCTCCGATCAAAATCACAATTAAAGATTTCAACTGGAAACTTCTTTGGCCTTCAATCTGGCTTGAAGGAGTTGAAATTCCCCAACAAGCTTCGATTCAAAGCTTAGGAATAACCGGGCTAAAAATGGGAAAGGTGGTAGCCACTTTAGATCCATTTTCGATCTTGTTAGGTAGATTTTCTTTGGCCGCCATTGAGATTAAAGATTTGAAAGCAGATTTCAACGCAGACGCATGGATTCAGACTGAAAAAGCTCCTTCATCGATCAATCTAAAACCTTTGTTTGATGTTCTCAAAAAACTTCCCATCTCTCAAGTGGCCACCTTTCAAGCCGAAATCAGTATCTCTTCCGAACAGTGGAAAAGTGCTCTCCGTGTGAAAGACTTTAGCTTAGTGGCTTCGAACAAAAAGTCTGCTCTTGAGCTGGAGCTCGTTCTGCGTGGAGCTGACATCCGGGCTCAAGATCAAGAGTTGCCGCTGAGTTTACTCGTTTCTTCTGAACTCACATCTGAAAGTCTTTCTTTGCGAGATTTTCAATTGCATGTTCTGAATTCTTACCTCGAGGCGAAAGCGGATTTCCTGAACGTTTCTGAAATCTTTCTTACACCCGAGGGTCAAGTCCAATGGGAACTTTTTGCTGATTTGAAATCTCTAAGACCTCCGCTACTTGCGCTCACAGGACTCAAGAATATTCAAGGCCAAATCAAAATCGAAAGTGATCTTAAGTTCAAAGGTACTAACTTTGGCAAATCAAAAGCGGAAGTTTTTGGCAAAGATTTGGCACTCAATCAATTTCAAATTGGAGATCTTAATTTCTCTTCTCAGTTCAACGAAAATTCCATCGAAATTCCTGAAATACAGCTCACAAACTCAGCGGGGCTTTTGGATTTGAAGAAAATCAAAATGAATCTGAAAAATGGTATTGCTCTTGAGAACGCTCATTTAAGAACAGAATTCATCGACCTTCATGAGTTCCTCAAACTTCTGGGATTGGGGGACTTGCCCCTCGAAGCATTTCTTGAAGCTGGATTTGATTGTTCAGGGCCTCTGACTCCTGAGTTCAAGCTATCCTGCACGGGGGGTTTTCAAGGATCTGAACTTGAGGTGAGATCTGGCTCAGGAATAAAGAACACCGTCGTTCAAATTTCTTCTTATGGAGCCACTGGCAAAGTGGATATTGATCGAGAAAAGGTGAGCTACCAAGCGAAACTTCAGATTTTGAATGATCAAGGCCAAAGCACTGGCGAAATTCGTTATCAAGAAGGATTCAAAATTGGCTACTCGGCTGAAAATTTTAAATTTGATAACTTCAAACACCTGGCAGGACTCAGTCTTCGAGGGGTCGGAAATCTAAGTGGCCAAACTGAAGGGGATTCGTCCAAAGCCACTTTCTTCATTGATCTCAAGGGCCAAGACGTGTTGTTCGAAAACTTTTACTTGGGGGCGGCCTCTACAAGATTGAGCTACAAAAGTTCAGTCCTCTCTATGAGCCAACTGCAAGGACAAATCGATAAGACCACTTATCGAAGCGACCTTGCGGTCAACTTAGCTGAAGGAACCATTCAAGGTTCCGCGAGCTCTGAACTGTTTGAGACAAAGTCTGTTTTAAAAGTTTTTGAGCAAATTTTTCAACTCCCCTTTGAAATAAATAGCTCTGGGAAATTCCAAGCCAAATTCTCAGGCCCCTTACGATTGGGAGCGCTGAGCTATGACTTGGATGTGAGTTTGAATTCTGGCGAAGTTTTGGGAGAAAGCTTTGATCGTGTGGAATTTCAAGCTTCATCCAATACAGGCCAGGCAAAGATCAAAAAAGCTTTCCTTCAGAAAGGGAAAGTAAGAATCAACCTCAGTGGCACCAGTGATCCCCGCGGAAATCTTGACTGGAAAGTCTCGAGTGACCAACTGTATTTGGAAGAATCAGAAAATGTGAACCGGTTAGGAGCCGGGATCACTGGAATGATTAAATTTGACATGACTCTCAAGGATCATATCTTGAAACCGCTCATGGATTTAAATCTCGAAGTCACTCAGCTTCTTCTGAATGAACAAGAGTTCCCAAATTCTCGAGTGACCCTGAAAACTTCAGCAGGAGCTCTCACAGGCACAGCTGACTTATTTTCTGGAAAACTGGTGACTTCATTTCATTTACCTTTAGGCAACCAAGGACACTTCGATCTCGATGTCACAGCCAATGATTGGAATTATACTACTCTTTTTGCGCTGATCGGAGGCGGTGACCTTCTCAGTGACTATCAGGCGGGGCTCACCGGCCAATTGAAGCTCAGATCCGACAGTGGTGGAATTTTCAAATCAACAGGGTCTGGGAGCATTCAAAAACTTTTCCTCAAGCGTGGAACTCTCTCTGTTCAAAACAAGGGGGAAATGCGCTTAACGATGAATCAAGGTCTTGCCCAGCTAGAGAATTTCAAAGTTGCGGGC
>JAJTIC010000089.1 GCA_021300175.1 Pseudomonadota bacterium
TGAAAGTAACCCCGCCTCAAACTAGGCTTGAATCCCCGCCTTCCCGATAAGACATTTTATGTTTCACAGGACTTTTTGCTTAGGATTATCTATTTAGAATGGAACCTGCCCCGAGCCTCTGTCTTTTGATCGTTTTCAGAATTTGAGCGACCTCATCAGCTCTACCCCAATTGAATTGGGCCAGGATAGGGCTGTTATTCTTCCTACAGAAGGAAACCGTTTCAAAATATTCAGAGAACTGTGAGTCTTCATAAGGCCTTCAGGAAAAATCCCCATAAGATTAGGGGATTCTTGCAGGAAGTTTGCGATCAAAAAGTAATCCTTAACGATCCATCGATGGGCATAGGATATGGATTGAATAATTCCTTCCAACTCGAGCATATCAGGATGAACCAGAAGAGTCTTCTGCAATTCTGTGTTGGCACTGCAAAGAACAAGATCTTCTGTGGTGATTCTTTTAGCTACTAGCCCTGGAAACTTTACTGGGTGGCTCACTAAAGCCAAATCTAACTTTCGATCCTTGAGCAATTCAGTAACTTCGAAAGACGATGATAAAGTAAACTCCGGGTTTAAATCCAGTTTTGTGAGAAACCTCAAAAAATAATTAGAGAAATGGATATATCCAATGATTGATGAAAAACCTACATGAACTTTTCTTTGCTTTTGGGTGGTCTGACCTAAGTGAACCGAATACTCCGCTTGAGCATTAGAAAGTGCTAGATATAGTCGGTCTCCTAGGTCAGTCGATCTAAGCCCGTTTTTATGCCGGATGAATAATTTGGACTGGAATTTGGCTTCGAGCCGGGTGATCGATCGGGACAAGCTACCGGCATCCAGTGACATTTTTCTAGCTGCTGCATTGATGCTTCCTTGCTCATAGACAATTCGAAAATAGATATATTCCTGGGATAAAAAACTAAACTCATTGATCATTCGTTTTTTTAACATAGATATTAAACTGTAAAATTTATATTGCGTAAAAAGCAACTTAATATTGTCAAATTAGCAATATCTTACAAAAACTTAATTTAGTAGGTTCGACTCAGGCTTTAGTGGCCAACAAAACGAAAGGAAAGATTATGATAACCAATTTCTTAGTAGCCTCGATGACACTGCTTTTTGTGTTGAACCTAAATGCGGGTGGCTCCATTGGGGGAAGTCCCTGCAAAAAACAATCTGAACAAGTTTTAGATACACGTCCAGTGAAAATATATCTACCGGACGGGAGCACTATGGCACAGGTCGGAGAGATGAAATTAATAAGTCACCTGTACAAATGCCATTCATATGCTTTGGAGAATATCACTATGCAGATTCAATTAGACGATGAGATTCAGCCCTACGGTATAAAGTTTAAGGATGCCGTCACCTCCATACATGCCGAGGTATTTTTGGCTTTTGATCTAAAGCAGCTTGTCAATTCTAATTCAAAGTTCGGGGCCTATAGATCAAGGATGGAAATTAGTTATCCTCATGAAAGGGAGTTGCGAGCTGTTTACAATGAGGAAGGCCGACATCAGGCGGTCTGGTTGTCACCAAAGATTGATATTGATAATTTGGTGTGGGCAGAAATTGATACAAACTCTGGTCAAGAACGCCCGCTTGCTGACTCCCTCCGGAGTTTCGGAGGAAGTCTCAAACTAATGCCAAACGAAGAAAACGGCTTGAAGAAAGATTTACTTTTTTTCTTCCTTTAAAGCCGCCGGGCAGATTTGTAACTTTGCCACTAGGGCTAAATAACTTTACGCCTGGGTCTCCTTGAAGATCCAGGCTCTCTGAATGCATAAACTCAGCCCGATTTTACGAGAAGATCAAAACCCTCTCTGCCTCGGTTTACTCCCCTGTGAGAACAACCACACAATCAGCAATGGTATCCGTGGTCCAAGAAGAAACTGATTCATCTTCAATTTTCCGGTATTTTCGATAGGTTAAGTAGCCTATCAAAAATCCAAAAAAAAAAAAATTACCGATAAGACCTTATTGGGCGGCCACAACCTCAATTTCAACTTTAACTTCTCGAGGCAGAACAGCTTCTATATTTTTCATGACTTATTCGGCTTGCTCTTTGACTCCACCTGAAACAACCTGACCAGAAGCAGGATCAAGAGCTATTTGACCAGAACAAAAAGTGAGGGACCCACTTTGAATATCCTGACAGTAAGGCACGATAGCTGCGGGTGCGCTAAACATAGCGATGAGCTCTGACTCACAGAATCTTGGGAGAACCGCCGGAGCTATTACGTTTCTAACGTTAACCACTGGGTTGAAATTCTAAAAACGAAAATAAAGTCAAAGAATTCTGGAGCAAAACCTCCCTGAGATTTTTTAAGGTCTCCGGGGAGGACTTAGCCCCATTTACTGATCCAGTCAGAACCTGAGAACTGATGTGGTTGATGCCCAACTTATAGCCTTGAATCCTCAACTAATTCATCTGATGATGAAATAATGAAAAACAATGACCCCTACCACTGGCTCGAAACAATTGAGGGCCCTGAGAGTCTCGATTGGGTCAAAGCCGAGAACCAACTGACTGAGAATCTACTCAGCAAACATCCTCAATTTCTTCAGACTAAACACTTCGTGAAGCAAGTGATGACCGATCCTTCGAAAATTCCCTATGGTTGGTTCAAAGATGATTGGTATTACAATATCTGGATGGACGAGAAGAACCCCCTGGGAGTTCTTCGCAGAACGAAAGCCGAAGATTTACCGAAGCTCAGTTGGCAAGTGGTCTTTGATGTCGATTCCTATAGCCAAATCAAAAATCAAAAGTGGACCATCAAATCTTTTGAAATCAATCCCTATGATCCTTCGAAAGCTCTCTTAAGTCTCAGCCCTGGAGGAAAAGATGAGTGTGAAATTTATGAATTTGACCTCGAGAAGTGCGAGATAAGACCCGGAGGATTTTTTACCTCTGTCAGTAAGCAATGGGCGAGCTGGCAAAGTGCAGATTCAATTCTCATTCACCGAGGAAATCCCAATTCATCAGGTTACCCGAGAAATCTCTACTCTCTTGAACTTAATCACAAGGGCCCATGGCCAGATCCGCTTCATGTTCTCGATCAGGGCTTTGTCATGGCCCATTCTTACACTGAAGAAGTTGGCCCTCAGGTCCTTCGCAATTTTCTTTCAGTCTCTGAGGATTTTTTTAAAACTCAATATTTTGAAGTGAGGTATCATCATGAACTCAAAATGATCTCTTCCCCTGAGAACAGCTATTTCGTAGGCTGTTGGAATGGTGGATTTCTCTTTTTTTTGAACAAGGACTGGCAAAGCTTTAAATCGGGAGATTTGCTCTGGAGACCTGAAAATGAATTGAGCTACCAAAGATTGTTGGGGCATGAGTCCAATCAGTTTGTTCAATTCGCCCGTGTCGAGAACCAACGACTGTTTGTCGAGTGCCTCAATGACACACTTTCCTCAGTTTATGAATTAATGCCTGATGGTTCGAAAAAAAGACTCCTCATCGAGCAAGAGGAAGCTTCTCCAATGGCAGATCTTCACCTCTCCTCTTTTGACTCTCAAAGAAATCGAATGACTTTGATCAGAAGTAGTTTTTTTGAACCTGAGAGCGTCTGGATTCAGGATCCAAATGGGCCGTGGAAACTTCTTTTTAAAGGTGTTGCTTACTTTGACCCCTCTCCCTACAAAATTGAGATGCATTGGGCCCAAAGCCTCGACGGTACGAAAGTTCCCTTTAAAGTTTTCGCTCGAAAAGATCAGAACTATCCTGCCCCCTGCTGGGTTCATGGCTATGGGGGCTTTCAGGCCTCTTTGTCACTCAACTATCAACCTCTGATCACGGAATCCTGGATTAAAGAGGGTGGCATCTACATTCAAGCCCATCTTCGTGGGGGCTGTGAATTCGGACCGAACTGGCATCAGCAGTCCTTAAAGATGAACCGTCGAAAATGCTTTGAAGACTTTGCAGCGGTCATTCAAGAAGCCCAGAGACTTCAACTCACCACTCCTGAGCAAACACTCATCGAAGGGCGAAGCAACGGCGGTCTTCTGGTCGGCGCCACAGCTTGCCTTTATCCAGAACTGATGGGTGCCGTGATCTGCGGCGTCCCCCTCTTAGATATGGAGAGGTACCATCACTTACTTGCTGGTGCGTCTTGGGCTGCGGAGTACGGTACGATCGATGATTCCGAGGAAATGAGAAACTATCTTCTCAGCTACTCACCCTACCATCAGGTGGAAAAAGCAAAGCACTTGCCCGAATTCTATATCTACACTTCAACTTATGATGACAGAGTTCATCCAGGACACGCTCGAAAGATGGCCGCCAAACTGAAGTCTCAAAAACATTCTGTCTATTTTTTTGAGCTCCTTGAAGGTGGACACAAAGGACACCTTGAGCCCGAAGCCGGAGCTCACAGCTATGCTTTAAGAATCTCATTTGCAAAGGAAAAAACCAACTATGTACCACGGTGAAAGATTTAATTCCATCAGCCATCTTGTTGGAGTCATCCTGGCAGTGAGTGCTGTGTCAGTCCTGATGACATTGGTTTCCCTGACGGGTGATCCTTGGAAAATCATCGCTTGTAGTATTTTTGGAGCTTCCACTCTGTTTCTTTATGGATTTTCCACGCTCTATCACTCCCTCAAAGGAAGTGCAAAAAATTTTTTCCAAAAACTCGATTACATTGCCATCTACATTATGATCGCTGGAACCTATACACCTTTTGCGCTCGTCACTCTTCGGCCCACAGAAGGTCCTTGGATCTTTGCATTGATATGGACATTGGCCATCCTGGGGATCTTACAAGAAGTTTTTAGAAAAGCTTCCCAAAAACGGAAGCTCAGTCTTTTTTTATATCTCATTATGGGATGGCTTGTAGTTGCCGTAGGACAAACGCTATTTCGGGAGCTCAGCAGGATTGGACTCTACTCCCTTGTTATTGGCGGTATATTCTACACTGCAGGAGTGATTTTCTTCGTCAATGACCACAGATGGAAGCATAGCCATGGCATCTGGCACTTGTTTGTCCTCGCAGGATCGAGCGCCCACTTTGTGAGCGTCTTTGCTGAAATTATATAGTTGAATCCCGGCCCATGAATTGCCCCTATTAAGTAAAACATGGCACTGTCTGCGCTGAAGTGCTGCTCGACTTCACCAAGAGACCAAATTGTAGGTTTCCTGAACCATCAAGAGGATCAGCTTCTATCTTTTAAGTGGGAGCCATTTTTTTTGATACTCTCCTGAAGGATCATACATCTCTGCTTGCCTTCGAGTATTGAATTCGCGGGCCCTTGGATCTGATCCCCGCCCACTCAAATAGAGCCAGTTCCCCCAATTTGAAGAGACATCATAATCCACGAGTACCTCTTCAAAATACTGAGCTCCCCAGGTCCACGGCTGCTTCAATTGATGAACTAGGTAGCTTGCGACGTTTTGGCGCCCCCGATTTGACATCCATCCCGTTTGATTCAGTTCCACCATATGTGCATCAACGAAATCATCACCAGTTTCCCCCCGACACCATTTCATAAAAGTCTCCTCGTTGGGGAGTTCCTTTACTCCATGGTCAAACCCCAGAACACCTTCCCTGCGAAAGATTTTGTTCCCATAGCGCCAATGAAAATGTTTAAAATAGTCTCTCCATAAAAGTTCAAAAATTAACCAGTAAGTCGATTCATTCGAACCATGAGCTTTCTCATAGGATTTGATTTCGAAATAGATCTCTTTCGGTGATAGAATTCCTTGAGACAGGGCTGAAGAAATTTTTGAACTATCATCCCAATCTAAAAGTCCATTTCGAGTTTCTTTATATGTTCGGATTCGATGATTCTCCCAAAGATACTGTTTCAGCCGCTGAAGTGCTTGATCCCTTGATGGATAAAATATCTGAGGCGCTTGACCACCTGGCGCTGGCTCGAGAATTCTGGATGGAGTTAGGGGCTTTTTGGGAAAAGGTTTTTCAGACTGAGCCCTCAGTTGAGATAACAAAGGAGCAACCTCTTGCTGTTCCACTTTTTTTCGAAATTCTGTGAAAGTAAATGGCATCTTCTCTCTTGGAAATGGCAGCTCTGAAGGATTCACCAAATATTGCTGATCCAGCGCCACAAAGTCGACACCCACTTCTGCACAAAATTTTTGAAGGATCATCTGCTGAGTGACTTCTTCTGAGGCGACTTGATTTTGAAAGTATACTTTTTGAAAAGGATAGTGAGTTCTGACTTTTCTTAAAGACTCAGAATCAAGACTCTTAAGGCAATAAAGATCTTGTTTGAGCTCTTCAAGGTTTTTCTTCAAGCTGCCCACGGAACAATCAATAAAGCATTTTCTATAGCTTTGGGCCCGCTGATAGCTGGGTGACGGCAACCACAGGCAAAGAAGTTCTTCACAGTCGCTCACAGCTCGAGCGACCAGAACATTGTTCTCTAATCTTAAGTCATTGCTAAATATCAGAAGACCTTTCATAGCATTGAATTACCATTGATAGAGTTTAAACTTAAGCACTATGGACAAAGTTTGCCAAAAGTGTGGCCGCAGGATTGAGTATCGCAAGAAATGGAAAAAGAACTGGGATCAAATCTTGTACTGCTCTGAAAAGTGCCGCCGAAGTAAAAATCAAAAGAGCTATGAACCGGCGCAACCATTTGCCCTAGTGAAATCCTCACCCCTGAGGAAAAACAAAACAAAGAAATTATGGAAAGAGTTCGAGAGTCCGCAAGGCTGCTTGTTGATCAAGGAAAAATTGAAATCCTTCAAAAAGGAAAAGTCATTGACCCCTCGGAGTTTCGAGGCCCTATTCGCCTGAGGCTTAAATAAAGGTTAGCTCTTCTTACCTAAAACTGCTTCCAGCTCGGCGACTTTTTCATGAGCTTCAAGCCATTGAGTTTCAGAATCGTTTAAAATGATTTCTATCTCTGAAAGTCGTTTAAAATGCAATTGCGCTTCTAACCCTCCAACCTCGGAAGATTTCTCAACAAGTTCCAGTTTTTCTTGCTCGAGCTTTACCGTAAGATCCTCTAACTCGACGATTTTTCTTTTGAGCTTTCTAAGCTCTGACTCAGCTTCTTTTCGTTGATAGAAACTGGATTCCTTTTCCGGTGCCGAAGAATTCCCTTTCTTTTCACTGACTTTATTCTCAGAGCTTTCAGTCATTTCACTTTGCAGTTTTTGCTGCTGCGACCACACGTAGTCATCATAAGTCCCTGCATAGTCTAGAAGCTGACCTAGCTCAATCTCAAGAATTCGAGTCGCCACTCGTCTGACAAAAGTACGATCATGAGAAATGAATACAATCGTCCCCTCAAAACTCTGCAGTGCCTGAGTGAGAGATTCCACAGTTTCAAAATCAAGATGATTCGTCGGTTCATCCAGAAGAATTAAAGACTTTCGCTGCAAAAGCACTTGCCCTAGAGCAACACGAGACTTTTCTCCCCCACTTAAAACTTTTATTTTCTTTAAGATATCATCGCCTGAAAACAGAAGACTTCCCGCCAGATTCTTAATTTCCTGCAAAAGCACCGAGGGATGGGCCTTTCTTTGCAATGCTTCTAGGATAGTTTCCGAGTCCTCGAGCTCGTCGGTGGAGTGTTGGGCAAAATAGGCCACATCGACTTGATGTCCAAACTTCTTAAACCCCTTGGACCAAACACCTTTTTCAACCAGACTTTTAAGAAGGGTGGACTTCCCTGCCCCATTCACACCAACAATCCCCAGACGATCCCCACGAACGATTCTTAAATTCACTTTTGAGAGAATGTTTTTCTCCGTGTAGCCACAAGAATAGTCTTTGAGCTCAAGGACCTCTTTTCCTGTCGTCATCGGGGCTGGCACTGGAATTCTTGCCCTGACCGGCAGGGCCTTTAACTCAATGACCTCCATTTTATCAAGCATTTTCATGCGACTCTGAGCTTGCTTAGCTTTGGTCGCTTTGGCTCTGAATCGATCGACAAAGCTCTGGAGATGCTTTCTTTTTTGCTCTTGATTCTTAAATTGAGCTAGCTCCTGTTCGCGCAGAAGAGCTTTCTGTTCAAAATAGTCTTCAATATTTCCAGGATACTTGGTCACTTCACCGGCTTCGATTTCAAGAGTATGATCCGTCGTGCGCTTTAAAAATTCTCGATCGTGTGAGATCAGAAGAAATGATCCTGAGTACCCTTGCAAAAACTTTTCTAAAGAGAGAACAGTTTCCAAATCTAGAAAATTCGTAGGTTCATCGAGCATTAAGCAATTGGGCTGCTGGGTGAGAAGCTTGAGAAGCTGCATGCGCATCCGATAGCCACCGCTGAGCTCTTTGAGAGTCAACGTGAAATGCTTTTCTAAAAGCCCCAAGTCTCTCGCCGTTTGCTTCATTTCCCACATAGGAATCAAAGACTTTTCCATGACAAAGTCTTCAGCTTTTTGATCGAGATCCCAATCGGACTCTTGTTTCAAGTAGCCAATTTTTAACTGCGACGAGCGAATGTATTCTCCGGAATCCAACTCTGTTTCACAGGCTAAGACTTTAAACAGAGTGGTCTTTCCTGCCCCGTTAGGACCGATCACTCCGACATGTTCACCTTTATTTAATCCGAAACTGACTTTTTCGAAAAGCAAACGGGAACCCATGGTTTTTTCCGCATTCAGGATCTGCAGTAAATTGGACATTAGCCAACCACCACGAGATGTCTTTCAACGTCAAGTACGGGGGACTTGAGGGGATCAATCACCACTCTAAGAGATTTATTCTTCTTTGTGGCGGCCGCGCACTCTTCCTTAATCTTCCCAAGACGGCCTTTCAAAAGAAAGTACTTGCCTTGATTCTTTAAAAAGTCGGATGTCATTTGAAGGATGACATCCACAGGCTTAAATCCACGAGCAATGGCCAAATCGGCTTGATTCAAGTGCGATTTCACTTCACCGCGAACTTCGGCTGATAAACTGAGAGAAGTAATCAAGCTCTCGAGGTATTTTTGCTTCAGAGGACTCTTTTCATAGAAATGAAATTGAACCTCTGGTTTTGCAAGGGCGTAGATCACCCCCGGGAAACCACCGCCAGTTCCAAGATCTGCACAGATCTTAACCTCCCCAGGGAACCGCTCGAGAGGGAGCAAACAGTCGATCACATGATTCTCGATGAGCTCTTTCATGGTCATTTGTCGACTCACTAAATTGAGCTCTTCATTCTTTTGACTCAATATTTCGAGAAACTTTGAAAGTCCTTCCCACTGGGCTTCGGGAAAACCAAGATCAAGGATTTGCTGGTGGTAAGTCTCGAGAAGTGATTTGTCGAATTTCATCGACAGAAGTTATGCCTGATTTCAACTTGCGAGACAAGCTCTTGAATTTGAGAAAGAGGCTCTGATGGTGGTGCTTCCGCAGTTTGGCTTGAAAGATGGATTTGATTTTGGTTCAACAAAGCGCTTTCTATTTCGCGTTTGATTTTGAACTCACAAGGCACCGTGATGAAGGCTGACAGCAATAATGACCACATGGTCTTATTCTAGCGGAGACTTTAAAAATTCCTCGAGTGACTGCGGTTCGCCTTGGAAAATCTGAACCAAGGGCGGAGCTGGATCTGGACGAAAGAGTCGGTAGTCCCGATCATCCCCCGGCCAGTAAGCCGTGACTTTGGTCACTAAATACACAAACAAAAGACTTGAAAATCCCCAACGCAGGAGCTTTTCAAAGCGACCATCAAAAAGAAAATGAAAAGTCTTATAGAGGACTAAAAGAAGAATGAGTATATAAAGCACACTCTCAACTTCTTGATACTGCCAAACAACGGAAGTTGAAACTCGAGCTAGACTCAAAAGACTGATGAGGACCACAGTGATAAAACTCCAAAACAAATTAAATTCAAGCCACTTGAGCAGCTGAAACTGTCCTGAGATGACTTTTTTCACAAAACCAAGCCCCAAAGTGCTAATCCCTATTCCCCCGAGAAACAACAAAGTCACAGCCATGATCGAAAGCCAAGACTCATAGGTTGAAATCAACATGACCTCAAACAGACCATGCAGAAAATGAAGGACCCCCAAAATCAGCACAGACCTCCAGGTCTGAAACGTACTTTCCTTGAGTCTTGAAGAGTCTGTGGAAACTCTCAAGCGATGGCCGGAAAGTTTCAACTCCACTTCTTGAGTCAAATCCAGAGTCCTTACTTGCCCGTGATTGTGAACCTTAATTTGAGCACCAAGGATCGGATGAAAAAGGATTTCCAGAAACTCATCCATCGCAACCACAACATCACAACGAGGATCTTTCCCCACAGTGACCCGGTGCTGATGAAATTCATAGTCGCGATTCCGACGCTTGTCCTGCTCGTCCAACCCTAAGTGAATCACGGTTGAACCTCATACGAATATCCTAAGAGCTGCTTCAAAATCTGTTTCTGGCCATTGAGACTGTACCCACTGAGAGTCACTTGCAAGCGCAACGCCGCTGTTTTTTGACCGAGAGGAAAATGAATGTCCATGTAATAATCAGAAACATCTTGGAGCTGGTTGACTTTCTGTTCACAAATGCTCGCTGAAATGATCTTTCCGTTTTTATCTCTGAACTGCTCTGAACGGCACCTGGCCTGTTGAAAACTGATCAAATCTCGTTTGTTCACCTGGGTGACCATCTCTCGAAGATTGGTCCACCCCATAAATTGGGCTTGCTTCCATTGAGCTGAATTCAGGCTCTTATTTTCGAGGTAAGTCATTTCGATATCAAAAAGTCCAAGGAAAGTATTTTCCGAGAGAGATATGTTATGACTAAAGCGACAGATTTCTGCTACCTTCAGGTACTTTTTCTTCTGTTCACTGCTTTGATTATCCGTGCCCCAACAGTCTTTTCCTTCAGAAAAAAACGGTACATGAATGGGACCTAACTTCTTCTGCCCTTGAAAAGCTTTGCCGAGTTTTTCAAGCATGCGCACTTCATAAACTTTCATCTGCGCTTGCAACGAGTCGTAAACTTCACCTTTTTTGAGTGGTCCTTCCTTCTCTAGTTTGGCTTTGAGCTGAATGAGTTTCTCCACGGGAACCCCGAAAGAGATGTTTTGAGACCAACCTAAGATAGACACATTCACAGCCACCACTTGGAGGTTCGAATCAACAATAGGCCCCCCGCTCATGCCCGGATTAATTGGTGTGGACATGTAAAAAAGATCGGTGACGCCTTGCCGAGAAAGACCATTGTAGATCCCTTGAGTCACTGTCCACTCAATATCCTCTGGCAAACCAAAAGAAAAAACAGCACTGCCTCGATCTGGTAATTTTTTGGCGAGACTCACTTGGCCTGCAAACTGAGTGTCCACTTTAATAATGGCAAGATCATTGAGAAAATCCACGGCCACCACATGGGCTTCTTTGCGTTCGCCTTGGATTTCAAGAAAGATTTTATTCTCTTCTTTTTTCCAAAGTGCTTCTGAAATCACATGGTAATTGGTGGCGACCAACCCCTGCCGATCGATGACAAAGCCAGTTCCGTAAGACTTTTTCTCTGACTCCAGAGAACTTGTGGTTTTGACTTGAAAAACCAAAGGTCGCAAAAAGTCATAGACCTTTTGAGAACTCCCGAAAGTGGAAACTGAGACTAAAAAAAGACTGAAAAGCGCAGTTAATTTCACTGCCCAAAGGCTATTTCAGATTTCTTGAGAAGCTCAAGTACTTTTAGTGTTTCGCGCTGAAATTTGCGATACTCCCAAGAAGCAAAGTCTTCCAAGTCTGTTTTTTAAGCAAATACTCTGTGACTCGGTAACCCAAACAATAAGCTTCACGGTTGATCTCCCTGTCTTTGGAAATGAAAAACCTCAGCCGAAATGCATATCACATTCGGGATAAATTTACAGGGTTGAACGAAGCTTTAACCCCTCTTTAATTCTTCGGATCTGTTCGAGATGAATTCCAGCATGGACACCCAACAGCCAAAACCATTCTCGATCCGACATGGGCCCAAACCAAGGGTGTTTAAACTTCACTTCAGATTCTTCAAGTCCCTGCTTTTTTGTAACGGTTTGAAAATGATTTTTTCGATAACTTTCAAAATTTTTCAGCGCTTCCTGCGAATTGACTTTCTGACTGGGCTTCACTGTGGCTGTATCAGCCACAACCTCTGGGGCGTAACCTTTCGCCAACTGAGGAAGAAGGCCGTAGATCATCGAACCCACAATCTCAATGTGCTCTAAAGTTTGTGCCATCGACCAAAAGCGGGAGCTATCTTCAAGACCACGAACGCGCTCGATCAAAACGGGTGTCGATAGCTCTTCCAGACTGAGTCCTTGAATCTCATCAAAAATTTTTTGATGGATTCTTTCAAATCTTTGAGACGAGATCTCCCAAGTGGCTTTGCTGGCGAGACGCGGTTTCACCCAATATTTCAGGAGCAAAGACTCGATCCATGGAAGCCCAGCTCCCGGAGCTTGAAGTTTGGGACGCATAATTGGTTTTTGACTCTCAGTGCTTTGTGTTTTCATTTGAGTTCTAGCTAAGCTCGATGGCACCCAATTGAAAAGGAATAACATGGCTCATCCTAAAATTTCCTCCGCGGCCCTTTTAAAGACTGAAGTCCAAGTGACGCTCCCTTTGAGCTATCATCATTTCAACCAGGGAGCTGGAAAACCTCTTTTGATCTTTCTCCACGGCTATACCGATACCGCGGCTGGCTTTCTCAAGCGGGCCTTTCCTCACTTAGACCACAAGTATGAAATTTTAGCGCCCAATGGCCTCTTTCCTGTGCCTCAAAAAATTGCCGGTGGATGGCGACAGTCCTTTGCATGGTACTTTGCTGAATTTACGAAATCGTCAGTCTTGATTCATCCAGATGTTTCCGCTTCTGCTTTGGTGAAGCTCATTCAAGATCTCGGCTTAGAGGACCGAGAAAAAGTTCTTTTGGGGTTTTCACAAGGCGGTTTCTTTCTGCCCTTTCTTTGTCGAAAACTCACTCGCTTGAAAAAAATGTTTGCTGTGGGCTCTGCTTTTCGACCTGAAGATTACCAGACCACTTTGCCAGTTCCCTTGGAAGCTTTTCATGGCACTGAAGATGAAATTGTTCCTTTTGAGATCGCCAGAACTTCTTTTCAGGACCTTCAGCCGCTGAACCCGCAAGGGCGCTTTTTTTCATTTCCAGGACTAGGACATAGCATGAACGACGAGGCTCGAGCCTTACTTTTTGAGCGAATCGAAGACGTATTTGAATGAAAGAAGAGGAGTGCTCAATGTCATCGTATTTAAAGACTCGTTAGATTTCACACTTCTCATCGTCGCAGTGAACGTTCTTATTCTTCGGAAGATAAGGGCGAATTTTCGCAAAAGCAGTATATGCAACTTCAAGGAAAGGACGGAGTGCGCGATTTTTAGCCAAAGGCACCAAGAATCGATACTGAGGAAGCACTTTCCAAATCTGAACAAAAGCATCGACTCGAGTATGAAACTTCCCATCGGCAGTTTGAGTGTGCATCACTTGCCGCACTTTTTTTCGATCGAGGCCATAGCTTTCAGCACTGAATTTCGGATGAGAAATATCGATAAACTCGATTTTGCGTTCCAAATCTTTTTTGATGTACTGTTGAATTTCAAAAGCACAGACTCGGCACTCGCCATCAAAGAAGACTTTGAGCAGTTTCGACGAAGAATCCTGGCCGGTTTTTAGATTAAAATCTTGATTTTGATCCATAGATTATAGTTTACACTTTATTAAACTATAAATCCAGAACTTCCCCTTAAAAAGAGGTATCGGTCACCGAGAAACCCCTGCTCGAGTTTAATGTCTTATGATCTCAAAACTAGAAGGGGTATCGGTCACCACTTTCTGGCATGACCGATACCTCCTCTCAAATCACCGCCAAATCAATTAAAACTACATCAGGGACGAGTAAGGGCCGTGCGGTGACCGATACCCCAATACCTTATCAAGGTCTAGGGTTTGCTTTGGTCACAAAGGGTGGAGGATCGTGTATGTTTCGCCAAATCCTAGGAATGCTTTTAATTGCAACTAGCTTGTCGGCGTGTGCTCCACAACTGTCGACAAACACGACAGGAGATAGCAATTCTGGGCCCCTCACACCGATCTCATCCACGGATGGGATACCCGTAATAGGGAGCTCTTGCGGAAGTCTCAGTGCGGCTGCTTGCGAACAAGTCCTGTCCCCCACTCTTTCTGAAAGCATGAGTTTTACTGACAACGTGAGTTCATATAATGCGGGAGCTCCCGACACTTGGAGATGCTATTCCACGAACGCCACTGGCGCTTCCAACTTTGCCCTGGGAGCCAGTGGCCCAGGAGCTATCATGGTCTATGTCGATGACTTTGGCTCTCACAACTATGCTTTGGGCCGTCGTCGGTGGATTTTCTACCCTGCACTTTCTCAAGTAGGCCTTGGGGCCGTTCCTGGAGCTGATGCTCTGCAAGTCATTGGCGGATGGGGCGCTGATCCCTCACCCAATTCCTTTGTCGCTTGGCCATCTCGAGGATACTTTCCGAGCAGTCTTCTGCCGGGATCTCATCGGTGGAGTTTTTCTCGCTCAGGAATTGGCCTCAGCCAAGCTCGGGTTCGGATGTTCAAAAATGGCTCCCCAATTTCAGTGACCTTGGAACCTTTTGCCGCCGGCTACGGAGAAGACGCTCTGGTTTGGCAGCCTCAAGAAGTGGAACGCAGTGAAGTCACTTTCCGAGAGATCATCGACAATCTCTCTTCTGGTGGAAACATCGATTACCAAGTTCGAGTTATGGGAGATCTATGAGAAAACTTCTGAGCGTTGCAGTTTATACTCTGTTGATCTTATCCTGTTCCAAAACTTGGGGACAACCGAGTCTCCAGAAACCAAGAGTTTGGAGCTTTGGCAGTTCTCAGTGCCAAACTTGCCCGATCCAATTTGAAGTCTTGAAGGAAGAAATTAAAACAGAGAAAGTACAAGCTTTCTTGAAAGCCCTCGAATCTTCTCAGACCGAGATGATTCAACTCTACAAAATTGACGCTCAGGAGTACGCCCTTCTCGCTCACATGGCAGTCGGGATCCTGGGGCGGGAATCCATATTTTTCACGAGCTGGAGATATCATGTCAAAAAAGACATGCCGTGGATGGTTTCACTAATTAAAACGGTCAGAACCTATTTATCTACGCAAAAGGTTTCTCAAAATTCCCGCGGCCCTACTCAAATTAAAGTGATTCCTCAAAAAGTTGAAGAAGCCTTTGAATTCACTGAAGAGGACCTGGACATCCCTGAAAATGCAGCTCGAGCTACTGTGGGAATCCTTATTGAAAACTTAAGAGAGCTCAAACAAAGAGCAAAAAATAACCAATGGAAGTTTATCACTCCGTCGACATATGTAGATTTTCTACCTTACATCTACTTTGGCGCGACTTCTCGTCTTAAAAATGGAACTGCCACGCCCGAAAAAAACATTTATGTCCAAGATATGAAGAAATACATGAGTTGGGTTCGTGTTTGGGAACTCCCACCCGTCACTAGTAATCGCATGTATTGATATGTTCCTTTTTTGAGCACTTCGCTTGATTGCCGATCATCTCTGTGCGATCGGTCCATTGCCCGTTGGCATTGCATCGTTCACGCACACAAACACTCGATTTCTCAATTCTCCAGACGCACTCATTGAGTTTTGCATAGGGCTTTTCACAAATCTGATCTGCTTGCTTGCGTAGTTTCTTGGGAAGAAGAGTCGGCCTTGGCTTTGCTCTCAAAGTTTGGGACTTCAAAACTTGAAACTCCTGTGCCGCCAAAACTTCCATCGGAACAAGCTCCCCTTTGGCTACTTTCTTTCCGCGAAGAAGTTCATCAAACTGAGGGACTCCGTTCTCTATAATTCCTTGGAAAACTCCTTTTTGACCTGCTTGCAATAGATGACTTTGCTCCGACTCAAGCCCTCGAAAAACCTGATGCCCCTCTAGAACCGTCATTTCAAGTCGTCCTGTAGCAGAATCATAATCCAAAATCAGCTCTCCAGCCGCTAGAGGTTCAGAAAAAACAGGTGTTTGAAGCTGAAACCCACAATCATGACCACATCTGAGTTGAACCCGTCCCTGAAGCAACTCCAGTCGTTCAATTTTCCCACTTTCCCACTCAATCACTGGGATTTTTGAATGACTTCGGGAAAACACTTTCAAGGATTGATCGGGTGAAAATTCAATTCTCACAAAAGAATCAGCACTTGTCTTGATCTCCCCCTGAATGGTCAGTACCATTTTGTTTTTGATCGGAATTTCTCGCCCACCGGAGGTGACCCAAAAGCTTTTTCCCTTCACCTCTGAAACGATCGGGTATTTACTCAGACCTGCCCAAGAGAGCCCAGGGAAAGACAAAAACAAAATCAATAAAACTTTCATGTGTTCCTCTTTTCCCAAACTTTACTCCAGCGAAGAAACACAGAATAAGCCGCCCCCACGGCAATCACAAACCCTGGGACACCGTCTAAAAATCCAAGCTTAAAAAAATAGCATTCAAAAAATTTCACCCAAGGCTTCACTAAAAGGCGCAGAAGAACGAAACCTTTGTTCTTTTCGAGCTCGTTTTTTGCTTGAAGAGTTGAATACTTGTCGTTCGTCAAAACTTGATGGGAAAGATCCCTGAACACATAGTGAAGAATTGGACTTTTCATCGAAATCACTTGCGGGGTGTCTAGTTTTTCATGGACCGCTGACAACGACCAACGAGCACTGTCACGGCTATACAGCCGCACCTGTCGGTCGGGGTACCAGCCACCATACATGATCCATCTGCCTAAGTGAAAAGACTTCCGAGGAAAACTGTAGCTGGCCATCTTGTCGAGACTCTGGAATTTTTCGATAAGTTCTTGCTTCATTTCTGGGGACACCACTTCATCAGCATCGAGATTAAGCACCCAAGACTCCGAGCAAAGATCCGTGGCCTTTTGCTTTTGTTGACCATAACCAAGAAAAGCTTGGCTTTCAAATTTTAAACGAATCCCGGTCCTGTGCTGGAAGCTTTCGGCGACTTGCCGAGTTCCATCCGAGCTAAAGCTATCCAGGATCACAATTTCTGACACAAAATCTAAAGATTCCAAGAGACGAGGTAAATTTCGTTCCTCGTTGTAAGTGATGATGGCAACACTGAGAGGCATTTTCATCTTTCCTCATTCTGCATCATCTACAAACCATGTCAAATCCTTGTCAAAGCGCCGAGCTCCCCCTACAATTTCTAACTCGACATTCAAACGAAAGGGAACCTATGCGTCATCTCTTACAAATCGGACTATTACTGACCCTCTGTTTATCTTCTTCCGCGCAAGCTTATTTGACTGTGGGAGAAAGCGCTGAAATCCTTCCTATCTCCACTTACCGATTGGGAGCAGCCCCTCAGTTTTACCTTTCAGACGGCGGAGGTCTCAACGTGATTGGCTATGTAGACGCAGCTCTCACGGACTCCACATCCATGAGAGTACAAGCAGGAGGTGGGGAAATTGATTTTTTTACTGGAGCCTCATTCAAATGGGTCCCGATTCCAGACTATGAAAATCAACCTGCCATCGGGCTTAAAGTCGGAGCTAATTTTGGCCGCGAAGGTGATAAAACTTTGACTTCTGTTCAGCTCTCTCCTCTGGTCAGCAAGAAAGTGGAAACAGACTATGGCTTACTGATCCCTTACACTTCTCTATCCCTTTCAAGGACGAGCGTTCGTGGTGAAACAAGCACAGGCTTTCAAGTGGTCGGTGGAACAGAGTGGCTTCACCCGGACACTCATTTTCAATTTGGGGCTGAACTTGGACTTGAAGCCAAAGATTCTTACTCCTACTTAATGGGCTGGATCAGTATCCCCCTGGACGAAGTTAAAAAACTGAAGACGAGGTAGGCAATGTTTTCTTTTTTCAAGGATGACGGAAGCGCTGCCGATCTCTATGTGGACCTAGGAACTGCAAACACTTTGATTGCAGCTCGAGGGAAGGGCTTGATTGTCAATGAACCCACTTTGATCGCCTATTCAGAAACCAGCGCTGGGAAAAAGCGAGTGGTGGCCGTAGGACTGGAAGCTCGAGAAAAAGTTTTAAAAACTCCAGGGAATATCAACGCCATTCGCCCCTTGAAAGAAGGTGTCATCGCTGACTTTGACACGACAGAAACGATGCTCCGTTATTTCCTTTCGCGCCCGGAAGTAAAAAGTGTGGCCAGTCGACCTCGCATCGTGGTTTCGCTTCCTTTCGGCGTCACCGAAGTAGAGAAGAAAGCAGTCATTGAAGCTGGAAAATCTGCCGGAGCTAAATCCGTTACTTTAATCGATGAGCCCATGGCTTCGGCCATCGGCGCGGGCCTGCCAGTGAAAGATCCTCAAGGCAGCATGGTGGTCGATATCGGTGGTGGAACCACCGAAGTGGCTGTCATTGCTTTGGCCGACATTGTTTACTGCCAAGCTTGCCGTGTGGGTGGAAATAAGTTTGATGACGCTATTGTGGATTACATGAAAAAGAAAAAAGGACTGATCATTTCAGAGACTTATGCAGAACAACTCAAAGTTCAGATCGGCACAGCGACACCTAAAAAGGACATCCGAATCCTAGAAATTCAAGGCCGCGATGTAGATTCTGGCCTTAATCGCAGCAGCGAGATCACCTCCGAAGATGTGGGCAATGCCATGGATGAGTCGCTCAAGGAAATTATCAATGCAATCCATCTCGCCCTCGAGAACACTCCCCCAGAGCTCGTGTCAGATATTATCGAGAATGGCATTATCCTTACGGGTGGTGGAGCTCTCATTCGAGATATCGATTTAAGAATCCAGAATGAAGTAAGACTCCCGATTCGCCTTGCTGAGGATCCACTCACGACCATCGCCCGTGGCGGTGAAGCGATCTTGAGCGACGTGGAACTCCTCGACAAGATTAAGCTGGAAGTTTAAATCGGAGAAAATTTTCGGTGAAGCTTATTTTTGATCTTGCTCAATCAAGGCTTGGAACTTAAGTCCCCACGGCCCCACTGTGAAATTTTGACTTTCAAAGCTCTTCACAGGAAGGACATCCAATGTCGTTCCAAGCATAAATACTTCTTGCGCCACTAAAAGATCCTCTTCTTGGATGTCCTTTTGCTCCACCGGCAAAAGCCCCTGCGCAAGAATCAATTCAGTTAAGCGATTCAAAGTGGTGCCCTTCAGAATATTTCGGTAGAACGGAAACAGAAATTGGCCTTTTCTTGAAACCAAAGCTATGTTCTCTGTGGGGCCCTCTTGCAGATAGCCGTCCTCATCAAAACTCACCATAAATTCAACGCCGCGATCCACAGCTTCTTTTTTCATCATGACATTGGGAAGATAGTTGCAAGACTTCACTTGAGCCATCCATCCCATCTTGCCGACTTGACTGTACTTTCCAATTCTTACACCGAGAAAACGCTGCTCCCGACTTGGCGCTTTCAACTCAGTGATCGCAACAAAAATTTGAGATCCCGTGGTGGTGTACGGGTTCGGAGTAAAATCACCACCCCCTCGAGAGATATAAAGACGGATCAGCCCTTCTTGAAGCCCCGATTTTTGAACCATCAACTGAAGAAGTTCTGCCAACTCAGGGACAGACAAGGGAAGTTGCAAAGATATCCTTTCTGCAGACATCGTCAAACGACTCAAGTGATCTTGAAGGAGATAGATTTTCTGCTTGAGAAATTTCAGAGCTTCAAAAACTCCGTCTCCTCGGTGAACCATATGATCATCCACGGGCACAGTCATCAGACGAGGATCCCTGGTCAGAGCTCGAAGAACACTGGAGTAGAAAATTACAGCAGGACTATTTGGCGGAAGCAGAGGCTTCCAACTTTCAAAAGTGATTTCCTTAAGACTTGAAATGTTGAGCATTGAATCTTTTTCTTTAGGCATGTACCATTCACTGTATCAAAGGAAATCCCAATGAAAAAGTTAACACTGATTTGGCTTTCGACCTTAGTCTGCGTTTCCTGTTCTCTCTCTCCAAAAAAAGATCAGCCTGAACCTCTGGAAACAGCCACAGCCCCCGCTCCTCAAACTGAAGCCTCCCTCGAAGCGCCTCAGCCACCCAAAAGACTAACCGAAGACGAAGTGAAAATTGAAATCAAAGCCGTGGGGGAGCTTGCCGATAAAGTTCATGAGTCCCCACCAGCACCCGAAACCCAAAAGATCAATCCCCTCGCCGAAAAGTCCTATGGTTGGCTCAAAAATGGGAACACTCGTTTTATCAAAGGAAATCTGCGAGCTGATGGTCAAGCGGCCAAAGATATTCAGCGACTGGTCTTCTTTGAAAAAGCACACGCCATGATCTTAGCTCCTTCTGATAGCCGCTTTCCCCCAGAAGTGATTTTTGATCAAAAATTGGGCGAAATTTACGTGGTGAGAAACCGTGGCCCCCAAGTGGATCTCTCCACGATTTCAAGCTTGGAATATGGAGCTCAAGATCTGAAAATTCCTCACCTCGTGATACTCACCACCAATGCTTGCAGCCGCACTCTTGACGCAGCTCGCCCCCGACTTTGCAATGAAGAGGCCTGGATGCGAGTGGAAGATGCAAAAAAAGATGTTTTATTGCGCTCTGAAGTACTGGGAGCAATGACTCAATCCAGTGAACTTGTCGTCCGCACCGGAGTCTACGATTTGGTCACAGGAAAAGTAGATTTCAAATCGAATTTTTAGTAGTTATTGGGGATGAGAAAAATACTGGTCACTTGCGCTCTCCCCTATGCCAATGGCTCTGTGCACATTGGCCATCTTGTTGAACACATCCAAGCAGATATTTGGGTTCGCTTTCTCAAGCTCCAGGGTCATGATGTGCACTTTTTATGTGCCGATGATACTCACGGCACCCCCATCATGATAGAGTCTCGGAAACAAGGAATCACTCCTGAAAAACTGATTGGGGATGCCTGGATCGAGCACACGGAAGATTTTAAAGGTTTTCAGATTCAGTTTTCACATTACTCTTCCACCAACTCTCCGGCCAACAAAGAGCTCTGCGAATTCTTTTTTGAAAAGATCAAAGCTGGCGGCCACTTGGGGAGTAAAAAAATCGATCAGCTCTACTGTGAACACGATAAAATGTTCCTTCCAGATCGTTTCGTGAAAGGCGAGTGCCCCAAGTGCGGAGCCAAAGATCAGTACGGGGACTCCTGTGATGTGTGTGCAGCCACTTATACTCCAGCAGACCTTAAGTCGCCAGCTTGTGCTATTTGCGGGAATAAACCTGTTCTCAAGCAGAGCGAGCAGCTTCTTTTTAAAGTGAATAACTTCAAATCATTTCTCGAGAACTGGATTCCCCAGCACTTAAGCCGCGATATGGTGGCGAAGATGATGGAGTGGTTCAAAGAGGATTTGCGAGAATGGGATATTTCGCGCAACGCTCCGTATTTTGGCTTTCAGATTCCTGGTTACACAGACAAGTACTTTTACGTTTGGGTGGATGCTCCCATGGGTTATGTTTCCACCACAAAAGAATACGCCCAACAGGGAAAACTCAAGTTTGAAGACTATTGGAAGTCAGAGGACTCGGAAGTTTATCATTTCATTGGAAAAGACATCACTTACTTCCATGCTTTGTTTTGGCCAGCACTACTGAAGAGTGCTGACTTTCGATTGCCTACAAAAATTCACGTTCATGGCATGCTCACTGTGAACGGGGAGAAAATGTCGAAATCCAAAGGCACAAGTTTGAAAGTTAAAACTTACCTCAAACACTTAGACCCGATGTATTTACGCTACTATTACGCTTCTAAACTGAGCAGTGGCGTGGATGACATTGATTTAAATCTCGAAGACTTTTCTCAAAGAGTGAATTCCGATCTCATCGGAAAAATCACGAACCTCGCCTCTCGTGGAGCACAAATGCTCTCTAAAAAAATGGACGGCGTGATGTCAGATCCTGATGAAAAAGGGTTCGCACTTTTGAGCAGCCTCCAAGCTTCAGCTCCCAAAATTGCGGAAGCTTATGAAAAACTCGAGTTTTCCAAAGCGATTTCTGAAATAAGATTTTTGGCCGATGAAGCCAATAGGTACTTTGACGAAAAAGCTCCTTGGAAGACTCTAGAGTCAGACCCCGCTGGGACAAAACAAGTTCTCACCACGACCCTGAACGTTTTCCGAAACCTCGCTATTTTCTTAAAGCCAGTCCTTCCGGCTTATACCCAAAAAGTAGAGAAGCTTTTCAATGAAAAACCGTACTCTTGGAAGGATCTTAAAACCACACTCAAGAATCATAAAATTAACGACTATGAACATTTGGCGACACGACTGGATCCTGTGAAAGTTCAAGCCATGATTGAGGAGTCTAAAGTGACTGAAACAAAAACAACTCCAGCGCCCTTACATGCAGCGGCGGCTCCCCAAGAAACCTCTGCCCACTGCTCGATCGATGACTTTTCAAAAATTGATTTGCGGATTGGTAAAATCGTTTCAGCTGAAGCGATTCCCGAAGCCGACAAGCTGTTGAAACTGCAGATTGACTTAGGTCCTCTGGGAACAAAACAAATCTTTGCAGGAATTAAGTCAGCCTATGAAGCAACATCACTGGTGGGCCGATTGACAGTCGTGGTGGCAAACTTAGCTCCTCGAAAAATGAAATTCGGAATGAGCGAAGGCATGGTCCTCGCGGCGGGGGCTGGCGGGAAAGAACTTTTTATTCTGTCCCCAGACTCAGGAGCCAAGCCCGGCGATAAAGTGAAGTAGATTCATTTCATGGGAAACGCACAAGATCTTCGTTCACTGAAAAGAATCCGCGAACTTGGTCGAGCGATAGAAACTCAAGGCGAAGACCTTTTGACGGGAAAACTTTCAGAAACTGATCTCGCAGAGATTATCGCTCTTTGTTCTCAGCTTGAAAAACATCCTCACCTTCACCGGATCAAAGATCACCTGCACTCAAAAATGGGTCTTCCAGCTTTTGTGACTTTTATGGTTCCTATCGAAAGGGCCCTGAACCAAGCTTTGACAGACAGTGATCTGTTTATCACTCACAAGGATCGCCCCCAAGCAATCCCTGCTTTAAAAATTCCTCTGGAATTTGCACTTGAAAATATGCGCTCGGGATTCAATGTTGGTGGGATTTTTCGCTTAGGTGATGCTGTAGGGGCTTCTCAAATTCACCTTTGCGGCTACTCCCCCACACCTGATCAAGATGCGGTCCGCAAAACAGCTCTCAAGTCTGAAGAACACTTGCCCTGGAAAGTTTACCCCCGCACCGAAGACTGCCTTGAAGCGGCGAAAGTCCGAGGTTTAAGAGTCGTGGCTTTAGAGACGGCTCACAACGCAAAAACATTGTATGAACCTTTCCGCTTTCACCCCACATTACTGGTGGTGGGAAATGAACGCTTTGGTCTTGACCCCTATTTACTCAATCTCTGCGATGAAGTTCGAATGATTCCCATGCATGGAATGAAGAACTCGCTCAATGTGGTGAGTTCTCTGTCTGTAGCGGCCTTCGAATTCCGAAGACAGTGGGAATCCAACTCATGAAGCCCCTCGAAATCACTCCCATCGGATTGTATTTTGAGAAAGAAGAAACTCAAAAATCTTCGAAGGCCCGACAAAGCATTTTGCAAGCTAGCTCTGGGGGCTGGATTGAGCTCACACAGACACCTGAACTGGAACAGGCTCTTTCGGATGTTGAAGGCTTCTCCCACTTATGGATTCTATTCTGGATGGATCAAACCGGACGACGCTGGAAACCCAAGGTTCTGCCCCCTGTGGGTAGCGATATCAAGCGCGGAGTCTTTTCCACCCGAAGCCCCTATCGACCCAATCCGATCGGACTTTCTTGTGTAGAATTCGTCGGTAAAGAAAAGAACATCCTTTATCTCGGAGCGAACGACCTTCTTGCGGGCAGCCCCATCTTAGATATCAAACCTTATCTTGCTTACGCCGACAGTGTACCTCAAGCTAGTTTTGGTTGGACCACTCCTCCCGAGGCCAATCGTCTTCACATCGAACTCACCGCTCTTGCTCAAGAGCAGCTCGAGTGGCTCAAAGCTCATCAATTTTCAAGCTTTAGCTCAGCCCTTCAAACTCAGCTGGAATTTGAACCCACAGCAGTCAATAAGAAAAGAGTGAAACATGTGGAAGGCCAGACGTGGATTTTTTCTTACCGCACTTGGCGCGCAAGCTTTGAATATTTTGAAAATGAAAGAAAAGTAAAAATTCTTAAGATTTTCTCAGGATATCAAAGGAAAGACTTTGAAGCTTCCGCTGATCCTTTCGAAGATTTAGAACTCCATAAAAAGTTCTTATCTTTTTTCGACATAAAATAGAAACCAACGACAACGAGACATCTTAAGATAGCTCCGAAAACAAAAATCGTGAAATAGCCTTTCCATGACTCTTCCATCTGGTGCAAAAGAAAGCCCCCGAGCAAAGAGCCCACAGCAATAGCCAGTGCATAAAAGAGATTGTATATAGTGAGAGTAGATATTTTGAACCTAGCTTCGACTTGATTAAAAAAGACCAAAGCTAAGGACACTTCAAAGATGGACCAGAAAGCCCCGCTCAGTGCTTGAAGACTCATCAGAAACCACACTTCTTGAGAGAGAAACCAAAACCCCGGAAGAGGAGAAATTCCCATAGCACCAATAAACAGAACTCTTTTGACTCCCCACTTTTCAACCAATTTTCCTGCAAATGGCAAGACTGCGATTTTTCCTACAAACAGTGCTCCTAAAGAAAGCATGTAGGAAAAATAATCGAGTTTTACTTTTTCCAAAAAATAGGGATTCACGAAAGGTGAAGAAATAAAAATGACACTGAAAAACACAAACAAAAAACCAAAAAACTTTCGATACGGGGCTTCCGAAAAAAACAAACGGATTGTTTCATGAAATCCCGCTGAAACCACATGCCAAGTATGATCGTAGTCTTTCTGCGAAAGCAGCAAGGCACTGGAGGCCCGAAAGAAGAATGCAACAATAAAGAGAGCCGAGAATACGAGCGTAGTGATTTCAAACTGAGCTCCAAAATGAAGAGCGACTCCCCCCAAGAAAAGCCCTGCCATGATTCCCATCTGTGAAACTCGAAGTCTGGTTGCAAAAAACTCGGATGTTTCCTCAGGTGAAATCAGCTGACTCATCCAGGAATTCCATGGTGGACCTGCGGCGAATCCCGCCCCCCAATAAACACTTGCGAGCAAAAACAAAACCCAGCTGGGTGAAGAGTCTTGATAACTGAGGATCAGTAATGGCAAAAAAGCCACAGCCTGAAGACTCGCAGCCCCCACCACCCATTTTTTAAGACTCTTCACCTGAGCAATCCCCCAAGGAGTGATCATTTGAATCAAAGCCCCCATCATCAGAGGTAAAGTCACGAAATAGCCGGCTTGAACTTCCGTGAGTCCCTGACTGAGCGCAAATGCAGGAAGATAAGATTCCCCAGCCCCGACCATGAGACTAAAAAAGAAAGCATCCCAAAGACTGAGCTTTTGATTGCGCAGAGATTTCTCCTTGAACCGAGACTGAAGATCGAATTACAACTTGATAACAATAAAGGAATTTTACATGGACTGGAAGATCTTCACGACCACTTTTATCACCATTTTCCTCGCTGAGATGGGGGACAAAACTCAGTTTGCAGCCATGGCGGCGAGCTCACAGTCCAAATCCACCATGCCCGTTCTTCTCGCGGTGGTTCTGGCCTTGAGCTTAGCCGGACTTTTGGGTGTGCTTTTTGGAAAGTTCCTTGGAGAACTTCTCTCACCTCAGATCATGAAGTGGGTTTCAGGGTGTTTGTTCATCCTGGTTGGAATTTGGGTATTAAGCGCTAAAAACTAAAGAGCATCCACTTTATCTTGAAGATCCACCAAACACTGAGCCAGAGCGTCCTCCGAGGAAATGTCGATCTGACTCGAAAGACGTCGTTGCAATTCTATATTTTGCAATGAAGTTTCCTTCAATGGGGATTGAATTCGATACTCCACCACGACGGGAAGACTGGGTGATTTTTTGAGTAAGCTGTACTCATAAAACTTCAACTCGGCATTCACGGGGATTTCTCGAGATTTGATCACATGATCGGCACTCCAATACACTGTCTGAGATTCGTCAGTCTGCAGAAGCTCGTTCACCAACTTCATGACTTCAACCCGATCTCGGTCAGGATTATTGAGTTTTCGGGCCGAACAAGGCTGAAACAACGAATCCATCTCAGAAGCCTCTGGCCAAGCCTGCATCGCTGCAGGATTTGGTATTGCCACCACAAAAAGCCGCGCCAGCAATTTATTTTTAGGATCCATGTAGCGCCCGTCACAATGAAGAGCTCCGAAACCTGTGGAGTTCACTTGAAAAGCCCAATGAATCCCCTGCCCCGCTAATAATCCTGAAGAATACTGTGAAGCTTTTGCTTTTGGTTCAGAAAATTCTTGAATCGGAAGAAATTGGGTACGTTTCTTGATGTCTTCAAACTTTTGAATCTCGGCGCGACAGACGCCTACGAACTCTTCGTCCTTCTGAAAGAACAAGTAAGCAGAGGTGCCTAAAAAGAAAAGAGCCATGAAAAACCAAACAAAGTTCTTTTTCATGGCTCTAGTGTAACGAGCTTAACCGATTGTCGCAATCAATTGCGCAATCATCAGACTGACAACGGACATCACTTTGATCAGGATGGCAACACCTGGACCTGAAGTATCTTTGAAGGGGTCACCCACAGTGTCTCCCACCACGGCCCCCTTGTGCGCATCACTGCCCTTCGGGTGCCCTGGGAGTCCGCCTTTTTCGATGAATTTCTTCGCGTTATCCCAAGCTCCTCCTGCATTGGCCATGAACAGGGCCATTGCAGCCCCTACAGCCATGGAACCTGCCAAGAGTCCTGCAAGAGCTTGAGGTCCCATGACAAACCCAACAAGCACTGGCGCCAGAACTGCGATGAGCCCTGGAACAATCATTTCATAGAGAGCTGCACTTGTTGCGATATCCACAATTCTTGCTGGCTCTGGCTCAGCTTTGCCCTGCAAAAGACCCGGGATTTCTTTAAACTGACGACGAATTTCTTCGACGATCTTTCCTGCTGCACGTCCCACAGCTGTCATCGTTGTTGAACCCACCAAAAATGGCAGGATAGATCCTAACAGGATTCCAATCAGAACTCCCGAAGAAGTCAGATCCAATTTCATTTCTGCAAGACCATTATTGATTCGAACGTGATTGACTTCCATGTTGAAAGCAGAAAACAACGCCAAAACAGTCAAGATGGCTGAACCAATCGCAAAACCTTTCCCAATTGCTGCTGTGGTATTCCCAACTGCATCGAGCTCATCTGTGATTGCTCGAACTTCTTTGCCGAGACCTGACATCTCAGAAATACCGCCTGCATTGTCAGCGATTGGGCCATAAGCATCGACCGTCATCACAACGGCAGTTCCAGCTAGCATTCCCACGGCAGCCATTGCAACCCCGTAAAGACCCAGATAAGCATCCGCCACATAAGCCGCAAGAGCTACGACGATGATGGGAATTGCTGTGGACTCCATGCCGACAGCAAGACCGCGAATAATATTGGTCGCAGGCCCCGTGAGAGAAGCTTCAGCCACCAATCGGATAGGCTTCGCAGCTGTGTAGTACTCCGTGATCAAACCAATGATAGCTCCACCGAATGCCCCTGCCGCCAAAGCCACAGTCACTGCTTGAGAGATTCCAAAACTAGGCAAAACCAGCGCACAAACAGCGGTCAAGAGCACCGGAGGGATGATCAACGCTGTTCGCAACACCACCGCTGGCTTTGAATTCGAAAACAAACGAGCTCCAAAAACCACCACCACTGAAATCACAAGCCCCAGCGCTGACAAGACCAGCGGCAAAAGAACTGCTGTGGTTCGATTGGCTTCACCGGCTTCTGCCGTCAGCTGAGGAATCACCGAAGCAGGGATCGTCAGAGCAATGGCCATCGCCGAAACGATCGCAGCTACCATGGATTCGTAGATATCAGCTCCCATTCCCGCCACATCACCGACATTGTCTCCCACGTTGTCAGCAATGACGCCTGGGTTTCTTGGATCGTCTTCAGGAATTCCTTGGATCACTTTACCAGCGATGTCTGCTCCAACGTCAGCTGCTTTTGTGTAAATGCCGCCACCAATTCGAGCAAACAGAGCAATTGAGCTTGCGCCCACGGCGAAAGAGTGAAGAATGGTTCCAACTTTGGGATCGTTCGCATAGATCAAATACAATATGCCAATTCCCAAAAGTCCAAGACCGGCCACTGCAAAGCCCATCACAGCTCCCCCATCAAGGGCCACCAGAAGTGCTTTCGCTTTAGAGCCGATAGCTGCCGCTTGAGTTGTGCGTACATTGGCGTGAGTGGCTGCTTTCATGCCTGCAAAACCTGCGAGAAGGGAAAGCACAGCTCCCAACACAAAGAAAAGAGCTGCTGTTGAACCCAACATAATTGCGATCGCGATTCCTACGACCACTGTGTACACAGCGAGGACTTTATATTCTCGCACCAAAAAGGCCATCGCACCTTCCCGAACATAGGAAGAAATGCGATTCATGGTTTCATTTCCCATGGGCTGGCTGATCATTCTCACGTAAAACACGGCGGCAACGACCAAACCGATCACCCCAGCAATAATGGGGGTCAAAAGAAGACTCTCAAGCGTCATCATCTCAGCTGTCCTTTGTTAAAGGTTTTTTACAAACTTTAAGACAGATGAGGTAAATAAATGTCAGGTAAGTTGTCAATAAGACTAAACAAGAACCGCTCGGACGCGCCCCAGCAGAGATGGCTCAACGATCTTCTCACGGTGATAGTTGTCTAATAATTCAGCAACTTTGACTTTCGCCGAAGGGGCGTCAGGAGTGATCTCATGAATGAGACCATCCAAGTCATCAGCAATTCTTAAAACTTGAGCGAGCTCATTTAAGTTATATCCCCGAACTCCTTCCGGGTATCCATAGCCGTTAAACTCTTCATGATGCTGCAAAATAATGGTTCGAGCCATTTGGGATAAACGAATCCCCCGCTCATCCAAGATATCGAGAGTGGCTCGTGGATGGCTGTACAATTGTTCGCGCTCTTCAAAAGTGAGCTGCTTCACTTGATGAGCTAAACTGACCAATCTCGGAGAACAGCGACTGAGTCCAATATCATGCAGAAGTGCTGACATTGCCATATCCGACAGAATTTTTTCATTCGAATAGCCAATCCCAAACGTCAGTAGAATGGCAAGACTTGCGACATTCACAGGATGCTTTTGAAAATCAGTCCCCTTCGCGGCAAGCTCTAAAAGTTTTCGAAAAGTCCGTTTGTGATGAGGAAGCGAAGTTTCAAGAACACTCTCAATCACGATGACCGCAATGTCATTCAGATTCTGCATCAGCGAATTGACTAAAGCGGGATCCCTTTGATCCAAAGTAGACTTCAGAAGTGACTTGGTCGAATTCATCATGAGGCGTCGGTTCTGCGCTGAATCTTCGGACCCAATCAAAGCGCGAATCCTGAGAGCGACATATTTAACGAATTCGTGATAGTCCTCTTTGAGAATAAAAAAATTAGACACATTGGCACGAGAGAGTCTCTCGAGCCTGTCCGAGTCAATTGAACCTCCAGCTTTTCGATACAAAACATACTTTTGGTTCAGAGGGAGGTTAACGTACAGGTTGAACCCAAGTTTTGTTTCAGCTTCGATATCCAGACTTTGAATGGGAACCATGTCTCGGTCTTTTTCTGCACTGAACATGCTTCCTATTGTAAACGAAATAACTGTGATTGCAGGTCCAGATCTGCTTAAGATTGCATCAGCGGCAGGACAAAAGTCACGACACTCCCAGTAGTAAGAACTAGCACAGAGGCCAACCAAGTTCGAAAACTCCACTTTCGCCCACTCAGACACGCTTGGCGCAGAGCTGGGTCCAGCGGACAAGGAGCATTTCTTTGTCTCCAAAGAAACACCCCAGCAAGGCTCACCATCACCACAGTCACCGCAAACAGGCTATTTTTGTTCTCACTCAGCCAAATGAGCTCAGGAAACTCACCTAACAGAGCCACGAGGCTTGCTCCCATTCCGAAAGCGACCATGAGAGCTGGCAAAACACAGCAGATCAAAGTACTCAAGGAAGTCAGCAGAGCCAGCCAAGGCATTAGGCACCTTCTCTCAACATTTTGTAGCCAGCTTCTTTGAGCACAGCTTCAATTTTCTCGTCAGAAAGCTCTTTGCCCTCATTGAAAATCAGATGCATTTTCTTTTCTTTGAGGGAGACATGGACTTCTTGAACCTCTGGCAATGCTTTAAAAGATTTTTCAATCCCTTGCGAGCAAAAGGCACAGACCATCCCAGACACTCCCACCGTTTTTTCAGAACTAGCCAAGGCGAAGTGAGGAATCAAGGCCAAGACAGAGAGTAAAATGAGCTTTTTCATCGTGATCTCCTTTAATAGTGAATCATTAAGTTCAGCTTGGTATCGCCAGTTTGAGTTCCGCCAATCTCCCAGAGGACATTGCGGAAATAAAACCGAAAAAAAGTCGTGAGCTCTTTTGCAGATCCGGTTTTTTGGGAGGCTTCGAAAATCAGCCAAGTGCTCAGGTCTTTAAAGTCTCCTAAGTAAGGGGAAAGCCCAATCGAACTTTCGTTGTTTCGATGTCATTGGCCCTATCCCGGTACCAGCGGGTATAAGAGGCCATCGTGTAAACTTCCCGAGATTCCCAGTCGACTTGGCTCTCGAAAAGCTGGAGGCTCTGCGAATCTCCGCGATGGCGCTCCTGCCCTGCTCCAAAATTTAAATAAATATTGGCTTGAGAGTTCTGCTGGTGAAATCTGTGCAGCAAAAAATTGGCCCGTGCGATTTCCACTTCTGTGAGGTGAGCCAGATAAAGATTCCTAAAAAGACCGTTTTCATTCGTTCTCCAGTTCGTCTATGCTAGGTTTAGGAGACATGGATCAATATTGTGACA
>JAJTIC010000005.1 GCA_021300175.1 Pseudomonadota bacterium
GTTGCCAGAACCTTCGAATCCGCCACTGGAGGATAAAATGTCGCTTGGCCAATAGCTTCGTGAAAAGAAGCTCCCATCGGAGCTGTTGCTGCTGACGGAGCAGGTGCTTTCTGTGCAGCAGGAGTTTGAGCAGGTGCTTTTTCAGCAGTTGCGGGCTTTGCAGGTGCCGCCGTTGCGCCAGCGCCGTCCAAAGTAAGAATGACAGATTCTACTTTGATCACATCCCCTGTTTTGAATTTCAAATCTTTCACAACTCCACCGACGGGAGAAGGAACTTCAACAGTGGCTTTGTCTGTCATGACTTCTGCAACAGGTTGATCAGGCCTCACCGTGTCACCGGGTTTAACGAGCCATTTTACCAATTCACCTTCTGTGACGCCTTCACCGAGTTCTGGTAATTTCACATCAGTAGCCATGCTGTTTCTCTCCTTGAGTCGTTTCTGATTTTATAGCTTCTTGTTGTTTTCTTTTCTCAATCACACCTTTCATGAAAAACTCACCAGCACGGTAAGAGCTTCTCACGAGAGGACCGCTGGCCACATATAAGAATCCCATGGCCTCAGCAGTGTCTTGCCACCACTTAAATTTTTCTGGAGTGATGTACTCCTTCACTTCTAAGTGTCTTTTGGTCGGTTGTAAGTATTGGCCAAATGTGACCACATCGCAGTCAATTTTTCGGAGATCTTTCAAAGTTTGTAGAACTTCTTCATCGGTTTCTCCAAGGCCAAGCATGATCGACGTTTTCGTGTAACGAGTGGGGTCATATTTTTTTACGTGCTCCAGCACGCTCAAAGACTGTTGATAATTCGCTCGTGGGTCACGCACTGTTTTCTGCAGGCGTTCCACAGTTTCCACGTTGTGAGCGAAGACATCAGGCCTGCTATCCACCAATTGTGACACTAAATCCAATTCGCCACGAAAGTCAGGGGTGAGAATTTCAACAATCACATGCTGATCGAGTTTTTTGATCGTTCGAATGGTTCGGGCAAAGTGTCCGGCACCTTGATCGGCCAAGTCGTCGCGGTCCACAGAAGTGATCACCACGTACTCAAGTCCCATCTGCGCTATTGAGTAGCCTACTTTTTCAGGCTCGAGGGGGTCGAGCTTCCCTTTCGGATTGCCGGTCTTCACGTGACAAAACTTGCATCCGCGAGTGCAAACTTCGCCCATCAGCATGAATGTGGCCGTGCCACCACCCCAGCACTCTCCCATATTCGGGCATTTCGCTTCTTGGCAAACAGTGGCAAGCTTGAGGTCCCCCAGCATATTTTTAATACGATTGTAATTCTCACCCGTGGGCGCGCGAACTTTGAGCCAATCTGGTTTTGGAATATGAGTTTTTGACATGGTCTTTTTTTATGCTTAAGTCATTGTAATGTCCATGAACTTTTGAATTTTAGACCATTTGCTCAGAGCGCCTCTTGGAGTGGTAAAATGCAGTTTGAAACAGAACTTTTAACAGGAGTGTTTTTAAAGCGTTATAAGCGCTTTTTTGCGGATGTTGAGCTCGGGGGGCAAGTGGAGGTCGCCCATGTTGCCAACACAGGTTCCATGAAAGGCGTGAATAACCCAGGGGTGCATTGTCTTGTGTCAAAATCCAAAAATCCCGAGAGAAAGCTCAAGTTCTCACTCGAGGCTTTGATGGATCCTCAAAGTGGGGAATGGGTGGGGGTCAACACTTCATGGCCTCATCAGCTGGCTCAAGAGATTTTCAAAGAAAAGCGGCTCTCTCATTGGCAGAACTACGATGTGATGAAGCCTGAACACAAAATTAATGCCGAGACCCGATTGGATTTACTTTTAACCAATTCGAAAACTCAGCAACAACATTTTGTTGAATTGAAAAATGTGACACTGGCGATTGGGGACTTGGAAACGAAGCAGGGGGTCGCTCTTTTTCCTGATGCTGTGACCGAGCGTGGGCAAAAGCATTTGCGAGAGCTCACCGAGCTTGTGAAGCAGGGGCACACAGCAGAGATCTTATTTCTCATTCAGCGAAATGATTGTGCCAGTTTTAAAGCGGCCAAAGATATTGATCCAGAATACGCAGAACTTCTCAGAGTCGCACGGAAATCAGGGGTGACAATCACTTGCGTCTGCGCGGAAATTTCACCTCGGGGAATTGAAATAAAAACTCAGCCAGTCCCATACCTGCAGGAATGATCGATGAATTCAAAGTGGTGGACGAGCTCAAGTGGGGCAGCTAGCTCGACTTTTGGCTCACGTACATATTGATCGAAGCTTTCATCACGACTTGATTGTTGAGATCAGTGACAGGAACTTCAATCCAGTTGTCTCCTAGAACCAAAGAATCAGGTTTAAATTCCACCACGGCTTTCAAATGAGTGGTGGCTTTTTTTAAGTACTGAACTTTCATTTCTTTAGGGATCCAGCGACGTGTTTTGACGAGGGACCACTCCATGGCGAGACCCGCCGTCAGTTCGCATAAATTGCACATGGCGATCGCGTGAACGGTGCCGATGTGATTAGTCACGCTCCATCGCTTTTTCATATGGATTTCACAGCGCCCTGGTTTTAAGTCTTCGATACGAGGGCGGATAGTGCGAAAGTAAGGCGCTTTGAGAGAGACAACAAACGAAAAAAGCCTTTTCCCGAGTGGAAATTTCGAGAATTTTTCAAACATAGTTTGTCTCCTTCTTCTTTTTTCGGATGTAAAGAACTTTGCTGACTCGAGCGATGGTCATCTGATTTTCATCGAGGATTTCAATGGTTCGATGCCAGTCCATTTTTTCCTGGGTTTCCAGAGCTAATTTGATGTTATTCAGATCTTTGTCTGTCAGAAGAAATTGAGCGTACAAGTGGGTTTTTCCAGGCTTTAAGTATTCAATCGCGGCTGATTTGTCCCACACGATAAAGCCGGGTCCAAGGTTACGAAGAAGCATCACCATATAAAACGGATCCGTCATCGAAAACATCGATCCACCGTAGGCAGAGCCCACGTAGTTTCCATTCCACCATCTTTTCTTGAGGACTACTCTCATTTCACGAAAGTCAGGTGTGACTTTCTCAATACGAATGCCAGCCCCAAAAAGCGGAGGCCAAAAGTTCCACAATCCAAGAAGCTTTGCGCGCCAATTCATCAGAAATAGCTTGCATCTTTTTCATCTCAAGATCAGCATCTTTTTATGTCAGATCAGATATTAAGTAATCCTCCCAAAGTCAGTTACCACGAAGATGCACCTGCGACGAATTTTGTCGAGTTCAAAAAAATTGTTGAATCTCGAAGAAGTGTTCGTATTTTTAGTTCTGAAAAAATTCCGGATGATGTGGTGATGAGCTGTTTAGATATGGCACTTCTTGCGCCAACGTCGAGCAATCTTCAATGTTGGGAATTTTGGTGGGTGCGAGATGAGGGCAAGCTTAAAAAAATGCATGAAGCTTGTCTTGGGCAGCCTGCAGCTTCGACAGCGCAAGCTCTGATTGTGTGTTTGGCAAGAACTCAGACATGGAAAAAACATCGGGAGCAGATGCTTGAAGTGCTGCGAGCAAGTCCTGGAACACCGAAATCAGCTCTGATGTATTACGAAAAGCTCGTTCCTTTTGTTTATGGACAAGGGCCATTGGGGCTGTTCGGTCTTTTGAAGAAATTTTTGATCACGCCAATTTTAGGAGTATTCCGAGTCGTGCCTCGGGGGCCTTTTGGTGAATCGGGAATGCTTCAGTGGGCACATAAGACGACGGCTTTGGCGTGTGAGAATCTGATGCTCGCGTTTCGCGCGGCGGGATATGATACTTGTCCGATGGAAGGCTTTGACGAAGTTCGAGTGAGAAAAATTTTGGATTTACCTTCTGACGCTTCAGTCTGCATGATCATCGGGGCTGGGAAGCGCGCGCCCGGAGGCATCTACAGCCCCCGGATTCGTTTCCCCCGCGATCAGTTCATCAAAATCAAATAGGAATAATCTTCATTTTTAAGAAGCACGCCCACGAAAGTGCTCGTAAGCTCTCTCGATGCGGTGAAGTTCTTCTGGGGTGTGTAGTTTAGATTCGTACCAATGAGAAAGCTCTGCGAATTTATCTTTTCTCTTTGCACGGACAAAGAGAAGTGCCGCGGATAAAAAGAACAACATTAGACCAAAGCAAACGACAATTTGTGCCTGCCAACTCATAAGCCCTCCACATTCAGGACTTAGATCGGTATTTCAGGATAAAAGTTGAGGCTCTGCTCGCTTTGGGAAATACGGTTCAAGAAGAAATTCAAAAATTTGATAATGTGTCGAACTTTTGAAACTGATCCTCTTGAAGGTCAGTTTAAAAAAAAGCCCAGATTTCTCTGGGCTTTTTCTAGTGTTGGCTCAGTTCAGTTAAACGTTACTGGCCGAGGTGCTTGTCGATGATCTTTTTGAATTCTGAGAAAGGGTAGGCGCCTTTCAAGGAAACACCGTTGATGATAAATCCAGGTGTTCCTGAGATGCCGAATTTCTGAGCTTCTGCGATATCAGCATTGATACGCTCAGTGATCGATGCATCTTCAAGATCTTTCGCTAAACGTTTCATATCAGCTCCTGCTTTTTTAGCAGCTTCTTTCATGAAAGCTTCACCTTGAGACTTCAGCTTATCCTGATTTTCAAAAATGATGCTGTGATACTTGTAAGCTTTTGCATGATCCTGGTTTGCAATAGCTTCAAAGTATTTTGAAGCAGGGAGAGCTTTCGGGTGAAAATCCAAAGGCAAGTGTTTAAAGATAATTCGCACTTTGTCTCCGTAAGCTTTTTTAACTTCTTCGATTGTTTGATAACCCCGAGCACAGTAAGGACACTCAAAATCTGAATACTCAACAATCGTCACTGGAGCATTGACGTTTCCATAGATAGCTCGTCCGTCTTGGATTTCCGGTTTCAGAGGATTCTTGAATTCCTCATCACGTTTTTTATCCTCTTCCGCCTGTGCATTTTGAGAAGCTTTCATTTGGGCATCTCGAGCCGCTTTATTCACCACTTCGATGAATTTTTCTGGATCTTTTTCGATCGCGACGAAAACAATCGAGGGATCCTTTTCGATGGCTTTTTTAAGTTGATCTGAAGAGGGGGCACACGCAGAAAGGGCGAGCGCTATTCCTGCTAAAGAAAGAATCAGTTTTTTCAAAATTTCCTCCTGGTGTTAGTAATTCACTGAAGCTTTAAAATAGTGACACAACTCGGATTTAAGCGAAACAAAAAATCACCCCGACCATGGTCCAGTCCATAGGACTTTTCATCTCTCACCTCTAGGTTTAGACTACAGAAAAGTAAAGAGGTGATCTGATGTCTCAGTTAGTTGTTGGTCTCTTGATGATTGCCAGTCTTTCAGTTCAAGCAGGATTGCTCTACAAATATCCTCAGTTGGCCCTTAAGGATCTGGATCAGATGAACAAGATCGTACGATCAAAGATTGCTGAATCTAAAAAATCTGGTGGCGACAAAGTCATTCCCTTGAAAGAAGCTTTTCAAGCCGTTTTTTCGCGTCCTAACGATGATTTGATGATTGAGAAGATTGTATCGCCTCTCAAGACTGAACTTGAGGAGCATGATGCTTACGAAGATACGGTCAGAGCTTTGGTCAAAGAAGCGATCTCTGCTTTGAAAAATCCCAAAGCATTTCAGCCGGTCGTTCAAGTGACCTATGTGGTTTTCTTAGAAAACATTATTTCTGAATTTCGGCCGAAGGCTGGTGAAGAGTTTGAAAAATCAATCATTGCTCAAATCAGAGATGCGAAGATACAGCTCACGAAAGGGGCCCGCGACGAACGCACTCTGAGAATGATGAAACAGAACCCATCACCCTCAGATATTGCTGCAGCTATTTTGCCTTACAAAGAAGCTCCGTCGACAAAGTAAGGAGCTTCGGTGGCCTTCGCGACCAGGCTCACTGTGGACGTATTCACAATTCGAGCATAAGTGTCTTTGTAGTGCCTCATGACTTTACGAGAATACTCCCGAGGTTTTGTTTCCGCGGCATACATCCTTCGTACTTTGGTGGCACCCATGTTGTAAGCTGACAGATATTTGTTCGCGTAGCCATCAAACTTAGTTCGCAAATAATCAAGGTACGCGATTCCCAAGCGGACATTGTCCACTGGATTTTCTAGTGTTCTCTTGCCATGCCACTTTAACTTGAATTTCTTGGCAACCCACTCAGCCGTCTCAGGGCGTAACTGCATCAGGCCAATCTCTCCAACGCCACCACGAGCCAGCGGATTAAAGCTCGACTCGGTTTTGATCACGGCTACCACAAAAACAGGATCAAAATCATGGACTTCGGCTTCTTTGATGAGCGTGGTCGCGAGTGCGCTCGCTTGATGCTTGTATTTTTTCGGAAGAGAGCGATAGATCTCATTGTAAAGAGACATATGAAGAGCCGGAATATCTTCCGCCCGCTCGGCCCATGAGCCAGCATAGAATTTCCCGAGCAGTTCTTTGGCATGATCACGTCGAGCTTGCTCATCAATAGGCGTCACTTGCGCTTTCCAATATTGTGAAAAGTCGAAATTCTGATAAAGCATAAAAAGAGTCGAAAGACTGAGAACGACAGTGGCTTTCTTGAGTGTCGTCTGTGTCATTTGGCCCTCCTCCAAGTGTCCCAGAGTTAAACAATTTCTTCGCCGATACCCCTCTCTACTTCAAGAGCCGTGCCGAGATCCTAAGATCCTGGAATGATTGAATTCTCATAAATAAACACTCGCCAAAAACAACCTAACCCCGACCCCTGATAAATATGTCAACGCGAGTCTGGACAAACGTCGAAAAGTTAGAGCCTCAGACTGAAATGGCTCATTTTGACTCAAGATTTTTCTTCATCTAACCGAAAGAAACTCAAGCAACCCAGATGGATTTGGGAAGGGGCAGTCAGCATGTTCATTCAAGGTAATCTTCAGGCTCTTTTTGATGCTCTCTATGAAATTGGCGCGATCGATCCTGTTCTCAAACAGGATTGGCGTAAGGCGAGTGAGGAAATGTACCGAGCGCCAGATCACTTATCCCAAGTGGTTTCCGCCGTGAACGCCTGTGGTGGGGATCTACAAATGTTGGTTAATCGACTTAAGCAAATGGATACGAAGTCAGTTAGTTTTCTCGCTCTGGAGGTAGCTCGTGAATTCGCCGAATTTCAAGACCGCAAAGACCTTCATTAGAATCGGTCTGTTTATTCTCTTTTCCACTGCACATGTACAAGTGCGCGCATGGGATGTGGATTTTTCTAGAAGAACAAAAGATCTAAAAACTTTGCGTTTGCCTGCAAGCATTGTGGATCAGCCTCAAGAAAAAGAAGCGAGTCTCTTTGGATTGGGTCCCGTGTTCGAGTCTTTAGATCCCGCTCAAGAGATTGTGATTCTCAACACAGACTCAGGTTTTGTTCCTTCGACTTTGAAACTTCGTCGAGGACAAAACTACCAGATTCATATTGTGAATGTGAATGAGAAAGAAAAGAATACAAGTTTTATTTTAGATGCATTTTCTGAGCATCATGCCACTTATTTTGGACAGAAGAAGTCTTTTACAATTTCACCGAAGCAAGACGGAATTTTCTCTTTTGTGTGTCCTGAAACGGCCAAACAAGGGCGATTGGTCATCTTTTCGGATGATCGAAAACCTGCGAGTCAGTGAATGAGTGAAGGTGTCTTTAAGTCCGCCATTCGACAGTTTCTAGGACCTGTGGTTCCGCTTTTGGAAGATCCCGCAGTTTCCGAAATTTTGATCAATGGACCTAAAGACATTTTTGTCGAAAAGAGCGGAAAGCTTCATCGCTCTGAGGCCCAATTTCCTGATGAAGATTCGCTTCGCGCCGCTGTCAATAGCATCGCTCAAAGCGTGGGTCGTCGTATTGACAATGATGAGCCTAGGTTAGATGCTCGTTTACCCGACGGATCTCGCATTGCCGCGGTCATTCCTCCATGCGCACGCAATGGAACTTGCGTCAGTATTCGTAAGTTCACTCAGAAAACAATCACTTTCAAAGACTATATTCAGATGGGAGCCCTTACCCAGGATGCTGCCCAGTTTTTGGATATCTGTATGTTCCTCGGAAAAAATATATTGGTGAGTGGGGGCACAGGTTCTGGGAAGACCACATTACTTTCGTTATTGTGCTCGCGCATTCCCAAAGGTCAGCGTGTGATCGTGATTGAAGATTCTTCAGAGCTCACCATAAATTATGATCACATTGTGAGTTTTGAAACTCGTATGGCTGATCAGTTGGGACAAGGCGAAGTCTCGATGAAAGATCTTCTTAAGAGTTCACTTCGTCTGCGACCGGATCGAATCATTGTGGGGGAAGTTCGTTCCTCAGAAGCCATGGAGCTCATCAATGCGATGAATACGGGACACAAAGGTTGTTTGGGAACTGTTCATGCTAATTCGCCAGAAGATGCCATGGTTCGCCTAGAGTCGCTCGCGCAGGGTGGAGATGCAAAGATCAGTGAAAGAGCTTTGCGGAGCCAAGTCGCTTCCGCTATTGACTTGATCGTGCAGATTTCACGCTACGGAGATGGTTCTCGCCGGATTGCATCGATTGCGGAAGTTCGTGGGCTGGCCGCCGATGGCGCTTACGAAGTTGCACCCATTTTCAGCATGTCGCGAATGGTCAGGGGTGCCGACGGGAAACTTTCGGGCCAATTGCAACCCATTGGCGAAATTCCGAGCTTTATGGGTGAGATTGTCGATAATAACCTCCCATTTCCACAAAGTAAATTCGTGAAAGCCGCCTGATTTTAAGCTATCCCTTCGAAGATGCTGTTTAGCTGTAAAATGACCAGCTCTGTTCTTGCATTTGTGGAAGCCCGTGGGGGTGATCTCAATCCATTGCTTGATGGCGTGGAGCTCCCCGAAGAGTTTCTTCGTGATGCGAGCTTTTGGATGAATGCAGCTGAGATGGAATCTTTCTTTAAAAAAGCTTGTCAGATTTATCAACGACCCAATGAAGAACATTTTCTCAAACAAGTGGGGCATGCCAGTCCCGAACTTCGCAGTTGGGGAGTCTTTGATAGTGTTCTGCGAATGATGCCACGACCACAAGAACTGCTCGCCCATCCCGAGAAATTTTTAGCTTCTTTTATTTCTCCGCCCCCGCCTTTTCAAAACTTGGAACAAACTGAGAACGGCATTGCTTTTGACTTGCCAATTCCCACAGAGAATTTTCCTTACACAAAAGTGCTCCTTGAAGCTTCGCTCGAAAGTCTTCCAGTCTTTGCGGGCCAAGCTTTGGCCCAATGTCGCTGGGAGGATTTGCGTCTGACTTTATCTTGGCAAGTCGATCAGCCGATGATGTTCGGCGCAGAAGACGTAGGTCGCCAAATCAGTCCTCAGCTTTTGCAGTCGGTGGTGGATTCCCTTCAGAAGCAAACTCTGCAGCTCGAAACCGCTTATCAAGAACTGCAGAAGAAAAATGAACAGCTTTTGAAAACTCAAACAGAGCTCGAGAAGCGAGTGCAGAGTCAGCTGGGGGTCGAAAGCTTGATGCGAGGCCCTCTTCGTGAGTATGACTTTCTCACCGAGAGTTCAATTCTATTCCTAGATCAAAATTTAGCGAAACTTCAGGATTACATGGTGCGGGCTCAGCAGCTGATCACGATGTTAGTGGCTCAAGATCGCATGTCACCCGCGGTCAAAGCAGCGATGAAGAAAGTGGATTGGGAGCGTATCCTGCAAAGTTATCCACGCATCGTTCATGAAAGTCGTGAAGTCCTTCAACAATCAAAAGAAAGTAATTCTTCCCAGCGTGAAGCGAACAAAGGAGTGAAACATGTCTGAAATCATCGGCGTCGCAGCGAGAGAAATTTTAGATAGTCGAGGCAATCCGACCATTGAAGTGGACATTGTGACAAATTCAGGTCATTTGGGTCGAGCTGCGGTTCCTTCAGGTGCCTCCACGGGAGCTCACGAAGCTTGTGAGCTCCGCGATGGAGATAAAAAACGCTACGGCGGTAAAGGTGTGCAAAAAGCAGTCACTCACGTGAAGGAAGTTATTGCTCCTGAAATTTTGGGAATGTCTGTGACTGATCAAGTGGCTCTCGATCAGATGCTTTTGCAGTTGGATGGGACTGAGAACAAAACCAAACTGGGCGCTAATGCAATCTTGGGCGTTTCTCTGGCTGCAGCCAAAGCGGCGGCTTTGGTGTCTGGGCTTCCATTGTTCAGATATGTGGGAGGCTCACAGGCTAAGAATTTACCGGTGCCTTTGATGAATGTTCTCAATGGCGGAGCTCACGCTAATAACGGTCTTGATGTCCAAGAATTCATGGTGGTCCCTCTGCTTGAAAATTTCTCAGAGTCTTTGCGGGCGGGGTCAGAGATTTTCCAAATCCTTAAGAAAATTCTTTCTGAAAAGGGACTCAGCACTGCTGTCGGTGACGAAGGGGGCTTCGCTCCCATTCTTAAAAACAATCAGGAAGCGCTTGAGCTTTTGATGATGGCCATTGAAAAATCGGGATACAAGCCTGGCGATGAGATTGGCTTGGCACTGGATGTGGCGGCCACCGAGCTGTATAAAGACGGCAAGTACGAGTGGCAAGGGCAAAGAATACCTGTGGAAGAGCTCATTGGTGTTTATGAAAAATGGTCGAGCAAATTTCCGATGTTGAGTATCGAAGACGGTCTTTCGGAAGATGATTGGGCAGGCTGGAAAAAGATCACAGAAAAATTAGGGCATAAGTTGCAGCTCGTTGGTGATGATCTGTTCGTGACGAATCCCAAGCGCTTAGAGCGCGGCATTGAGTCACAAACAGCGAATGCTTTGCTGGTAAAAGTGAACCAGATCGGAAGTCTTACGGAAACAGCGGAGGCTGTTTCATTGGCTCAGAGAAATCGCTACAAAACAGTGATGTCGCACCGAAGTGGTGAAACGGAAGATGTGACGATTGCTGATCTCGCTGTGGGTTTGAATTGTCACCAAATCAAGACAGGAAGTCTGTGTCGCGGGGAGCGGACCGCGAAGTACAATCAACTTCTTCGGATTGAAGAGGTGCTCGGCTCGACGGCTAGTTACTGGGGCAAAAAAGCTTTCGCATCAACCTAGACTCGACCACCGAGTTCTCGTGGGGTTAGAGATATTATTGTATTCTATTCACCTATGGCGAAGTTCGCATTAGCATTGCATCGCTTTCTTTATCGACCGGGGAGGGTCTTTCTGGCTTGCTTCTGCTTGGGGCTTTTGAGCCTTTTTTCCAATGGGACTTTCATGCAGCTCTATAAGTTAGAGCGGGACCGGGAAACTTTGGTGAGTCAGATTGTGAAAGCTCAGCAGGACATTGCAGAGCTAGATCGTCAATTGAAACTTGCGAAAGATCCTGCCTTTATTGAGAAGCAAGCTCTCGATCGCTACGACTTGATTGATGAGAATGACTTGATGTTTGTCTTTGCTGATGATGCATCCTGAAAAAATTACAAATATATAAAATTACTAAGAAAAGCGATGAAATTGCCTGTCTAAAAATTAGAGCATGAGCTCTAATTGTTGACGAAAAGGACCTTTGAAAGCAAAATGCCCCTATGGTTTGGGATAGCGAAAAAATCAGAGATTTAAGATTAAGAATGGGCTGGAGTATTTCTGACCTCGCTCGCCGATTGCAGTTAGATTCTCAAGAGGTCAAATCTTGGGAAGTTGGTGAAAAAGAACCTGCTTCGTCGCAGTCCCAGCTCTTGGATCTTTTGAATAAACAAGCTGAAATGGCCGCGGAAGAGATCTCGGCCCAAGCCCTGGCTGATGAGTACTACAAAGATTCAGATGCTGGCCAGTGCGACCTCGAGCATATCTCTCAAGAGACTTCTGATCGAGCAGTGCAACGAGGGTAGGAAAATCTCTTTTCCCTCGCTAGTTTACTCCTGATGAAAAAAATTTATCTGATCGATGTGAGCTCTCTTTTTTTTAGGGCTTTTTACGCCATCCGCCCGCTCACTTCGAGCAAAGGTGTGCCCGTTAACGCCATTTACGGTTTGCTTTCGATGCTTTTGAAAATCATGAAAGATGAAAAACCTGATTACATGGCTATCTGCTATGACCGCAAAGAGCCGAGCTTTCGCAAAGAAATTTTTGATGATTATAAAGCCAATCGCACTGAAATGCCGGAAGACTTGGTTCCCCAAGTCCCGTACATGAAAAAACTCGCAGAAGTTTTAGGGATCCCCGGTTTTGAAGTCGAAGGTTTTGAAGCCGATGACCTGATCGGCAGTCTTGCGCAAATTGCGCACGATCAAGAATTTCAAGTTTATATTGTGAGTGGGGACAAAGATTTTGGTCAGCTGATCAAGCCTGGAATTTTCCTGATGGATACCATGAAAGAAGTGGTGATGGGCCCCAATGATGTGAAGGAAAAATGGGGTGTTCCGCCACAGCAGTTTATCGACTACTTGGCTCTGGTGGGGGATAGCTCTGACAACGTCCCTGGTGTGAAGGGCATTGGACCCAAAGGGGCTGTGAAGCTCCTTGAGCAATATGGCACTCTTGAAAATATCTATGAGCATATTTCGGAGATCAAAGGAGCCACACAACAAAAGCTGATCGATTCAAAAGAAATGGCTTTTCTCTCGCGGAAGCTTGTCACGATTGTCAAAAACGTTGCTCTTTCAAAACAGATGGAAGATTACAAATGGAAAGGGTTCCAAAAAGCTCAACTTTTTGATTTGTTGGCAGAGCTTAATTTTAAAAACTTTGACAAATCTATCGCAGCCATTGAGCTGGGAATCACTTTGCCATTATCTCCAAAGAGCAGGGCTCGAGTCAATCTCGATACAGAAACTCCTGTGAATTCGAGACTGGATTTGCCAGCGGCATCAGAAACTCAGACTGAAGAAATCACAAGTGAAGAACTGTCACAAAAGTTGCCGGCAAATCCTAGTTGCTGGGTTCATCACTCCTCTTCAGGACGGCTCTGGATCGCCTGGGATCAGCACTTGTATAGACTCAGTGGAGATCCCCTTGAATTTGGGAAAATTTTTGATGTTCAAAAGATCAAGTGGAATGGTTACCAACTCAAGTCCCTTTGGCACTTGTTTCAAGTGAAAAGTCCACTGATCGAATGGGACGGAGAATTGGCGAGCTATGTTGTTAAAGCTGGGGAATCCACCGAGTTCTCCCGAGTGCTCGTTCATTTCACTGGGTATTTGCTCTCTGAGCTCCCGACCCCTGAAGAAGAGCTGAAAGCTCTCAAAGAACTCAAAAAGGCGCTCCACACGAAGCTCGAAGAAACTCACCAAGCAGAGATACTAGAAAAAATTGATCTTCCTTTGGCCCCGATTTTGTTTGAGATGGAAGAGGTGGGTGTTGGTCTTGATCAAGAGCTGCTCAAAGCTCAAAGCCAAGAGCTTGCAAAGGACATTCAAAAACTGGAGTCCCAAATTCATGAACTATCTGAAGAAGTTTTCAATATTGGAAGTCCTAAGCAATTGGCACAAGTGCTGTTCGAAAAGCTCAAGCTCACTCCGGGTAAGAAAACAAAAACAGGATTTTCAACAGATAATGAAGTTTTAGAAAAGCTCAAAGCAGAGCATCCCATCGCAAAGCTTCTCATCGAGTACCGCGAGCTCACGAAGCTGAAGTCAACGTATGTGGATGCACTCCCTTTACTCGTCAAAGCGGATGGTCGAATTCATACTCATTTCAATCAGGCGTTGACGGCCACAGGGCGATTATCATCTACCGAACCCAACTTGCAGAATATTCCTATCCGCACCGAGCGGGGAGCTAAAATTCGAAAAGCTTTCAGGGCCGATGGATCGAATGTGCTCCTCAGCGTGGATTATAGCCAGATTGAACTCAGGATTTTGGCCCACTTTTCGTCGGATAAAAATTTGATCAAAGCTTTTGAAGATAATCTCGATATTCACGCAGCCACTGCGGCCGAAGTTTTCGGAGTGGCGCTCACTGAGGTAACTGCAGATCAGCGCCGAACGGCCAAAGCCATTAATTTTGGAATTGCTTATGGACAGGGCCCCTTTGGCCTAGCTGAAAACTTAGGAATCTCAAGAACTGAAGCGGGTGAAATAATTAAGCGGTATTTTACAAACTTCCCAGGGGTTAAAGATTACATCGAGTCGACGATTCAAGCGGCCCGAGCCACAGGATTTGTGAAAACTCTGATTGGTCGACGCAGATACATGGATGAACTTCAAAGCAAAAACGTCGCCATTCAAAAATTTGGGGAGCGCGCAGCGATCAATGCCCCTATTCAGGGAACGGCTTCTGATATCGTGAGAAAGGCCATGATTGAAGTAAAGCCTGTGATCCAGTCTCGGATGATTCTTCAGGTTCACGATGAATTGATCTTTGAAGGTCCTGAAGAGCTTTTGAGGGCAGAAATGGGTCGTATCGTCCAATTGATGGAAAACGTCACTCTCTTGAAAGTTCCTCTCAAAGCCAATGCAGCAATTGGGAAGAACTGGGATGAGGCTCATTGATCAATTTCAGTGGCTCTGGAAATTCACTCAACTTCCCAGCCAACGACTTTGCCACCTTCAAAATAAACAATTTTCTTTTCGGGCTTAAAGCCGTCTTGTGTGGATACGTATTTGAAGTACTTCCAGCGCTCATTCTTAAATTTTGGATTTCCAGAGATTTCAACACTGTCAGGTTCGCCCCAACTTTGTCGGACCAGTGAAAAAGGCATTCCTAAAGCTATGTCCTGAGCTTGAACGAGATCCTGGAAATTCTGTCTTTGTAGATTATTTCTTTCGAAAACAGAATTTTGTTGTAGCCATTTTTGGCGAGATTCGAATCCAGATAGGGAAAGAAACTCAATTCTTTCTTGCTCACTTTTAAACAGGGGCAGTACTTTCGAGTACTGGTCCACTTCTTTGTTGGAGACCAACATGTTTTCCAGTTGTTTGAGCCGGGCCTTGTCGGAGGCTGAAGCCGGCGCTGAGCGTGAACCAGATTTTTCACTTTTGACAGAGTATCCACTGTCAAAACTTCTTTCAAACATGGAACAACTCGACAAGCTGATGAACCCAAGAACAATTAAGACATTAAGTCGTTGGAATTTCATATCACTCCCTTGCTCTTTTGATGTTAAGGAATTCCCTGATTCTTGAGAATCCTCTTGCTTGCTCGAAGAAGCATTTCTAGAATGAAGGACAGGCAATTTTTTTATTGATAAGGACTTAAGTCGAGCGAGGGCCCGTTGGCAGAGAGTAAACCGACTTCACCCAATCAAGTGTCCGTCGCTCTGGATGAGACACTGGATCTCGAGGGAATCGACAAAATTCTAGAGGAAGAAGATCCCGAGTTCGCCAAGGCTTTGGGGGATATCTCAAAAGATAAATCGCTTTCGATTGTTGAAATCAGCCTTACCGATCAAGAATCTGCACTGGCCGAAGAAAAAGAAAGATGGGCAAACAGTCAGGGTATCAGAAAACTGATCTACAAACTGTTCCCTTTAGCCCCCCGGTTTTCATTGCTCTTCAAAAAACTCAAGTTTCGCTTGTTTGCGCTTGCTCGATCTCTTTTTATTCGGCTCAAAAATTTTGGATATTTCTTGGCGACAGAAGGAAAGAAAAAAGCTCTCGAAAAAGTGAAGGCTGGTGGAAAGGCCGCGAAAGACTCTATCGGAAGTGGAGTTAAATCCTTTTCCCGATTTTCTCTCAAGCTCAAGTTTTTTCTTCTAGCCATAATTATGTTTGCTGGTGGAGCAGGATTTATCTTGTTTAAAGCGCTCACGGGCCATTTAGTTCCTGAACCAAAAGATCTCTTTCTGGTGTCTATTGAAGAAGTGGCTGATAAAGTTGAAACTTTCGATCCCTCAAAATTTGAGGATGTAGAGCCGTTCTATGATAACTTACGAGCAGCTGCGAATTTGATTCTTCTGCCGAAAATGGTCGTGAACTTGAAGCCAACGCCCGGAGTTCACCCAAACCCGATGGCCGCTTTCGAATTTTTTGTCGAGGGGATGGCTCCTGAAGTGATTGTGACCATAAAAATGAATGAAAGTTTCCTGCGAGATTTTATCCAGCGAATTCTTGAGACATATACTTTTCCAGAGCTCGATGGAGACGAAGGGAAAAGGGCCCTCTGTGAACGCATTCGCAGCGAGCTCAATCGACAGATTGAGGGGGCTGCCGTCAAGAGAGTCTACATCAAGACGGCAGTGTTAAAGCCTTAAGCTTGGCTGGTTCGGAATTTAGGAACAAAGTCGCTCAAATTGATTCCATAAGTTTTAATTCGATCGTGGAGAGTTGATTTTGGGATTCCTAGTTCACTGGCTGTTTTTCTTTGATTTCCTTGATTGGCCATCAAGCGTTTGATGATCATTTGCTTTTCAATCTCTTTAATGACTGGGAGTTGGCCCGGCGTTGTGACTCCAGGGGCGGGGGCCCCTGCGTGAACGCATAAATCTCGATCAATCAATTGGGAGATCATAGACTCTTGAATATGCATTCGTGGGAAGAGAGCGCTCGCTCGAGCAACGGAGTTTTTGAGTTCTCGAATGTTTCCTGGCCAAGAGTGTTTTTTCAGAGCTTGAATGGCCCCAAAAGAAAAGCGAACTTTCATTTTTTTCGCAAAATGATAGAGCAAATCTTCAAAGTCTTCCATGCGATCTACAAGCTTTGGTGAAATGACTTGGATCACATTCAATCGATAATAGAGATCTCCTCGGAACTCGCAGGATTGAACTTTGGCAGCCAAGTTCTGGTGGGTGGCGGCGATGATGCGCACATCGGTTTCATAATTTCGATCAGAACCCACGGGGCGAATTTCGTTGTTTTCGAGAGCTCTCAAAAGTTTTGCTTGCATGGGATAAGGAAGATCACCTACTTCATCCAAAAAGAGAGTGCCACCGCGAGCTGCTTCAAAAGCTCCTTTGCGATCATTGATCGCGCCCGTGAAGGATCCTTTAAGATGCCCGAAAAGTTCTGACTCGACCAGAGTTTCTGTCAAAGCCGAGCAGTTGACAGATACGAAAGGCCCTTCTTTTCGTATTGAATTTTCATGAATTTTTTGAGCGAGAACTTCTTTCCCAGTTCCAGAAGCTCCTAAAAGGAGAACTGGAAACTCCGATCGAGCAATATTGGCAAGCTCCATGAGTCTTGTGTTCCAAATTTCGTTCTTGCTTGAAAGACCAAGGCTCGCTCTTTCAAGAGTGGCACACAAAGAAAAGCACCAGCTTTGTTCCCCGATTCGGATGATGTCTGCTTCGTGCAGAATTTTTTCAAGGATAGGCTCTTCATTCACAAAAGTTCCTTGCTGAGTCCGCAAATCGCGCAAGAGCACGAACTCTCCTTTATTCTCGAACCGGGCATGTCGGTCGTTGACAGAGGGCTCTCTCAGAACAATTTGGCAGTCTTCGCTTCGGCCAATCACAAGGCTTTGTCCGATTTCAAGGGTCTCGGTTTGTTGGCTGAGGGAATGTAAGTAAAAAGTGGGCATATGTTCTCCTATGTTTTGGAGATTCCTATCTGCGATTGCTGGACTCAGGGCACAGAAGCCCTAGTCCCTTTATATTTGAGCCCTTCAGCGTGTTGCTCCAAGACTTAAGAATTCTGTCCGAATGCTAGGATTTTGATGCAAACTCGGATATAAATAAAGTCCATGTCAGGACCTGTGAAATTTCTAAAAAGTGCTCTTCTTCCACAAGATTATCCCGATCAGAAACGCCCCGAAGTAGCCCTGGCCGGCAGATCCAATTCCGGAAAGTCGTCTTTCTTGAATGCGATTTCAAATAGTAAAGTTGCGATGGTGAGCTCAACACCAGGCAAGACCCGACTTTTGAACTTCTTTGATTTCGGTCAGCACTACAGAGTTGTGGATATGCCAGGTTATGGTTTTGCCTCTCGATCGATCAAGGAAATGGAAGAATGGACTCAGGCCATCGAAACTTATATCTCTGAGCGTGAAAATTTAGTGGGTCTTGTTTTATTGATGGATATTCGACGGGATTGGACTCGTGATGAAAATCTTTTGGTGGATTTTCTTTCACGGGCGGATCGCCCTTGTTTGGTGGTGCTCACAAAAGCGGACCAAGTTAAAAGAGGGCAGTACAAACAGATCTGTGCAGCGGTGGAAAGAGCTTCGGGCTTGGCGCCGGTGATGGTTTGTTCTGCGAAGGACAAACTGGGTGTGAAAGAGGTTGAAGATTTTGTTTTCAAGCACTGGGTGAAGCCAGCGCTGGATTCAAAGGGAATGAAATGAGCCGTGTCATAGGAGTCATTCCCGCACGATTGGGCGCGACGCGATTTCCAGGAAAACCTCTGGCCTTGATCCAAGGAATCGAAATGATTCGTTGGGTGATTCGCGGGGCTAAAGCTTCCAAGCTTTTGAACGAAATCGTTGTCGCCACCGATGATGAAAAAATCGGACAAGCCGCTAAAAAAGAAAATGTGCGCTGGATGATGACGGACTCAAGTCTGCCTTCGGGAACAGACCGGATCTATGCCGCGACAAAAAATGAAGCTTGGGATTATGTGATCAACATTCAAGGGGATGAGCCTTTGATTAAAGGTTCATTGATTGATTCTCTTGTCGCCCCACTGCTGGCAGACCCAAGCTTAGAAATGTCGACGCTGAGTGGTCCCTTGCTGATCGAAGATGTGAACAACCTGAATGCAGTCAAAGTTCTGATAAACTTGAAGTCAGACGCGATTTACTTCAGTCGATTTCCCATTCCTTTTTCTCGGGAACCGGCTCAAGTTTCTTCTTTGGAGCAGCTCCAGCAGACGGTTGGAAAGCACATCGGCATGTATGGCTATCGATCGGATTTTCTAAAGTTATTTTGCGAAACTCCACCGAGCCAGCTTGAAAAACTAGAAAGTTTAGAACAACTGAGAGCTTTAGAGCTAGGTGCACGGATTCGTGTGGTGACCACCGGTGAAGTGAGTGTGGGAGTTGATGTCCCAGATGATATTTCTCGGGTTGAAAGGATATTGGCGGAGAAACTATGAAAAAGAGAAAACCAGTCAAAGTGTCTACACAGAAGTCGACCCAAAAAGGCTTTCAGCAGAAATTTATTTTCGTCACCGGCGGTGTGGTTTCTTCCATCGGAAAAGGTCTGACCGCAGCTAGTCTGGCGGCTCTTCTTGAGGCAAGGGGATTAAGAGTAACTTTGATGAAGTGTGATCCTTATCTCAACGTCGATCCTGGGACAATGTCGCCTTTTCAGCACGGGGAAGTTTACGTGACTGAAGATGGGGCTGAGACAGATTTGGATCTCGGGCACTATGAACGATTTACTTCGCAAAAACTTTCACGGAGTAACTCTGTTACCACGGGACAAATCTACGACACAGTGATTTCTCGAGAGCGACGAGGCGATTATTTGGGTGGAACTGTTCAAGTGATCCCTCATATCACAGATGAGATCAAAGCTCGTATTCATGAAGCGGCTCAGGGATCAGAAATTACCATTGTTGAAATTGGCGGAACGGTGGGAGATATCGAAAGCTTGCCATTTCTTGAAGCTGTTCGCCAAATGCGGGTCGATTTGGGGCCCCAAAATTCCCTGCTGCTTCATGTAACCTATGTTCCCTTCATTGCAGCTGCTGGAGAGCTCAAGTCAAAGCCCACTCAGCATTCTGTCAAAGAGCTTCGCGAGATTGGTCTGCAAGCAGATTTGTTGGTCTGTCGAACAGAAAAGCCCATGGATCAAAATATCAAAGGAAAGATTGCTCTGTTTTGCTCTGTGAAGCCAGAGTACGTGATTTCTGCGGCGGATGCTTCAACGATTTATGAAGTTCCTCTGATGCTCCACAAAGAGAAACTCGATGAGCATGTGTCCGAGCTTCTGAACTTAAGAGCTGAGAAGCCACAACTCAAAGGCTGGGAAAATATTGTCCGCGTTCTGAAGAAGCCTTCGAAAGAAGTTCGCATTGCGGTTGTGGGTAAATATGTGGATCTGAAAGAGTCGTACAAATCTCTCAATGAATCCATTGTTCATGGAGGGATTGCTAATAATTCCAAAGTCGAGATTGTTTATATCGATTCTGAAAAATTGAATGAAAAGAACTTGAGTCAAGTCCTGTCGCAAGTGAATGGAATTTTAGTTCCCGGGGGATTTGGTTCCCGAGGCGCTGAAGGCAAAATGCTCGCGATCCAATACGCTCGGGAAAAACAAATTCCGTTTTTTGGTATTTGCTATGGGATGCAGTTAGCTGCGATTGAGTTTGCTCGAAATGTCTGCGGAATTAAAGATGCAACTTCGCGCGAGTGGGTGGATGAAGGTCGTCGCCATGGGAATTTTGTGATCGACATCATGAATGAACAACGTGGGATTCAGAATAAAGGTGGCACGATGAGGCTTGGAGCTTACTCCTGTCATTTGATGGCTCAGTCTCGAACGGCAAAAGCTTACGACACTATGGTCATCTCGGAGCGCCATCGCCATCGTTTTGAGTTCAATAATAAATACAAAGCCCTTTTTGAGAAAAAAGGTATGAATGCAGTCGGTGTGAATAAGGAACGAGATCTTGTCGAGATTGTGGAGCTGGTGGATCATCCTTGGTTCGTTGGAGTTCAATTTCATCCAGAATTCAAGTCGAGGCCTTTGGACCCACATCCTTTGTTTATCCACTTTGTGAAGGCATCCCTGAAGCGAAAGGAAGTTTTAGAAACACAAAAGCACCATCGCATTGTGATGAAAGAAACTTCTTTGTTAAAGAGTTAAGGAATTCTTATGAGTTTGAAAACCATCGAATTGGCGAAAAGCGTCTTAGATATTGAAGCCCAAGCCGTCTTGCAATTGAAATCTCGAATTGATGAACACTTTCTTAAAGCTGTCGATTTGATGCTCGCGACCAAAGGAAAAGTGGTTTTGTGTGGGATTGGAAAATCGGGCCAGATGGCAAGAAAGATTTCTTCCACTCTGTCGTCGACAGGAACTCCCTCGGTGTTTGTACATCCTGCAGAAAGTGCGCATGGAGATCTTGGAACAATCACTAAAGAAGATCTTGTGATAGCGATTAGCTACGGAGGAGAGTCACCCGAGATTGTCCCTCTTTTAACTTATGTAGCTCGCAAAGGAATTCCCTTGATTGCAATGACGGGGAAGACACAGTCCTCTTTGGCAAAAGCCGCACAAGTCGTTTTAGATATTTCCGTTGCGCGTGAAGCTTGTCCTTTAGAGCTGGCACCGACATCTAGCTCCACAGCGACTTTAGCGATGGGTGATGCACTCGCCATGGCTGTGATGGATCGGAAAGGATTTTCTGCAGAAGATTTTGCAGAAAATCATCCTGGAGGCTCCCTTGGATTTCGCTTGTCTCGAGTCCGAGACGTCATGCACACAGGAGCTGGCTTCGTCGTCGTGACTGAAGAGACTCCGCTCAGGCAAGTGATTTCTAAAATGTCGCAAGCAGAAACTCGTGGGGCTGCCAGCATTGTGGGATCTCAAGGAGATCTCATTGGAATTATCACCGACGGTGATGTCCGCCGGCGTTTAGAGTCTTCCAGTGATCCTCTGAATGGTGTGGCTAAAGATATGATGACCAAGTCACCTCGTGCGATTGAAGCTGATGAGCTCGTTGAGAAAGCTCTTTTTCTGATGGAGCAATTTCGCATCAACGTGCTTTTTGTACTTGATAGTGCTGTTCAAGGTTCAAGAAAACCTGTAGGTGTCGTCCATATTCAAGATTTGCTCAGAAACAAAGTTCGTTAGCTCCTGCTGTTTGGCCATTTGGTCTGGGTTCATTTGTAGTTTGTTGTGAATTTGAAAAAACAAAATCACAATGAAGAAATGACCCTGCAAGTTTCTCAGCTCAAAACAGTCAAAATGCTGGTTCTCGATGTGGATGGAATCCTGACGGATTGCCGTGTTTGGCTTTCTGATTCCGGAGAATGGCGAAGACGTTTTTCGATTCGTGATGGGGCAGGCATCAAGCTTTTGCAAGAAGCTGGGTACAAAACCGCGATCATTACAGGTTCAAAAGCTGAAGATATTCGCAAACGAGCAGAGCACCTCAAGATCGATTATTTTTTTGAAGGGGCCTTAGATAAAGAACCCAGCTTTCAGGAACTTCAAAAGAAATCAGGACTTAAGCCTAATGAGATGGCTTACATGGGCGACGATTACTTTGATGTTCCTGTACTTTCGTCGGTGGCCTTTGCAGCCACGGTCAGTGATGCCATGGAATCTGCCAAAGAAGTGTGTCACTATGTAGCAGCGCGACCTGCAGGAAACGGGGCTGTGCGCGAAGTGTGTGAGTTAATTTTAAAGTACGGGGCCTTCGCAAAGGGTAAAGCAACATGAAGCAACAACTAGTGAATCTCTCTCTGTGTTTCTCGCTCTCAATGATGACTGCGCAAGCATTTGCGGAAGTGATCGAGTTCCCCACAGAAGAGTTGGCGCAGGAGTCTGTTCTCCCTAAATTTGATCGACCCGTGTCAGTTAAAAACAGAAATGTTGAAACCGCTCAAAAAATTGAGCTCGGTGCTTATTACGGTTGGAATGTGCTTGAGCCCATTTTGAATCCTTCAAAATTTGGTCTGATCGGTGCTTATCATCTGAATGAAGATGCGGCCATCAGTTTAAATTTTTCTATGTGGATGAAAGGACTTAACTCGCAGTACACGGATGGGTTGAGCGGAGGAAGCATCGATCTTGATTTTACAAGGGCGCCACAACTGAAATACTCAGCATATGGGTTTTATGAATGGAAGCTTTTTTACGGAAAAATAAGTGTGACCAAATCCGCAGTGACCAACACACACATTTATCCCATGCTGGGAGCGGGTGTGACTTCTTATGAAAATAAGACTTATCCGGGCATTGCCGGTGGAGTAGGCCAGAAGTTCTATTTTGGAAAGGCTTTGGCTTTACGAATTGACTTCAGATATCAGTATGGGCAACAACCGTCTCCATTTCAAAGAGGGGTGATGGGAAACTCAAATACAACAAGACCTTCCAAGTCTTCGTTCCAAGATAAATGGGCTCTGTCAAATCACTTGGAATTTGGCGTGAGTTATTTGTTCTAGTCCTTTGAAGAGTCTAGTTTCCGACTCGTAAGATACAAGTCCTTAGAAAAATTAGATATTTTTAAATAAGCAACATCATGAGGTCTTGCATGCTAGAGCTTCGTCGATTCTCTTTGTGGATATTTTTAGTGATCGTGAATTTTTCGGTGTCGTCTTGGGCCCAGTCCGCCGACGATTCCATATTACCGCCAGAAGCCAATTCAGAACTAGATATCATCGAGCAAGAGCTTGAAAAGAATCGAACTCCTCAGCCAGCACCCCTGATTGAAGGACCTCAAGCAGATAATAAGCTAGAAAACTTCACAGGACTTGGGACGCTCGCGCCCTTCAGTGAAATCTCAGTGATTCAAAAAAGATTTTTGCCCAAGACAGGGCGCTTTCAAGCGTATGGGTCCTTTGCCAATGTGGTGAATGATCCTTGGTTTATGGGAATCGGAGTCAGTGGACGTCTTGCCTATTATTTTACGGAAGCGTGGGGCGTTGAAGCCACAGGAAGCTTTCTTTCAAATTCAGAGAGGCAATCAGCAAAAGATTTGTATGAAGAGCATCGAGTTCGTCCGGATTCCTTTATTCATGCTAAGAGCTATATGGGACTTGCGGCCATTTGGACACCGATTTACGGGAAGACAACTTTGTTCAATCAGCGAATCATTCCATTTGATATGTATTTCACCGCAGGAGCGGGAAGTTCTGCTTTAGATGGCGGAACGGGCGGAAGTACCATTCACACAGGGACAGGGCAAATTTATGCCATCAACAAGTCCATGGGTTTTCGCTGGGATTTGAGCTGGAATTTTATTCGTGCTCGGGCAACCCCGAAATCTGATTCTGGTGAAGGAAAACCTGGATCTGAAGGCTATTACAACAATTTAATTCTCAGTGCTGGGATCAGTTGGTTCTTCCCAGAAGCGAAATACAGGTGAGGTGCTGGATGAGATCATCTAAATTACTTCTTGGATGTCTTCTGTTGCTCAGTCTTGCAAGCTCGGCTCAGTCTCAAAGAAAAGCAGCGCCAAATGCTGCGAAGAAAGCGCCTACTAAACCTGCTGTCAGTGCCCCAGCCAATCGAGCTCCCGTGGCACAGAGGAAAGGTCCTCAAAATCGAGCGGCGGCTCAGCTTTCTGAAGCGCTGTCACTCGCGCGCTCTGGGGCCTATGACCGAGCGAGCGTGATGCTTTATCGCTTGTCGAGAAATCCAGAGCTTGCAGCGCAACGCCAGCAGATTAAGTACTTGCTGGGTGTTTCTTTGATGGAGCAAAAATATTACCAAGTTGCTGCATTTCAATTTGTGGATGTGATTCGTAATGGGGAATCCAAATACACCAAGCAATCCATCGAAAAATTGTCTTTGGTGGCAGATGCTCTCGGTGATGACAGTCTTTTGAATTATGCCATTTCACGAGTTCGTTTAGATGATTTCCCTGAAAAGTACAAAGACATGGTTTACTTTCGACTTGGGGAAATTAAGCTGAAAAACAAAGCTTATGCTGAAGCCGTGCAGAGTTTTGCTCGAGTGCCAGCTTCCAGTAAGTATTATTCCCAAGCTCTTTATAATAGAGGCCTTGCGCATCTTGAAGCCAATCAGACATCGGAAGCGCAAAAAGTTTTTGAACAACTTTTGTCAAATAGAACTAACTCTGGCGTGACCGACACCAATCGAGTGGCAGCACAAATGGCGTTAGCGAGAACTTTCTATCAAGCCCAAAATTGGGATGGTTCGATTGAAGCTTATCGGCAAGTGCCGAGGGATCATGAGTTCTGGCACGATGCGCTTTTTGAACAAAGCTGGGCTTACCTTAGGGCTGCAAAGTTTCGAAGTGCTCTTTCAAATTTTCAATCCTTGCACTCTACGTTCTATGAAGATCATTATTTGCCGGAATCTCTTTTACTTCGTTCTATCGTGTTTCTTTACATTTGTAAGTATGACGAAATGGAAAAGGTTCTCGATCTTTTTGAGAGAAGTTATGGAAGTATTCGTTCGAAACTGGGCACAAAGCTCAGCTCAGTCAAGGATCCCATCGAGTACTATCAAGAACTTGAAAAAGCGCTTCAGTTTAAAATAGGCAAAAGTGATAAGAGCCAACTGAAAACTCCTTACGCTGTTTTGAGATATATCCTGGGTCAAGGGGATGTGAAGCGATCGATGACTTATCTGAAAACACTGGGTGATGAGAAGCAAAAAATGGAATCCAATCCCACTTTCAGCCGATCGGCGCTCTTATCTTACGCGCAAAAGATCCTGAACAATCGAATGAAAAATACTCGAATTGCCATTGGAGAAATGTCTAAAGGACATATGGCAACTGTTCGAGCAGAGCTACGAGATCTTTACGAGCAAGCTGGATTTGTGAGATATGAAATGATCAATGGTCGTAAAGAAACACTGAAGAAGAAGATCGCTGGTAAAGACATTCCCACAGATCAAATTGATGAAAACGTAAAGCGAGATTTCTTTGTTCAAAATGGGTACGAATACTACCCGTTCCAAGGTGAATATTGGTTGGATGAAGTCGGAAATTATCATTATTTAGGAAAACAATCTTGTGAGTAGAAATATGAAACACTTAATATTAGCAGCCCTTCTTGCCCCAAGTCTGGCGCTGATGTCAGAAGTTTATGCTCAGCCTAAAAAACAAGCTTCTCAAGGGAAAAAAACCATCGGTGAACTTCTGAAGCAAGCTGATCGAGGTGCCGGTATGTCTTTGGGTGAAAAACGAGGCATTTCGCTCCCAGGGGGCTCTGCCGAGCCCACGAGTCGCCCTCGAACCAAGGTCGAATTGAATCAAGTGAAACCACCAAGAACTTCCTCATTTTTCGAGGACGCGTCTTCAGACCAAGCAAAACTTGAGAAGATTACAGACCAGCAAATCAATGAACTGTTTAAACTCACACAGAAGTTTAGAAATTCTCCCCAAAGAGGAGAGCTTTGGTTGCGCCTTGCGGAGCTTTATGTGGAAAAAGCAGGAGTGATCGACTTTCGCAAGCAAGGGGAGTTCGATCAGAAGCTTCGTGATTTTCAAGAAGGACGAAGTACAGTCAAACCGAAACTTGACTTAAGAGATGCTAAAGAATTCAATAAAAAAGCGATTCAACTTTATGAATGGTTTCTCAGAGACTTTCCTCAAGATGAAAAAACTGATCAAGCTTTGTTTTTTTTAGGCTATAACAATTTTGAAATTGGAGAGCTCAAAAAAGGCACCCAGTATTACTCAAGACTGACAAAAGAATTTCCACGGTCACCTTATGTGGTTGAAGCTAACTTTGCTTTGGGTGAGTACTACTTTGAAAATGAAAAATGGAGTGAGGCCCTTAAATCCTACCGAGAAGTATTAAAAAATCGCAGACATCGTCTTTTCACATTCTCACTTTACAAAGCAGCTTGGTGCGAATTCAGAAGTGGAAATACCGAGAGGGCTCTCAAGACCATGGAGCTTTTAGTTAAATCGAGTAAAGAAGCAAGTGCGCAGGCCGCAGCTGGTCGCAAGATATTAAACAAAAATCGCTTGGAATCAGAGGGTTTACGAGACATTGTCTTGTTTTATGCAGAAGTTGGAAATCCTGAACAAGCTCCTGCATACTTTGTCAACTTGGCTGGTAATGATTCAAAAAACTACCTCGAGAAGCTTGCTTATTACTATGGTGATAAAGGAAATTTGCTTGGGGCAAGAACTGTCTTCAATTATTTGATCAAAGAAGATCCCACAAATCCTAAAGCCTTTGATTTTAAGTACCAAGTAGTGCGTTTGTACTCAAATGCTCGACGGAGTCGTGAATTTCGTGATGAAATGTTCGCTTGGATCAGAGATTTTGGGGCTGGCAGCTCTTGGTATCAGGCTAACAAAGGAAACTCGGAACTGGTTGAAAGTTCGGTCCGATTGAGAGAAACAACTTTGAGGAACTATGTTCTGCAGCAGCATCAAACTGCTCAGAACTCTCGAGCTGCATTCTCTCAAGGCCTTGCAGTTGAGGGATATCGTCTCTATTTAGGTGAATTTAAGACTTCTCCCAGCATCGCAGATATGCGGTTTTACTTTGGGGAACTGCTCTACGATATGAAGAGATACGATGATGCCAGTGCCCAATATCGCTGGGTGGTCGAAAACGGGCAAGGCAGTAAGTTTCAGTTGCAAGCAGCAGAAAATATCGTGATTGCTTTAGAAAAAGACTTACCGAAGGACGAACAGATTGCCGCTAAAGTGGGAAAAACTTTGGACCCCGTGGCTTTTGATCCTAAAGTTTCTCGATTTGTGGAAACTTCGCTCTGGTACATCAACAAATTCCCGAGCTCTGAAAAGATCGTGGAAATGCAGTTTAGAATTGGCCGGCTCCACTATCAACACAACCAATTTGATCAAGCGATTCCCTATTTCCGAGAGATCGTTCAAAAGCACCCACGAACAAAATACGCAGAGTACTCCGCCAACTTGTTGCTGGATATCTACAACCTTCGTAAGGACTATGAGGGCCTGGCGAAAGCAGGAAATGAGCTTCTTGCATTGCCTGGAATCTCATCCTCTAAAGCAGGAGGGGATATTCGTGATGTTCTTGAAAAAGCTTCCTTTAAGAGAGCACAGGATATGGAAGTTTCTAAAGATTATGCAGGCTCGGCAGCACAGTTTGAAGCTTTCTCGAAACAAAACCCATCTTCTCCATTAGCGACTTCAGCCATCTTCAATGCAGCAATTAATTTCGAAAGAGCTGGTCAGAATAGTCAGGCGATTCGTTCCCACGAAGCCGTATTGGCTTCGAAAGCCAAACCAGCTGAAGCTCTGAAACCAAAATCACGTCGAATTCTTGCTAAACTAAAGCAAGATTCAGGTCGTTTAGAGGAAGCAGCTCAGCTTTACAGAGCTTCTGCCGTCGAGAGTAAAAATGATCCACTGGCACCGAATATGTACTTTAATGCAGCGATCCTGTTTGAAGCTTTAGGAAGAAACAGAGAAGCGATCCAAAACTATCGGTCTTTCTTTGATCTGAATAAAAAAGCGGACCGAGTTGATGCTATTTTTCAAATCGCAACTCTCCATCGAAAAGACGGGCAGTGGACTGTGGCCGTTGAAAAGTATGAAGAGTACTTGCAATTAGGAGCAAGGGATCAGGAAAGAGTCGTTGAAGCCTCTTACTGGGTTTATGAAGGAAGTCGTCGCTTAGGAAGAAAGAAAGCTGCCGATGAGTGGCAAGGTAAAACTTTAGCGACTCAAAAAAGGTTTGCTCCTAACCGTAAAGGCGCAGGAGCTCTTTACGCTGCCAGAATTCGTATGAGTCAAGCTCGAGAACAGTTTGAAGATCTAAAGAAAGTTAAAATTCCTGCAAAGCCCTCTGAGCAGCAAAGAGCGGTCCAGAAGAAAATCGCACTCGTGACCGAACTCAATGGCGCACTCACTGATGTTGTAAAGTTTGATGCCCCTGAGGAGATAGTCTCTGCACTTTCTGTTCTTGGTCAGGTGAACATCCATATGTTTGAGGCTCTGATCGGCGCACCTGTGCCTTCAGGGCTCACTGAGGAACAAAAGAAGCAGTATCAAGAAGGAGTGGCCAAGATTGCAGATCCCTTTTTGCAAAAGGGGAAAGAAAGTTTGCGCGCCTCCCTAGTGAGGGCCTCGGAGCTGGATGCTTACCCACAAGATTACTTTCAGGCACGAACAATTTTAGCTCGTATTGATTCTACTTCAGTTTATGAGCATGGTGAACAAGCCGCTGAAGTGAAGTTTGGCAGCTGGATGGGGTTATAATAATGAAAAAGAAAATCACAATATTTCTCTTTCTTGGATTAATCAGTGGCTGCGGAAGCACACCGAAGCAAGAGGTCAGTGAATCCATCGATCTTACTCCAGCAGCTCAAGACTCATTGGTTTCAGTCCCGACGACAACAGCTCAGCCTCCCCGTTCAGCACCGGCGCCAGTCGCTCAAAATCCTCTGACGGATGCCATTAAGTCAGGAAGTGACGAACAGATTTTCAGAGCTGCCACAGAAATTCTTTCAAGTAGTCCGCAAGATCTCAAAGCTTTGAACGCCATGGGACTTTACCATTACAGAAAATCACAGTTTCAAGCCGCACTCTTTTTCTTTTCTCGAGGATTGAAGACAGCTCCTAATTCATCAGATCTTTACAACAATATTGGCCTGGCTCACTTGGGGTTGGGTGATAAAAGAGAAGCAATTCTCGCTTTTAGAAAAGCCATTGAACTCAATCCTAATGATGCCAATGCCGCGGCAAATTTGGGGTTCATCTATCTTCAGGATAAAGACCATGTAAAAGCAAAAGTGGCTTTTGAAATGGCGATGAAAAAGCACAGCAAAGATCCACGAGTTCTGACGAATTACGGTGTGGCGCTTGCGGCAGCAAGAGATTTTTCAAGCGCAGAAAAGCAGTACCAAGAGGCCTTAAAGCTGAATAGTAACTTCCAACCAGCGATGCTGAATCTCGCGATTCTTTATGTTGATCACCAGAAAGAGTTCGACAAAGGTCTAGCTCTCATCAACAAGATGAAGTTCTTAGGACTTTCGTCTGAATCTAGGTCACTAATTAATGCATTGGAAAATAAAGCAAAAGCTGGTGTAAAATAGGAACTGAGGTTTCATCATGAAGTTTGCAGCAGTGATTTTCGCAGCATGGATGTTTTCTTTCTCGAGTAACGCTTTTGCGCAAAATGCACAGAGTGCTGCTGCACCAGGTAAAGAGAGAAAACAAACTTTGAGTTTTGAAGATGAACTTGTGGAGGGTTCGACCCAAAAGCCTGAACTCTTTTACCTTTTTCAGAAAAAGAACTTCAACTATAAAAGACTGATTCGATTAAGAGAAAATTTTCTTCCTGAGATGAGAAGAACATCAGAAGATATTCAGCGCAGCCGGAGTTCGAATTGAAATCGCCAATAATTCTCAGAGTTTTTAAAGGCCAACAGCTAGTCGAAGTCAAACAGTTCGACAAGGATCAAGTCATCTTTGGGCATGATGCTGAAGTTCAGGTGGAATTGAAGGATGAATCCGTATCCCCAATTCATTGTCTGATTGAACTCAGGGGTTCAGGCTACTACTTGTGTGATTTGGGATCTGCATCTGGCACTCGTAAAAATGGAAAGCCAGTTCTTGATGAACCGTTGTCTTCGGGAGAGTACATCGAAATCGGACCGTTTCGAATTCAGTTCTTCGTGGGAGTGCCGAAGCCAAAAGAAGCTCCACAGACAGCTGCGACGATTGTCGTGAAGCCGCCTGTCGAAGCGCCGCCTCCCGTGAAAGCAGAGCCTCCTCAAGTTGTAAAACCCGTGGTCGTTGCTCCTGCTGCCCCCAAAATTCCAGAGCAAAAAACGAGCTCTCAAAGGCCCGTCAAGAAGTCAAAGCATGAGAAAACATTTGCTCCACCGAGCGAGATTAGAAATCTTAGAGATCATTTGCGTCCGACCAAAGGACCTGTGATTGAAGTCATCGTGGCTTGGCAAGAGAGAGTTCTGACCACTTCTCACTTCACTTCTGAAGAAGTGATCACGATTGGCTCAGATGCGAAAGCGGATCTTCAGATTCCTTCGCAGTTTTTGCGTGGCCTTCAGCCCTTTATTGAAACAAAAGGTGGAGCCCGAGTACTTGCAGGAATTGAGATGCAAGTGGAAGTTGTAAATTCTGCCCAGCAGATCTTGAGCCAGGAAGAACTTCTTCGTGTCGGCAAAGCAAATCGAGCAGGTTCTGGCGTATCTGTCAGATTAGATCAAGGCGAGATCATTTGCCTTTCTATTGCACAGGGCACCGTGCAAATTTTTGTAAGGAACGTGGCGGCAGCCAATAAACCTCTGATGGCACCGCCGTTGGATCTGAGCTCTGGCGAGCTCACGGGTTTGGTGGTCGCACTGATGATTGTGGCACTCACAGCTCTTTATATGAGCGTTTACAATCCTCCAGAAATGGCGGAGCAAGAGCCAGAAGAAGTCGTGAGACTGGCGGAATTTGTTTACAACAAGCCACCCACCCCTGTGATTGAGCAACCTCAGCCGAAACCTGAGCCCACCACGCAAGAGATGGAACAGAAAACCCCGCCAACCACAGTCCCTGTTCGTGTTCAAGTCACAGACAAGGAGAAGCAAGCGGTGGCCAAAGGGCAGAAAGATTCCATGAATGCTGTGCGCGAAACAGAAGCTGCGAAAGCTGCGGAGGTCAGGCCTCGTCCTTCGAAAGTGGATCGTCCCAAAAAGTTTACATCAGTCAAGCAGGGCGGAGCTACTAAAGTGGGTGACACTGCCGGCGCCAACGCTCAAAGCAAAGATGTGAATAATGAAGGACTCTTGGCTGCTTTTGGTGGCGGAGGAATTCGTAAGCAATTGGATCAAGCGTATTCAGGATCTGGTGAATTGCTCGGAATGGCCAATGAAGCAACAGGCCGTTCTGGACAGAATGAATCTCGCCCTGGTGATGATATTGGATCCAAATTTAAGGATACAGGCGCCGGAGGAAAAGGCACAGCGACCCAAGGAATTGCAGGCGTTGGCACCAAAGGCCGGGCCTCTGGAATGTCCAGTTATGGTGGCGGTGTAGGACTGGGTGGCAAAGGCTCAGTGACCATTGTTCCGGGGGGAGCTGATGAAGGCTGGGTTGGCTCGATTGACAGGGAAGCTGTTCGCCGAGTGATTCGCTCGATCTTGAATCAAATCAAAAGCTGTTATGAGAGACAACTCAGAGTGAATTCAACTCTTGAGGGTAAAGTAATTATTCAGTTTGAAATTGCAGAGCAAGGACGTGTTCGCTCTGCAAAAACGAAGTCAACTTCACTCAATGATTCAACCGTTGAATCATGTGTGGCTTCACGCATTCGTGAAGCCAGATTTCCTGAGCCACCCTCAGGAACCATCGCAGTCGTTGATTTCCCATTTGTATTTGGAGCTCAAAAGTAAAGTCAGGGAGGACTAAGTGGAACCAACAGTGAACGACAGCATGCCTTTTTTGCAGAGAGCCTTTATCGAAGGTGGGCCCGTGATGTACATCATTTTGTTCATCGGGATCATCACACTTTTCTTAGTGATCGAAAGATTCTTGAAAATGCGAGAACTTTCTGTGGATAAGAAAGATTTTATGGATGGAATTACAGCGGCCATCATGCGTGGAGATTTACGCCAAGCGATTGCGGCCTGTGATGCAAAGCCAGCTCCGCTCACTTTGACGGTGAAGGCGGGCCTTGTGCAAGTGATGAACAAACGACCTGATGAAGAAGTTCAAGTGGCCATGGATGCAGCCGTTCTTCGTGAAACACCAAAAATTGAAGGTTGGACATCTTTCTTGGCGGTGACCGGCAATATCGCTGTTCTTGCGGGTCTATTGGGAACCATCATCGGTATGATTGGTTCATTCCGAGCAGTTTCTGCGGCAGATCCTGCTGAAAAAGCAGCGAAACTTTCGGAAGGTATTTCGCATGCTCTGAACTGTACAGCTTTCGGTCTCCTGGTGGCGATCATTGCAATCGTCGCTTATGGATACTTCCAGTTGAGAATCCAAAGAGCAGAAAATGAGCTGCATGAGACATCAATGACTCTTCTGAACTTGGTTGTTTCTAACAGAGATAAATTAAAGGAATAGATCATGGCACAAATTGAATCCGGCGGTGGAGGAGGAAGAAGAGTGAGCGTAGAGCTCAACCTCGTGCCGTTCATCGATTTGATGAGCGTTCTCATCACGTTTTTGTTGATCACAGCCGTTTGGACTCAAGTTTCTATGATCCAGATTGGAACATCTCTTTACGGAAAGAGATCTGAAGAGACTGTGCCTCAGCTTCCTCCTGACGCTGACTTGGTCTTGAAGATTGATATCACCGACAAAGGATATGTTCTGACAGTGGGGCGCCAGACAACGCAGCTGCCTCTTCTTAACAGTGAATACGATGAAGCGGGTTTGCTGGCGCAGCTTGAAAAGACAAAACAAATGTATCCTACGAAAACAGACGCTGCGATTGCAATGTCTGATGAGCTTCCCTATGAACGTTTGATTGGTGGGATGGATGTTTTGCTCAAAGCTGGCTTTCCGAAAATTTCAGTGCTCACTGGAGGGCCTAAGTAATGGCAATTCATCAGCCGGGTGTTAAATTTCGTAGGAGTCGTTTGCTGAAGAAAAACAAAGGCAAAAGAGATGTGGTTGCGATCTTGTCTCTGACTGCAATGGTTGATATGTTCACCGTTCTCGTGATCTTCTTGCTTCAAAATTACAATGTGACAGGTCAAGTTCTCTATCTTCCGAAAGAAGTGACTCTTCCAAGAGCTGAGCAAATTAAAGAGCTGGCGCCTTCTGTCGTCGTGACGATTTCAAGCAAAGAAGTTTTGATCGATAAAACGCCCATCGTTCCGATGGAACAGCTGAAAGCCCAGGCAGATTGGATGATTCAGCCATTGTATCAGCAGGTTCGGGAGGCATTGAATAATGCCAAAATAGAATTTGATCAGAACGTGCAGACTCGTTTACAAAAAGCCGTCGAGAATGCGCGGGGCGAAATGGATCAGGATCCCCTCGCTTGGAACAAAGTGACAATTCAGGCAGACAAAGGAATTGATTTTCTCACTGTTAAAAAAGTGATGTTCACCGTGAGTGAGGCTGGCGCTCGAGAAATCAATTTTGCCGTCACAAAAGAACGTAGTTCCCAGTAAGAATTCAGGTATAATCAGTCTATGCAGAAAGTGACAACTCTCATCTTTCTTTTGATGGTTGGGGTGCTATTTTTTCAGGTTCTGGTGGGCTTTCCCGTACGTTTGGAGAATCCGCTGGATGATATTGTCAGGACAGAGTCTTTGTTTGCAGGGGATAACTCAGCCCATCAGAAGATGAAAGGTGTTCATCTGGTTGAAAGTAATTCTGGAGAACGGGATTGGGAACTCTTTGCAGAATTAGCTGAAGGCTATGAAGGAAAAGGTTCCTGGCTTCTCAAAAATGTCAGAGTTCTTTTTTATAACGACGAAATAGTGGATTTTACCGTCACCGGAGAGTCAGGATCGATCGATTCAAAAACGAAAGACATGACCATCCAAGGTGATGTGAGAACTCAGTCTTCGAACGGTTATAGGTTTGAGACGCCCTCAATGCAGTACCGAGCTAAGTCTCGAATTCTGCTTTCTCCGGACAAAGTTAAAATGACAGGTCCCCCCGATGTCCGAGGGGGAGCTCTGTTCCTTGAAGGAGAGCGAATGGAAGCTCAAGTGGATGAGTCACTCATGACCATTGAATCTGGTGTTTTAGCAAAAAAGTCACTTGTCGGTGGGCGTCGGTTCAAGATTCGCTCTGAAAAAGCAGAGTTTTCAGGAAAAAGCAAGGCCGCAAGATTTTTCAATCAAGTGTCCATTGAGATCGACAGTATGAAATTAGAAGGGCCTGAAGCGGCTTTTAGTTACAAAGATAGCACTGATTTTCTGCAGTCAATTATGGTTCGTGGGGGAGTCAAAGTGAGTGATGTGGATAAATATGCCACTGCCGAAAACGTCAGATTTGATCCGAGCGAGAACAAGTTTGTTTTCTCGGGGCAGCCACGGGTGGTGCAGAACAGTGATGAGATCGTTGGAGATCAAATTGTGTTTATTGATGGTGGAAAACGAGTTAAAGTTGAAAATATTCGAGCGAAAGTAGAGAAAAAAGAATGAGTTTGTTGTCGGTGAGCTCCATTTCTAAAGCCTTTAAAAAACGCCAAGTGGTGAAAGATGTTTCATTTACAGTGACATCGGGTCAAGTGGTGGGTCTGTTGGGTCCTAATGGGGCCGGTAAGACAACCAGTTTTTATATGGTGGTTGGCCTTGTAAAACCTGATTCTGGTGATATTCAAATTGATTCCGAATCTATTGGTCGTCTACCTATGCACAAACGGGCGCGAGTGGGCTTAAGTTACCTGGCTCAGGAACCGAGTATTTTTCGTAAGCTGACTGTTGCTGAGAACATCATCGTAGCCCTTGAAGCCCATGGTTACTCTGATTCAAGATTGAGTGAAAGATTAGAATCACTCTTACAAGACTTTCGTATAACTCACATCCGCGACAGCTACGGTTATGCTCTGTCGGGTGGCGAGCGAAGGCGTGTCGAAATTGCGAGAGCTCTTGCGGGTTCACCTAAATTTCTACTTCTTGATGAGCCGTTTGCGGGAATCGATCCAATTGCTGTTGCAGATATCCAAGAGATCATTAGACAGCTTAAAGCCAAAGGAATTGGTGTTCTTATTACCGATCACAATGTTCGAGAGACATTGGGCATTTGTGACCAGGCTTACATTTTAAAAGATGGGCAGATTCAAGTCCAAGGTACGGCTTCTGAAATTGCAAATTCCGAACTAGCCAAAAAGTTTTATTTAGGCGAAAATTTTAAACTGTAAGGACACACGAGAGGACTTTTTTGGCTAAACTCAGTCAGTCGATGAATTTAAGTCAGACATTGCGGATGACTCCGCAGCTGCAGCAAGCCATTAAATTGCTGCAAATGTCTCGTCTAGAAATGGAAACGCAAGTCCGAAAGGAATTGGACGAGAACCCAATTCTGGAAGAAGCGCAAGAACTCAAAGAAGAAGACCTTCAGCGGACCAAAGAAGCGGCTGACACTGTCGAAACACCTGCCGAATCTCAAGATCAAGACCCTCAAAAGCACGATGAGTTTGAGTGGGAATCCTATCTTGAAAACCAACAGAAACCCCCTCAGCAGAACTTTGGCGGCAACGAAGAGATCATGAATTATGAAAATGTGATTTCGACAACGGAATCACTTTATGATCATCTTCTTTGGCAAGCTAAAATGAATGGCTTTAATGAAGAAGAAATGGTGCAAGCGGAAATCCTCATCAACTACATCGATGATGATGGTTACATCACCACACCTCTGGAGGAAATTGCTGCCACCGAGTCCACGACCAAAGAGGAGCTCGAGGGGACGTTAAAGTTCATTCACGAATTCGATCCACCAGGAGTGGGAGCTCGCAATCTTCAGGAGTGTTTGTTGATTCAAGCTAAGTTCCTCGAGGAAGATACGAATGATCTCGTTCATTTGATCGCTCACCATATCAAGGATCTCGAGAAGAAAAACTACGAAGGTATCGCAAAAGCCATGGGGCGCGATATCAGGGAAATCGCTGAAATGTGTAAGATCATTTACTCCATGGATCCAAAACCAGGGCGTGCTTATGCGCCCGCTGATACACAGTACGTCACTCCTGATGTTTACGTTTACAAAGTGGGTGATGATTATATGGTTTCACTCAATGAGGATGGTCTTCCGAGGCTTAAGATATCTAACTTCTACAAGAACATGTTGAAGCAATCCGGGAACGAAAAAACCCAAGAGTACATTCAGGAAAAACTGCGTTCCGCAGTTTGGCTGATCAAGTCGATTCATCAAAGACAAAGAACCATCTACAAAGTGACTGATAGTATTGTTAAGCATCAACGGGATTTTTTTGATAAAGGCGCCGCCTTTATCAAGCCTATGGTTTTAAGAGATATTGCTGCGGATATAGGGATGCATGAATCTACTGTCAGTCGCGTTACGACCGCGAAGTATGTGCACACTCCCCAAGGAATTTTCGAGCTGAAGTACTTTTTTAACTCAGGGATCAATACAACAGATGGAGAGTCTTTGGCTTCCGAGTCTGTGAAGTTAAAAATTAAAGAATTGATCGCAAAAGAAGATCCCAAGAGTCCATACTCAGATCAGCAAATTGTTGAGCTTCTGTTGAAAGACGGGATTGAGATTGCACGCCGAACTGTTGCAAAGTATCGGGATGTGCTCAAGATTTTACCTTCAAGCCGTCGCAAAAAGATTTTCTAATCGGTTTTGATTCGAGTCCAAATTTGATCAAAAAGTTTGGTGTTTTCGCCAACATCTTTAAGGTCCTCGAATTTTGCGAAAGCGGCGGCTTCCGGAAACAGGGGTGCCAAGCTTTGAATTTCCGCAGGAAGATCTTTTTTTACATCTTTCAGAACGGAACCTGCCAGCACATGACTCACAAACTCAATATTGGTCTTTCTGTTCAACAAGAACTTCAGAAGTTTCAAACCATTTTCTTTGTTCTTGGCAGATTTAAAGATTACCAATGTGTCCACCGCTCTAGCTCCACCCTCTGAGGGGAGTACAAAAACCACGGAGCCATTGGATTTTCTCTGAGCTTGCAGAGCATCTGAAGAGTATATCTGCGCGACAGCCACTTCTTTATTCAGCAGAGAATCAATGGGGTCTGAGGTGAACATTTTGACTCGAGGCTTTACCTCTGCCAGAGTTTTTTCGGCTTTTTTGAGCTCCTCGGGGTTCACTGAGTTGATGGAGTGTCCATGCATTTTCAAAGCAGCACCGATCACTTCTCTGGCATCGTCCATGAGTGAGATTTTGCCTGAGAGAGCTTTATTGCTGAACAAGTTTGCCCAATCTTTAATCCCTTCAGGGAAAAGATCTTTGTGGTAAGCAATTCCTGTGGTGGTCCAAGCGTAGGGAAGGGCGTAGGGAGCCGCCAGAGCGCTCAATTGAATTTGAGGATTCAGCTCGCTCGCGATTCCCAGTTCCTGAGCATTCAAGGGCTCGAGAAGACCATTTTGGGACATGATTTCCACCATGTATTCAGAGGGAACAGCCACGTCAATTCCAGAAGCCCCCGACTGAACTTTGGCGAGCAGCTCTTCATTCGATGAGTAATAGGAAATATTCAGTTTGATCCCTGATTCTTGCGTGAATCTTTGAGCTGTATGATCGGAAATATAGTTGCCCCAGATCGCTAAGTTGACTTCATTTGTAGAGGTTTTTTTTCCCGTGCAGCCCAGACTGAAAGTGACCAACGCCAGTGCCAAAAACTTGAGAAAATGATTCATGGGTTCTCCTTTTAGTAACGAATACTTCTCAAGCTACTGTCACAAGAATAGACACTCAAGAAAAAATTCACACACTAGCCCCAGATTTTATTGCGAAAAATGGCAAGAGGCCTTACATCTGACCCTATGCTCAAGATTCAATCTCTTTGCAAATCTTTCTCTGAACAAAACTCGGTTCAAGACGTGAATCTTGAAGTTCGCGACGGAGAGTTCTTTTCACTCCTGGGGCCGAGTGGATGTGGGAAGACAACTCTTCTGCGGATGATCGCAGGTCTTGAAACACCAACTTCGGGAAAAATTTTACTGGATGGCCGGGATCTGACTGATTTGCCAACTCAAGAACGTCCTTTCAATATGGTTTTTCAGAGTTACGCTTTATTCCCTCATCTCTCCGTGTTTGAGAACGTCGCTTTTGGCCTGCGCTTGAAAAAGCTGATTAACAAAGAAGTTCAAGAGAGGGTTGTGGAAAGCCTTGCTCTCGTCAATCTGTCCCATTTGAAAGATCGTCTTCCTGAAACCTTGTCCGGGGGACAGTGTCAGCGGGTGGCCATTGCAAGAGCTCTCGTCAATCGCCCTCGAGTGATTTTGCTCGATGAACCTTTGTCGGCCCTGGATCAAAAACTGCGAGAGCACATGCAAGTCGAACTCAAAGCTCTGCAGCAGAGCTTGGGTCTAACTTTTGTTTACGTTACTCATGATCAAGAAGAAGCTCTTGTTTTGTCTGATCGAATTGGGGTCATGAATCTAGGTCGACTTGAGCAAGTCAGTGCTCCTCAAGAGCTTTATGATGAGCCTCGATCTTTGTTTGCAGCGAAGTTCGTAGGCCCCATGACAGAATTTGCAGGCGAAGTTTTACAGGTTGAGGGCAGCATGGCGTCTTTCCGATTTCAAGATCAAGTTTTTAAGGTTCGCGCTCGCCAGCAAGAGAATCTTAATCATTCTTCGGCGGCTGGAACCATGGCCATGGTGAGACCCGACCGAATCAAAATCTCTCGTGAGGTCTCTGGGGCAGGTGAGGCTAATCTAATTCCTGGGCGAGTCACGCAAACCATTTTCAGGGGCACTCAGTCCGAAGTCCTCATTGAAGTCTCTGATGGACAAATGGTCAAAGCCCTCATCAGTCGACAACAAGGTTCATTTCCGATCGGAGAATATGTCTGGGTGACATTTGATCCCGACGACACTTTCCTCTTTTTAGGTCACCCGAAGTGAAAAGCAGGGGTCTCCACAACTGGTTCGGAATTCCAGCCACAGCCTGGTTGAGCTTGCTGCTCGTCGGGCCCTTGCTCATGGTTTTTCTCTTGAGCTTGTGCACGCGGGGGGTTTATGGAGGGATTGAATACACGTTCACGATCTCGAATTACGCGAAAGCATTTCAACCTCTTTATGTTGAGATTTATTTGCGCA
>JAJTIC010000010.1 GCA_021300175.1 Pseudomonadota bacterium
AGATTTGCTCGCCGGAGTCGTCCCCAAAGATTTCGACATCGCAACCAACGCTGAACCCAATCAAGTTCGCAAGTACGTGCGCGGATCTTACGTGATTGGGAAAAGATTTCGTCTGGTTCTCGTGAAACGAGGCTCTCAGCAGTATGAAGTGGCCACTTTCCGCCGTGAAATGCAACCTGAAGACCTCACCGCCGCTGAAGAAACTGCCGAGGCCGAGGAATCCACAACCCTTCTGGGTGACAATTTTTTTGGAACTGCCGAACAAGATGCTCTTCGACGGGATTTCACAATTAATGCTCTTTTTTATGATCCTATTAAAAATACTCTTCTCGATTACGCCAAAGGGCTTCCGGATATCGAGAGTCGCACGATTCGCATGATTGGTGATCCCGCCCAGAGAATTGTGGAAGACCCGATTCGCAGTCTTCGTGCCATTCGCTTGGCCCACAAATTGGGCTTTCATGTCGAAAACCAATTTCGTGAGAGCATTCGCACTCTCGCTGATCGTGTGGCCCTGAGCGTGCTTCCTCGCCGTCGAGAAGAGTACTTGAAGTTTCTTCGCCTGTCAGATCCACTGCCGGCTCTGGCTGAGCTCTTTGACCTTGAGCTGATGAAGTATCTTCTTCCGACTCTAACAATGATCTGGTCTGACTCAGAAAAGCTAGATACCTTTAGAACTTACTATCAATCCCGTAAGTTCCTAACCGAAGATGCAACTCTTCCCGTTCAAGTCTATCTCCCTTTTGTTTTTGCGTGTTGGAAAGCTCTGGAAAATGAAGCTAATGCCAAGAATATGCTTAACAATCTTATGAAAGATGACCTGGGGATGTTCAAGTCGGAGCAATCTTTTGTCATGGACGCGATCGAAATGGCTTCCCAGTTTCCAGCGGTGTCCTCATTCTTGAAGCGAGGACACCGTCGTCGATCGGGATTCTTAAAAACCGAAACTTTGATTCCTGCTTTGATTATTGCAGAAACAGATTTTCTCATGGCGCCTGCGGAGATTCTCTTTTGGAAGCAGCAATTGGGTCGTGCTTTTGCACCGCCCTTTGAGCCAACAAACGGAGAACTACCCCCGAAAGCTGATCCAAATCCGCAGACATCATAAGTGGTTCAGGCTCGCCGAGTTTTATAACTGCGCAGCTGCCACGAGGAGATCCCGGCGACTGATGCCATGCTTTTCATACAGTTCTTGAGCCGTGTAGGCCGACTGACCAAACTGTCCTTGAACCGCTAAAACTTTTGCTTTTAATGACAAGCCTGCCAATAGAAGTTCAGAGATTAAAAACTGAGCTGCTCCAGAAGTGCGCTGGTGATCTTCAACGAGCACAATTTTCCCCTGAGATGACTTCAAGAGGTCTTTCCACTTTGAAAGCGCTTGTAATTGGTTGCCCCGAGACGGATGGACCATGGCTACTTTCCGGCCTTTGCTTTGAAGCGCTTCCCCAGCGAGGACTACTTCTTGAAAACTAGAACCAAAGCCCACGAGCACGACCTCAGGGGCCGTGGAACCTAAGAAAGTAGGTTCTTCGGTGGAGTACTTGCCGGCTCCAAAAGTCTTCGGGAAATTTTCTCGGCCCAAAAAGAAAATGCTCGAATGAGGCACTTTGCCAGATCTGCGATCTTGCGCAAATTTCTCAATCGCTTGGCCCATGAGAGCTTCTGCCTCTTCGCTGCAACTCAAAAAATAAACGTCCACGTGGGGAATAGAGCTCGCCATCGCAAAGTAGCTCAGGGCTTGGTGGCTGGCACCATCCGCCGCATCTTGAAAACCCGTGTGAGAGTAAACGCAAATCATTGGGGCCTGTGACAAAGAGGCCATCGTCAATGGTAAAGCCCCTTTCGTGACCCCGAACTGGGCAAAAGTATCCACCACAGGAATAAATCCTTGCTTCGAAAGTCCTGCCGCTGTCGACACCATATTACTTTCTGCCACACCTACATCAAAAGAGTACTGCGGAAATTCTTTTCGAAAACCAGCAACCCCTGTTGAGCCTGGCAAATCGGAAGTCACTGAAACCACAGGCAGACCCTTCTTGCATGCGCTCACCATGGCTGCAGAAATTCCCACTTGGATTTTTTCACCACTGTCTGATTTTTTAGTCGCTTTGATTTTAGCTTCCCAATCCTTCAATTCTTGAATCCACTGATCAAAAACTTCAGGGTATTTTTCGCCGTCATAAATCTCTGCCAAAAAGGCCGGCAGTTCCCCAGGGCTCTTTAAGGGAAATCCATGACCACCAGAGCTGGACTCCGCCGTCTTTTTGGTTCCAATACCTTTGATGGTTTTCGCATGAATGGCGACGGGAACTTGGGGATTCTCTTTAGCTGACTCGATCGCTTGAGAAATCACCTCATAACATTGTTGTAAATGGTGACCGTCTTCGAGCTTTAAAACTTTCCAGCCCAAAGCTTCTAAGGATTTGAACGTGGGCTCCATCGAAAAACTTTCTTTGTCGATACGACCTGAAAGCTTAGTGTTGTTATCGCTGATCATTAAGACGAAAGGATTCATTAGGTTCTGTCGAGCCAAACCAGGAATAGCAGCCATGGCTTCTTTCGCTTCGCCTTCCATGCACGCACCATCAGAGATGGCAGCCACCGTCACACGAGCATTTCTCAACAATCGATCCGCCAGAGCTAATCCCTGTGCTTGGGGAAAAGCAGAACCCAAAGGTCCATTACTCAAATACACCGCTTCAGGAAATAAGTGAGACTCCCCGTGACCCGTCAAGGGGCTCTTAATGCTTCTAAACTCTTTCAGAGATTCTAATTTCAGACCTGCAAGACCATAGTTCGCTTTCAGAGCATAAAGACCGTTCTCACAGTGACCTGCATCGTTCACAAAATTAAAAATCTCATGCCAAGATTTTTTTTCAAGCTCAGCTTTCTCAAACATTCTCGCATGAAGAGCTGACAGAAGCTCGGCGAATGCAGCAGGTCCACCGTAATGACAGGCGGCTCCCCCCAGAACTGCGTACATATCCATCAGAGCAACTAAAGCTCGAGTGGACCTTGGATCCACAGCTTTCAGGGGTTGGCCAGAAGTGCTTTTCAGGGGAACGACAAAGAGGGGATCAGAATTTGGATTTCCATGGAGTTTTTGAGGTGTGGGAAGGACTTCGCTCAGCATAACGCTCCCTTTTAGTTTGACTTCAATCTCCTCTTTTTTATCCTGCTTCCCATGAGTCATGGTCAATGGAATTCTGTGTCTTTACCGAAAGTTGAACTGCATCGGCACCTTGAAGGAGCTCTGCGTTTTTCCACCGTTTTAGAACTTGCACGCAGCCATGGCATGAGCGTTCCGACAGACCCCTTGGCAGCGCAAAAAATGTTTTTGGTTGAAGAACCTATGGTGGATCTAGGGACTGTGCTCAAGAAATTCTTGAGCACTCAAAAGCTCCTCTCCTCAGAGGAAATTCTCACTCGCATTACTTACGAAGCCATCGAAGATGCTTACCTGGATGGGATTCAAGTTCTTGAGCTGCGCTATGCTCCGACTTTTATTGCTGAGGGACACTCCCACCTGAACTTCAAAAGCATTCATCAAGCCATCCTAAAAGGCGCCGAGCTTGCAAGAAAGTTTCCCGTGGCTGTCGGATTTATCTGCATTTTCCAAAGGATTCTGCCATTAGAAATTTCCCAAGAAGTTCTCCAGTTTTTTTTAGATCACCGAGAGAGCTTTGTCGGAGCTGACTTAGCCGACGATGAAGCTTTTAGACCGGCCAAAGACTTCTCGGCGCTCTTTAAAGAACTGGTCAGACAAAATGTGCCCATCACCATTCATGCTGGTGAAGCTTTGATTCCTGAAGCTCCACAAAATGTGATTGATAGTATCGATTATCTCGGGGCCTGCCGAATCGGTCACGGTCTTCAGATCATCAAATCACCTCAAGCTCTCAAAAAAGTGATCGATGAAAACATTACTCTCGAAATTTGTCCGACAAGTAACTATCTGACTCAAGCGATCTCTGATTTGAAATCACATCCAATCAATCAATTAAGACAAGCGGGAGTTTTGGTGACAGTGAATTCAGATGATCCCGGCATTTTCAATTATAAGCTCTCTGATGAGTATGATCTCTTGAAAAGAAATTATGGATGGACTGAAACAGATTTTGAGAAAGCCAACCAGATCGCTTTTGAAGCAAGCTTCATTCCACAGTCGATCAAAACCAAATTCTGGAACCCAAAAACGAGATCTACATGAGAACTTTTTATCCCGAAATTCCCTGCAACCACTCTTTTTTCTTAAAAGTTTCTTCTCTTCACACGCTGTACGTTGAAGAAGCTGGGAACCCCCGGGGCATTCCGGTGATTTTTCTGCACGGCGGACCTGGTGGCGGAATCAATACGGATCATCGCCGTTTTTTTAACCCCGAGAAGTACCGTATTATTCTTTTTGATCAGCGCGGCTGTGGAAAATCCACTCCCCATGCTGAGCTTCGTGAAAACACAACTTGGGATCTCGTCGCTGATATCGAGAAAATTCGTCAAGAATTGAAGATCGAGAAATGGATTATCTTTGGCGGTAGTTGGGGATCAACACTCGCTCTCACCTATGCAATCGCGCACCCTCAACAAGTCCAAGCGCTTTGCTTGCGGGGAATTTTTCTTTGTCGGCCTTCAGAAATTAGATGGTTCTATCAAGAAGGTGCGAGCCATTTGTTCCCCGACTTTTGGGACTCGTACAGAGATCACATTCCCGTCGAGGAGAGACATGATTTTGTGATCGCTTACCATCAAAGACTAACTCATCCCGAAGAGAAAGTTCGCTTAGAAGCCGCTCGCATCTGGAGCAAATGGGAAAGCGCCACAAGCTATTTGCGTGTGAACACTCAAGCCATTGATGAGTTTGATGAGCCTCACAAAGCACTCGCCTTTGCGCGCATCGAGTGTCACTACTTTGTGAACAATGCTTTTTTCCCAACCAAAAACTACATCCTCGAAAACATTAGTAAAATTCAACACATCCCCGGAGTGATAGTTCAAGGTCGCTACGATGTGGTTTGCCCACCTCGTTCTGCGTGGGAACTTCACCGCGCTTGGAACAATTCAGAGCTGGTGATGGTTCCTGATGCAGGTCATGCGGCTTCTGAACCTGGAATTCGTAGCGCTCTCATTGAGTCCATGGACCGATTTTGTAAATAATTCCCGTCAGAATTCTAACAGTTGAAATAAGGAAGACCTGAGGCAAGGACCCTCTTTTAATAAGGTTTTCTTATGAACCAGATCAAAAGAATGATTTTGCCTTTTAGGACCCCTGTCGTGTTTATTGCGCGTGAAGCTGCTCCTGAGTGAGCGGTGGAACCTGAAAGACCTAAAACTCTTTGGTCTTTCAGGCTTCAGAGGGGGAAGAGGGGGTGCAAACCCCCCTCTTTAATCAAAGAAGCGACACACGTTAAGGAGTCAACTCTAGGGGGGAACCGTGAGTACACAGCTGAACAACATCACAAAATCATTAGTGATGATTTCATCCATCATCGCACTGGTCGCGTGCCAAAAACCTGCAGAGCAAAGCCCGTATCTGGAAGAGACGACAACCCTTGAGAACGGAATTGTGGGCGGAGCCGAAGTAGCTGCTGCAGATCCTATTGCTGCTTCCACAGTGATGATTGTGGACGTTCTTTCTAGAAAGATTTACTGCACTGGAACGTTAATTTCAAAGAACCTGGTTTTGACGGCAGCACACTGTACAGAAAGAAATCCTCGCTTAATGGCGATTGGCTTCTCTCGAACAATGCCCAATGCCGGTGCCAAACTTGAAGCAAGACAAGTTGTTGGTGGAATGGTTCACCCTGATTGGCCAAAGCTCACTCAACAAAAAGAGAAGAACTGGGGTGACGTAGCCGTTCTTAGATTTCAAGGTGAGATTCCTGTGGGTTACAAGCCGGCGGTTCTTTTGAGCTCTTCGGCCCCTCTTGTCAACGGTCGTGCAGCGACTTTAGCAGGATATGGTCTCTTGGACATGACAACAAAGAAAGAAGCTGCCGCATTGATGAAGACAGAAGTTCGCATCTCTGACGCGAATTTCTCTGAGACTGAAGTTCTGTTTGAACAGTTTCAAGGTCGCGGTGCATGCCACGGCGATTCGGGTGGACCTGCTTTAGTTAATGCTAATGGACGAGCCATTGTCTTTGGAGTGACTTCTCGAGCTGCGACTTTGGCTGGGGGAAGAAACTGTCTCGAAGGATCTATCTACTCAAGTGTTCCTGCAAAACTTGAGTTTATTAGATCTGCGGCGAATCAGTTGAATGCACCTGATTTTAAGCCAGCTCTGATCCCGCAACCCAATTTCTAATTTGATTCCAAAAATCGACCCACAAGGTCGCGAACGACACCGGGCTGGTCACACCAGACCCGGTGTCCTGCTTTTGGGACCACAGCTACCTGAATGTGAGAACCCGTGAGTCTTTCTTTGAGCTTCATGTACCTGCGATCTTGCTCACCGACGACAAACAGAACAGGAATTGAGGATTGATTCAAAGTTCTTGTATAATCTAACTGCAAAGCTGGGGACCACTTTTCAAGAATGTTTGCTAAAGTCTGTCGATCAAAATCACTTTCTCTACGCTCTGGCTCAGCCTGAGAGCCATCAAAGATTGGCAATGTATTCCAAGCTGAGACCACTTTCCCCCAATCTTCGCTGCGAAAGCGCATGGCCCACTGAGAATCCCAGACCTTGCGAGCTGGTTTTTCATCGTCTGGAAAATAGAACTGAGCCGCGAGAAGCACGAGTTTTTTTACCCGCTCAGGGGACCGCTGGAAAGCACTCAGAGCCAAGCGCCCCCCTAAAGAATATCCAACGAGATGAATTGGCTCTTTCACTGCGGCGACAGTCTTTTGATTCCAAAAAGCAAGTCCCCAATCCTGAAGTGATGTCTCGGGCCCTAAACCTGTCATTCTTAAATAGTCCCAGCTCTCGAGCTGAGGCCTGATCAACTGAAGATCTTGAGGTCGTCCTAAAAACCCATGCAAACCAATTTCTAAAGTCTTCATAGTTTTTGATATTCCGACCACCAAAGTTCGGATTGATGGTCATTGGGTTGCACTTCAAGAACGACTGAATCAGGAATCTGGAGAAGCTGATCAGGTTTCTCAATCTTGAGGTAATCCCAAGAAAACATTTCCGCCCATTTTTGGAACTGCAGCTGGTGTCGATTCAAGAAAATCTCGCTTTTCTGGATATTTTTGAAAATCATTCCGCCACCGTTATTGATGATGACTAGTCGGTGCTTGACCGAATCCAATTGCCTTGAAATCCACAGAGCATTGAGATCATAGAGTGCAGTCAGATCCCCGACGACACACCAGTTTTCACGGTTTGAACTCGAAAAGCCAAAGAAGCTCGAAATTTGCCCGTCGATCCCATTAGCTCCCCGATGGCCAAATACAGAAGCGTACTTAGTCATCACTGAGGGCACGAGGTCCCACTCGCGAATTGGCAAAGAGTTTCCCAAGTAGAGATTCTGACTTTGGACTTTTCGATTCAAATGAAACATCCAAGATGGCTCTGCCAGCGGATACTTTTCGATCAGAGCTTGAATCTTAAACCGCAACCCTTGATCGATGGCCATAATCTCATCGAGAAAACCAAAAGAAATTTCACTCTTCAGTCGTCGCAAGCTTTGGTGACCAATAAAATGCAAACTTGCTCTGGAAAGTCCACGATAGTCATTGACCGCCACTGAAGAAACGGGAATCTGGGATAGTTTCCCCTCAAGATCTCGCCAAAATCTTAATGTTGGAACTCCCCCAACTCGAAGAACGCTCTGTGCTTTTCCGTGCTGAAATGCTTTTTCCACGGACTTTTCACCACCATGAAGCAAGAGGTGCTCAAGTCGAGATTCCCCTCGGAGTTGAGACAAAGTCTCTGCATAAATAGGGGCACCTAGTTGAACTAAAAATTCAATCACTGGTTCGACCCAGCCAGGAGCCAGGGGACCCACGATCACGAGGGGATTCTTCAAGACCCGCTGAGCACTGGGCGCTTCCAGGGTAGTTTGATGCGGCTCCCGAACGGGCCGCAACTGAATGCTTTGAGACACGCCACCATAAAGGGGCTCATCAAAACAAACATTCACATGCAAGGGGCGTTGCCGGCTCCAAAGAGAAAAATCTAACTTCTCATCGATAGTATCAATGTCAATGCACGTGTCCACATACGTCCCAAAAATTCCGACCTGTTCGATAGTCTGTGGCGCGCCTGTTCTGCGATAAGATCGTGGTCGATCAGCTGTAACAAGCACCAGTGGAATTGAAGAATAGTTCGCCTCTACACATGCCGAAAGCATCTCGCTCACGGCAGTGCCAGAAGTAGTGACTACGGCCACCGGCTGATGAGTTCGAGCCATTCGCCCCAGAGCAAAAAACGCGGCTGAACGTTCATCAAAAAAATGAAAGAGCTTGAGTTCCTTTGAGTTCTCTAATGTCAGAACTAAAGGGGAATTCCGAGCTCCCGCACAAAGACAAAATTCTCGGACACCTTGGTCGACCAAATTCTGCAAAACAAAATGAGCCAAATCTAAACTTTTCAAACTGGGATCCCCAAAGTGCTTTTCACGGAGTTCACTTTTGCTAAAAGCTCATCCCATTCTCTCGGCATTTGACTGTCTTTCACAAGTCCACAACCGGCATGAATCAAAAGCTGCCCCTGATCCCACATTAAATTTCTGATGGCGACAAGACACAAAGATTGATCTTCCGCTAGAGGGAAAAGAATGGGACCACCAAAAACCCCACGATCTTTCTGATAAGGCAAATTCTTCATCCATTGCAAACCGTAGTTTCGCGGATAAACCCCAAGAGCGGCTGTGGGATGTAACTGGAGCATCAATTCCTGGTCATCAAAATTATGAGCCAGAAGCTGAATTTCGCTTTTCAAATGAAACAAAGTGGTCAACTCAAGAACCAGAGGACCTGAAACTTGCGCCTGTCCCCATTTTTTCAGTCGCTCACAAATATCTTTCACCACCAATTGATGCTCAGCGATTTCCTTTTGATCTTTCAAGAGATGGGGCCTGCGGTCCGCTTCAATTTTGGGACAAGTTCCAGCTAAGGCCATCGTCAATAAACTCTCTCCTCGACGATGAAATAGTATTTCTGGAGTGACTCCAATCAATCCTGATTGTTCATCCCATAGGCCGTAGGGAAAGGACTGACTCTTTACGCTCAGAGCTGAGGCCAAAAGAAAGGCTTTTTCGGCGAGGCTTAAGCGATGCTCCGCTTGAGTTCGAATGACAGGGACTGCTTTTTCGATCTCCCCGCGAAGAATCCGGCCGATGATCTCTCGGAAAGACAGTTCAAAAAGTTCAAGACTGGGAGCTTGCCAAGAGGGTGAAAAAGCTTCCAGTTTAAAGTTTTTTGTCAAGAGAGAGACGATTTCCTGTCGAGACACACGGATCTTTTGTGAGAATTTTCGAGCTTTGGCAGCAGGGCCAAAAAAATCGGCGTAAATTATTGAATTTGCTGAATTATCTCTGTCTTCGACAGGGGCGAAAAAAAGCCACATCTCGCCTTCAGGGAGCGCAATAAAGGCTCCGTTTTGAAGAAACTGATTGATTACATTTGGAGACATCAATACTCCGTCAAAATACAACCCTACAATTCTGGTTCCCTATGATACTCTGTTAGTATACACCAGGGAACGAAAAGTATTATTATGAAGACGCTCGACACGACTCATCTTTCTTCTGCTCAACCGACGGACTTATGGACGAACGGAAAGACTCGTCCCGTTCAAGTTCAGAATATCACTTTTGGCGGACCTGAATTCACCGTCATTGCTGGGCCCTGCTCGATTGAATCTTCCGAACAATTTCTGACAACAGCTCAAGCCGTAAAATCTTCAGGGGCCGTGATGCTCAGAGGTGGAGTTTGGAAGCTCCGAACTTCCTCTAAAACTTTTCAAGGTTTAGGACCTGAGGCTTTTGCTTTTATTAAAGAAGTTCTTAAGCAAACTGAAATGATGCTGGTCAGTGAAATCACAGATCCACGGCAAATCGAAATTTTGGATGATTACGTAGAGATGTACCAGGTAGGTTCTCGTAACATGCATAATTATGCTTTACTCAAAGAGCTGGGCCAAACTCGAAAACCAGTAATGCTGAAGAGAGGCTTCTCAGCTTTTGTCGACGAATGGCTGAAAGCAGCTGAGTACATCACTGTCGGCGGAAACGAAGGCGTGATCTTGTGTGAAAGAGGGATTCGAACTTTTGAAACCGCGACAAGAAATACTCTAGACCTCAATGCTGTTGTTTACGCTAAAGCAAATACCCACTTTCCAGTGATCGTGGACCCCTCTCACGCCGTCGGTGTGAGAAAACTTGTTCCGCAATTAGCTTGGGCTGCTGCTGCAGCAGGTGCTGACGGAATCATTGTTGAAGTCCACCCACGCCCCGAAGAAGCTCTTTCCGATGGACAACAAGCTCTCACGGTGAGCGATTTTAAAATGATGATGCAAAGGCTCGAGGCGATTCTGACTGCCGTTGGGCGCCCTTTACACAAGCTCGAGAAATAAGATGTCTGAACTCAAGCACTCTCCTCAACCTGAAAAAATTCGAGAAATGTTCTCGAAAGTCGCTGCAAAGTACGATAGGGCCAACTCGGTCCTTTCCATGGGGATTCATCATCTTTGGAGAAAAAAATTGGTGCGCCTTGCTGATGTGAAGCCTGGCATGAGTATTCTGGATTGCGCGACAGGAACAGGTGACTTGGCGATTGAGTTTAAAAAAGCCGTGGGCTCTTCTGGAACAGTCATCGGCACCGATTTTTGTGCTGAGATGCTCGCACCAGCTCCGGGCAAAGCTGCTGATAAAAATTTGGAAATCAAGTTCGAGCAAGCTGACGTGACAAATCTAAGATACGCCGATCAAAGTTTTGATCGTTCGAGTATTTCTTTTGGAATTAGAAATGTGGTTGATCCCGTGAAAGGTCTCTTGGACATGGCTCGAGTGACGAAGCCCGGGGGCTATGTTATGGTCTTAGAGTTTGGACAAGTGGATCTCCCCGGCTTTGCGCAAGTCTATGAATTCTACTCCACTAAAATTCTACCCAAAATTGGGGGATTCGTGACAGGTCAGTCTGAGGCTTACGAATATTTGCAAAAGTCTTCGGCCGCTTTTCCTTGCAAACAAGAATTTGCTGACTTGATGATGTCCACAGGAAAATTTTCCGAAGTGAGATATTGGTCTCTGACAGGTGGTATAGCCTACATCTATCGTGGCCAAGTGAGAAGTTCTCAAGCATGATTTATCCTCGGCCTTCCAGTTGGACCGAAAGCTTCTTTGAGATTGCTCACCGCCAAGTGAGGCATTGGTCGTCAAATTCCAACCCCAAGAAGATTTTGATTATCTCTCATGGCCAAGGTGAACATTCGGGACGCTATGCACACTTCACTCACTTCTTAAATCATGAAGTTCACCAAATCTATGCTCTCGATCACTTAGGTCATGGCAAATCTGAAGGAGCCCGGGGCCATGTCGAGTCATTTCAAGACTACACAGATCCATTGAAGCAGCTCATTCAGCTTGTGCACTCGAAAAATCCTGAGGCCCAAATCCATCTTCTTGGCCATTCCTTAGGTGGTCTAATTGTCCTCAAAACAATCCAGGAAAGCTTGGATTTACCTCTCAAATCTGTCATCGTTTCTGCGCCTCTTTTGGATCTTGCTTTCCCGGCTCCACCCGTGAAGAAGTTTTTTGGAGAGTTACTCGAACCTGTTTTAGGAAAAATCAGTTTGTCAAACGAACTGGATCCTTCGTGGATCTCTCATGATCCGCAAGTAGTGGCTCAGTACCAAACAGATCCATTGAACCATAACCGGGTCACTCTTCGATTCTTTGTCCAAATGCAGAAAGCAATGGCTTCTGTAAAAAGCTTTGATGGTGAACTGAATCTTCCATTCATGATGATTGTTCCTTTAGAGGATAAAATTGTCTCGGCGGACTCGAACCGAAAATTTTTCGCGGATCTAAAGTTTGCCAAAGGCATCAACAAAGAACTTCAGATGTTTCCCCACTTTTATCACGAAGCATTCAATGACCTTGGTAACGAGAGAGTTTTTAACTGCCTGAACTCATGGCTCAAAAAATTCTAAATCCGATCTGTGCGCATCCAAAGGAGATGATCCAGGATCACACAGGCCGCCATCGCTTGCACCACTGGAATAGCCCGAATCACAATACAAGGGTCATGTCGTCCTTGCCTTGCCACATCGAGAATTGAAGAGGTGGGCTTGAAGAATATCGTGAGCGTGATTGTCTCTCCCGTGGAAATACCACCTCGAACACCCCCATAGTTCTTGGAATGCGATTGAGAGTGAAACTGCTGACCCGTCATTGATAAGTCCCCTCCGCCCAGATCTACTCCCGCTGTGGCACCAATACTCATAAACGCCGCAGCCAAATCACTTTTCAATTTGTGAAACACCGGTTGCCCAAGGCCTAATGGAACATTCTTCATTGAAATCTGAACAGCACCACCGACACTATCGTGTTTGGCCTGCAGATCTTTTAAGTAACTTTCAACCTCTGCATTTCGGCCTGAAGGAAATCGTGTGGAATACTCATCATAGCTTTGACGACTTTGAATGAAGTTTTCTTTTTCGGTGTCCGTCAGTTCAAATCGACCAATCGCCGAAGCAAAGGTTCGGAACTGAAGGTCAGGGTATAATTTTTGGATCACTTGTTGGGCCACCGCTCCCGCCATTACTCGCGTGGCAGTTTCACGGCCTGAAGCCCTACCGCCGCCACGATGATCAGAATGACCAAATTTAAGATTCCACATGTCATCCGCATGTCCTGCTCGTGGTTTTGCTTTCACCGATTCATAATCTGCTGATCTTGCATCTTGATTGCGAATCATCATCGCAATTGGCGTTCCTAAGGTTTTTCCTTCCAAGATCCCGGAGAGAACTTCAACTTGATCCGTTTCACTTCTCGGGGAAACGACTTTTCCCACTTGCCCAGGTCGGCGCTTGTTGAGTTCAGCTTGAACAAAATTCAAATCAATTGTGACACCCGCAGGACAGCCATCAATCACAACGCCTATTGCGGGGCCGTGGCTTTCGCCAAAAGTCATCCATCGAAATCGCTCACCGAATTGATTTGCGCTCATAAATTCTTTCTCCAGAACTCTTGCTGAGCTCGAGCTTGTTCTTCAAAAAGATAGAGTCCACTTTGATATTCGATGTTTAACTGTGCCGCATACTCCCGGGCTCCACTATCCTCTCGATAATTCAAATCGTAGATCGCTTTTGGCAACCATGTTTTTTGAGGCTGTGGAGCTTGAGGTTCTCCCGCCCAAATTAAAATTTCAGGATCCACTTCCACAAAGCTGGTGCGGGGTTCGCCCCGCGAGGCCGAATACTGCTGAGCATGAGGAAACACTTCCATCACTGGCTTCAGCGTACCACCACCACCCCAAACAACAATGTTCTTTGCCTGCACCATATGAAACCAACTTCTTAATCCGATGGCATCTGTGTTAGTCAATGCAGCTCCATTCTTTGCAAAAATCAAAGTATTAAAACTTCCAGGCTCTAAACCAACCACTGAAGAAATCAGTTCTTTCAAGGGTGATGTGATAGAAGCACAGATGAGTCCCATGACTTTAAGTACTGGATCCGCACTGCCAAGTTCTTCTCGAGTCACTTGAACTGCAAAATACGGCATCCGGTGCTCTTGAAAAAAACTTTTATGATACTGGGGGCTGTACGAATGAAAAATAGGGTCCCCAACCACTGCTGCAAACTGATGAAAGTCTCTGGGGACAGATAAATACTCCACGAGAGTTGGCTGGTCAGCCGCTGAGCCCACACCCCATCTAACAAAATTCATCTTCTGTTTGGGCTTCATCATCAGACGGAACCATGACCATCGACCGAACTGAGATCTTGGCAAAAAGCTTCGCCTCTGAGGATCTTTCTGCTGCCACTCGAATCCTGCTTTCAAATCTTTCCACGTGAGTATCAAAGGGGACCATTTATAGTGAGCCCCAAGCCCCAAGGGCTCGCTGGACGTGTGCGAAGACAAAATTTGAATTTCAGAAAACGGGCAAGGTCCCAATTCTAGAGCCCAATCCCCTTCGAGCTTCCACCTCTCTTGAAAATACCTTGTGCTCGAAAGTGAGTTCCGATCGCGGTAGCTGAGAAGAATTTTTTCTTTCGGCAATTTGTGAATTAAACTTTCAATCTGGTCTTTCTTCAGAAGGTCATCTCGGAGCTCAAATCGGTCAAAATTCATTTTCGAAATCACTTCAAGCCATTGAGGTCTTTGGAGATGCTCTTGTCCGAGCGTGAGGATTCCACCATCCATTTGTCGCAAGAAATACTTCTTCTCCTCGAGATCTTCACCTCTGATTCCTTCAGACATTTCATAAACTTCATCAGAAAATCTTTGAAAGCGTGGTTCGCGCTCTAAATACTTGATTCGAAACTCATCCAGAGGCGTATTCTGCGGAAGAAGTCGCGGGCGATCCAAAAAAATCCGCCCACTGGAATCAGTCTTTCGTTTTACCCAAATTCGATAAAGCTCCTGAGGTATAAGATCAACAGGGAATCCACCACCCACCGAAATGACAAAATTTGGATGCACAAGGAGATCTGAGAAAACCTTCTTTTCAATTTCTCGAAAGGCAGACTCGCCACGCTCTCGAAAAACTTCAGAGATAGGTTTTCCCATAAACTGGGCCACTTCATGATCTAAATCAAAAGTCGGCACCTCAGGAAAAACTCGTGAGAGTCGGGACAGCAAAGAACTCTTACCCACTCCTCGGTGGCCCAGAAGAATCCATTTCACGACACACCTCGAAGAGTTTTCCAAAAATCGGGAAAGCTTTTATCAACAGCAGCTTCATCAGAGATCTCAATCTGAAATCCTTTCAGACGTGCCAGTCCTGCAGCCATCGCCATTCGGTGATCTTTATCAGGATCAAAAATGATGGAGCGTGGTTTTACATTTGAGCCAAGCCCATGGATCAGCATTCCTGTCTCATGGGGGTGGTTTTCAACACCCATCAAGGTGAGAAGTTCGGAAGTCTTTTCAATCCGGTTCGACTCCTTAGATATCAAGTGAGGAGCACCACTGAGCTCGGTTACTCCTTCGGCAAAAGCAGCTAAAACAGCAAGCACTGGGAAAAGGTCAGGCCTATCAGCGAGATCGACTTGCCTACCTTTGAGGCGATCAGGCTTTCGCACTGTTAAGATGGAACCATCTTGCGCACACTGAGCCCCCATAGACTTCAGAATTTCCACAAACGTAGAATCTGGTTGTGCCGAAAACTCCGAGTATCCTAGGATCTCTGCTTCTCCCATTAAAGCCCCAGCAGCTGCAATTGCAAACGCTGAAGACATATCAGGCTCTAACTGGTACTCAAGCTTCTTAAGACTCTGCTGCTTGGGCACATTGACTCGGTCTCCTTCAACTTGAACATTCATGCCCATTTCCTGAACAAATTGAAGAGTCATCTGCCAGTAACCATCTGAGACCGCAGCGCCGACAAGGTCAAACTCTAGATTAAAGGGCAGTGACCAAGCACTCAGCAGAAGACCCGAAGCAAACTGGCTGGAGGCCGCTCTTGGGATTTGAAGCGGCCTCAGCGACTTCTTCCAACCTTCTGATTGAATTAATGCACCATTTGGCAGCAGCTCGCAACGAACACCCAGTTGCTCTAGGATGATCACTAAATCCTCTTGGGGTCTTTGCATCAAACGCTCCGTCGCCGTCAGCCGAAAGACTCCTTCATTTCGCGCGCAGCGAAGGGCGATAAATCGAAAAACTGTTCCTGCAGCTCCACAGGGAACTTCACCGCCATGTGTGACGGCGTGAACGGCCGATTTCATGTTCTTAACGTCATCACTCGTGGAGTGTCCAATCAGCATCAGCTGGGGAAACAAGCTCTGAACAATCAATGCTCTATTGTAAAGTGACTTGGACGCATTTTTAGGTCCATCAAAAATGAACTTCATGACAGCATTTCATCCCAGAATTGAAAAACTCTCTGCTGAAGAACAGATTTAACTATCGTTTTTCCCGGCCCAGCAATAAACACAAAGCGAATTTGTATACTCGAATCTGACTTTTTATCCATTTTTAAGAGACTTTCACGTTCAGTGGTTCTTCGCATGAGCTTTAAGAGGTCTGCAAAGTAATGATCTGGCCAAAGTGGCAATTTTTCAATTTGCCGACGGCTCGAAGTCTTGAGAAATCCAAATGCTTCACTCATTTCAAGAGCGAAGAGTGTCCCCAAAAGAACTGAATATCCATGACTCAGGCGGTGCTGGATTTCGAAGATATGTCCCAGCGTGTGGCCTAGATTTAAAGTCTGTCGAAGGCCTTTTTTTTCAAAAGGATCCTTTTGAACCACGCGGTACTTAGCCTTAATAATTTCTGGAAGAACAGACCAAGCCGCTTTATCATTCCAAATCTTCATTTTCGAGAAACGAGTAAAAACTTTTCTGTCGATGATCGCCATTTTGAGCGCTTCACCCAAGGCATCTTGTAATCGTTCAGAAGGTTGTCGAAGAAGAAGTGGCTTCACCAGGACTACTTTTTCTGCAGAATAGAAACTTCCGATCTGATTCTTCGCGAGCCCCAGATTCAAAGCTGTCTTTCCCCCATGGGCCGAGTCCATGGCCGCTAGCCAAGTGCTCGGAATATGAATCAAGCCCACACCACGACGATAAATGCTTGCAAAAAAACCTGCGAAGTCACCCACACTGCCACCGCCGATAGCAACAACTTTCAAGGCCGAAAGATCTAAATCCTTGCAAAGGTCTACGAGATTTTCCACGTGCTGAGGGAACAGATGGATGTTCTTGAGAGTCTCTCCGCTTTGAACCCAATAAACATGTTTTGATTTTAGCAGGGCCTCTGGAACTTGATTCTTGAGCACTTCATCGATGATAAACAGAAGGGATGAACCCAGCTTCCTTTCCGTTGGCCATTGATTTGTGAAGATCACCTCTGAAAGCTTCATCGTCCTGGAATACTAACATGGACTCTCAGTGAGTTCAGGATATCTTTTCCGCATGATGACAGGCGACATGAACGCCTTTGTAGGATCTCAAATCCGGGGCCTTTTCGGCACAAAGTTCATTGGCAAAGGGACATCGAGTTCTGAAAGCGCAGCCACTCGGGGGCTTTAATGGCGAAGGAAGTTCTCCCGTGGGAACATCTTCAAAGTCTGCAGTCTCATGCAAATAGGGACTACTCTTCAGCAAAAGCTGTGTGTAGGGATGACGAGCCGAGGTAAAAATTTGCTCTTTGGTTCCTAGCTCCACAATTCGACCGAGGTACATTACAGCCACTCGATGCGCAATAAATCGAACTACTCCCAGATCGTGGCTAATAAACAGATAAGACATGTTTGTCTCTTTTTGAAGATCCAACAGAAGATTGATCACTTGAGATTGAACAGAAACGTCGAGAGCACTCACTGGCTCATCACAAATCATCACTCGAGGAGCCGTGATCAAAGCTCTGGCAATTCCTACACGCTGTCTTTGCCCCCCCGACAGCATGTGAGGGTAGCGCTCAAGAATTTCAGGCCGCAAACCCACAGAAGTGGCGACTTCAGTCACTCGTTTTTGGATAGCCTCTTTGGTGAGCTGCCCCTGGATGACCAGTGGCTCAGCGATACTGACGCCGATTCTCTTTCTCGGATTCAGCGAAGAGTAAGGATCTTGAAAAATCATTTGAACAAACTGTGGAAGCTCTTTTTGTGAGAGGCTGCTGAGATCCTTCCCATCTACTTGAGCTCTGCCTGAAGAGATGGATTCAATTTTCATCAAAAGCTTTGCCAAAGTGGATTTTCCGCAGCCAGACTCGCCAACGATCGCCAGCGTCTCACCCGGAAAAAGCTCCAAACTCACTCCGCGAAGAGCACGAATCTCAGCTGATGGCTTAAAGAGACTTTTGATCTCATAAACCTTTTCTAAATTTTCTAGACGCAATCGCGGTTGCACGAAAAATCCTTTATTGCTCTTTCAGAGTTTCTTTGGCTTTCAAAAATGAAGCTTTTAACTTAGACAACGCTTCTTGAGTTCCTTTTTTCATCTCTTCCCATGCTTTGCCAGAAGCTTCTTTGAGTTTCTTCACTCGCAATTGCAAAGCTTCTTTGTCCTTCTCCATACTTTGAATCTGAGATTCAATGTCTTTTTTGACTGAACCCGTCGCTTTGCGCGCTTCGGCTTTGAGATCTTTCAATTCACTTTCTATGTCTTTTAAGGACTGCTCAAGCCTTTGTTGAACTTCAATTTTTGAGCCTTCTTCTTCTTGAGCGAAAGCCGGAAGAGAAAAATTCACCAGCAAAATTAGAACCATAACAAAATTCTTCATGTTGAAATCTCCTTTGACGCTTGTAGAGGATAAAAACATCTCACTTGTCTTTTTTGAGACGGAAGTTCAGTCGTAGGCACCGCCACTTGCTCGCAGTTCTTCTGTCGATACTGACAACGAGGCGCCAACTGACATCCCTGAGGCCGCTCGGCCAGATTAGGCACTATGCCCGAAATGGTCGGCAAGCGAAACCCAGCAGGTTCATGCACATGAAGTGCTGGCAAGCACTTCAGAAGCCCTTCCGTATAGGGATGCATCGGACCTTGAATCACTCCTTTAGACTCCCCGGTTTCAACGACTTCGCCTGCGTACATCACCATGATTCGATCTGTGTTCTGAGCAATCACACCCAGATCGTGAGAGACCAAAATCAATGACATCTTTAATTCTCTTCGAAGCTTTCCGAGAAGACTTAAGATCTGTTTTTGAATAGTCACATCCAAGGCTGTGGTCGGCTCGTCCGCAATTAAAACCTTGGGGTTGCAAGCAATCGCCATAGCAATCATCACCCGCTGACTCATTCCTCCTGAAAGCTCATGAGGATAAGTTTTCAGTCGTGCCTGCGGATCAGGGATTCCCACGAGACTCAAAAGCTCTAGTGTTCTTTCGCGAACCTGATGTTTTTCAAGGCCTAAGTGTTCCGTCAGCACCTCACCGATCTGGTATTCAACGGTGAAGCTCGGATTGAGCGAAGTCATCGGATCCTGAAAGATCATAGCAATGTCTTTGCCGCGAATCTTCTGCTTTTCAGCTTCAGACATTTTTAAAATGTCTCTCCCTTGGAACAGAATCTCTCCAGACCTCAAAACCGCATTGCTGGCGAGTAAATCGAAAATGGCAAGACTTGTGACACTTTTTCCAGAGCCTGATTCCCCCACAAAGCCAAGAGATTCGCCTTGGCTTAACTGGAACGAAACATCTCTGAGCGCTTGGATTTGGCCGCGGGATGTTTTGAAATCAATGGAAAGGTTCCTAACTTCTAAGAGCATGGCTAATTCCTTTTTGCTTTCGGATCTAAAGCGTCTCGCAAGCCATCACCCAATAAATTAAAAGCAATCACTACCAACAGAATACAAAGCCCTGGAGTGGTCACCAGCCATGAAGCAGATTCAATATAAGCTCTCGAGTCAGAGAGCATGGTTCCCCACTCGGGAATTGGTGGCTGGGCCCCCAAACCTAAAAACCCCAGAGCCGCGGCATTCAGAATGCCGTCAGAAAAACCAAAGCTCGCTTGAATCAACAAAGGCGCCACACAATTAGGAAGAACATTGATCGCGTAGACTCGAAACCAGCCTGCGCCAAAACTCTGAGAAGCGACAACATAGTTTTTCTTTTTTTCGACCAGAATCGAAGCACGAACAATCCGCACAACACTGGGTAACGAAACAATTCCTACAGCAATGACAGTATTCAAGAGGCTTGGCCCCAAGACCGCGACGACAACGATGGCCAGAAGAATCGAAGGAAGGGCCATCAGAATATCCATCAATCTCATGATGACAGAATCCACTTTACCGCCCAAGGAACCTGCAATCAATCCAATGACAACCCCAAAAAAAGTCGTGAAGAGAACAACAAAAAATCCGATCCCCAAAGAGACTCGAGCCCCGTGCAACAGCCGAGACAGCTGATCGCGACCCAAATCATCGGTGCCCAGCAAATAAGTCGAGCTCCCACCGTCCATCCAAACTGGTGGCAACCGCAAAGCGGAGGGGTCCGTGAATGTGGCCTCAAAAGGCGCAAGCCATGGGGCAAGAATCGCAAAAACTGTGACCAGTCCCACAAAGAAAAGACCTGCGACAGCACCTTTGTTTTGCTTAAAGAGAAACCAAAATTCTTTCATAGTTGGTTCCTCATTCGAGGGTTCACCCAAAGATAAATCAAATCCACGATCAAGTTAATCACGACGATCAAAAAGGCCAAGTACAACACTCCACCTTGGATGACAGGGTAATCTCGGGCTTCCACGCTCTTCTCCAGCCAACGTCCAATGCCCGGCCAAGAAAAAATACTCTCGGTGAGAACAGCACCTGTCAGAAGTGATCCCACCAGTAAGCCAATGACGGTCACGATGGGAATAAGTGCATTTCTGAGAGTATGAACATAAATCACTTTGAATCGATTCATGCCCTTAGCTTTTGACGTTCTGACGTAATCCTCACCTAATACTTCCAGCATTGAAGACCGGGTCATTCTCGCGATGACTGCCAAAGGAATCGTACCTAAGACGAGAGCGGGCAAAATCAAATGCTCGACAGCACTTGCAAAAGCGGGCCAGCCTTCTCCGCTCAGCCAAGTATCCAGCAGCATAAACCCAGTGATAGGATCAATGTCATACATGACGCTGATCCTTCCTGAAACAGGAAGCCAGCCA
>JAJTIC010000009.1 GCA_021300175.1 Pseudomonadota bacterium
GCCAGTTCAAGTTCATCGACAGGACTTTTAATCTGAGCCCCTCCACGAGCACAAAAATTCTGCGCTTCTTTTTGGATCGGATTCACTTAAATCTGTTCCTGCACTTTGAAATGGTTCCTGACCGTCTCCCCCAAGAACTGCGTGAACTCATCACTCAGTTTCCTCAAGGAAGCTTACAGTTTGAAATCGGCATTCAGACCTTCAATCCAGAGGTCGCAAAAAATGTGTCACGCAAGAATGATCTCGTGAAAGTCCGTGAAAATTTCGAGTTTCTGAGAACCAAAACCGGAGTGCACACCCATGCAGATCTTATTGTCGGTCTTCCCGGCGAAAATCTGAGCTCCTTCGGGCAAGGCTTTGACGAACTCGTTCGTCTGGGGCCTCAGGAAATTCAAGTCGGTATTTTAAAAAGGCTCAAAGGAACTCCGATTGTTCGTCATGAGAAAACTTTTCAGCTCAACTATTCCACAAAAGCTCCCTATCAGATCTTGAGCACGAAAGATGTGTCAGCCTACGAAATTCAATTGATGGTTCGTTTTGCGAAGTACTGGGATCTGATTTCAAACAGTGGGCAATTTCCAAGAACTTCTAGCTTCTTGAAAAACCAAGCTTCTGCATTTCAAGAATTTTCTCAGCTCACAGATTTCCTTTATCACCGTTTGGGTCGTATTCATGGAGTGCCGCTGCTGAAATATGCTGAACTGCTGTTTGAATATCTCAAATGTGTCCATCAGCTCAGTGAAGACAAAGCTCGAGAGATACTCTTCTTTGACTATTGTCAAATGGGAAGCAGGACCCCTCCTCACTTTCTCAGATCTCCAAAGATCAAGACTAGCTTTCAAGAAGTCTCCAATCATAACCTGAACTTAGCAATACCTCCGCGACAACGGAGGCATTTACAAGGAGCTCAGAAAAATCATGGAGTGGACTAATTTTCTTACACAGTTATTGCTGAGTCTGAGTGCTTGCTTTCTTGGGATGTCAGCCGTTTATGCCTGGGCCACTAAGTACAATTTCTACTCTTCTGTTGATGTAGCCTGGTCCTATGGGTTTAGCTTTTTGGCAATTCTTTACTTGATTCAAGCCCAAACTCAATCTTTGAAACTCATGGTCCTTTGCTCGATGATGATCCTGTGGAGCTGGCGTTTAGGCACCCATTTGATCATGCGCCTTGCCAAACATTATCCTGAGGAAGATGGCAGGTATCATGAGCTAAAACAGCGCTGGGCCACAAAGCTTCACTTCATGTTCTTTGGTTTCTTTATGCTTCAAGCGGCCAGCATTGCTATTTTGGGATCGCCTCTGATTTTTGTTTCAGCAGATCCTGAGCAAAGTCTTGGAGGTTTTGAAATTGCTGGTATGATTCTGTGGATATTGGGATGGATGGGGGAATCCATCGCCGATAGACAGCTGGCGCAGTTTAAAATGGATCCTTCTAACAAAAGCAAAGTGTGCCAGGTAGGGCTCTGGAGATATTCACGCCATCCTAATTACTTTTTTGAATGGGTGATTTGGGTCTCTTACTTTGTTTATGCTAGCGGATCTCCGTGGGGTTGGATCACGATTTGCTGCCCTCTGATCATGCTTTATTTACTTTTCAAAGTGACAGGAATTCCAGAAACCGAAAAGCAGTCTCTACGAAGTCGCCCTCTTGAATACAAAAAATATCAAGGGACGACTTCCGTCTTTGTGCCCTGGTTTACTAAAAAATAATTAGTTATAAGAGTACTCAATTTCGACGGCTTGGGTTTCACCTTTGTCCGTCTGAAGATTGGACAGACCTTTATAGTAAATCATTCGTTTACTTTTGATATCGTATCGAACATCTAATTTGGGTGCGAAAAGTCTCAAAAACCAATTTTTGATATGGACTTCAATGTAAGCAACCCCGTCAACTTCACGCACGAGCTCCATTTCGAAATCGTAATATTCAAGTTTTCCAGGAATCATAAACTTCAGTGGGATTTTCTTTCTCTTCACCAGCTCATCGTAGTTCTGTTGAAGATAATAAAACAAACCCTGACAGCCTACTGTCAATGCTGGTGATGCTTTATCGATCGTTAAAGTCTTTGTTTCTTCAGATTTTCCTTTGTCCTGGCTAAATAGGACCAACTGACCATTTTCATATCTGATTCCATGTCGGTGACCTGTGCGCTTGTCCTCGAAGAAGTGTGCAGGAGCTGACAAGGAATCTTTAAACTCGGAGTCAATCACGGCAATCACTTCACCCGACCTGCGGGTATACTCTGTTCTTGCTCGAACAATCTGCCCCCCGGCGCCGTAATCTGACATGTGGTTCTCTAGATAGACCACTTGCCCGTCTTTTTTGGCAACGGACTTAATAGAACTTTTAAGCTGAGCAGCACTGACTTGCCCAAAGCAGAGGATTAGAAAACCTAAACCAATTTTCATAAGAGGACCTCCCCTTGCAGAATATCAAAACCAGTCGGTGAATCCTAGATTTATCGTGACAACAAGTCATTCCACAAAAGATTCTATGGCGTATGCTAGACTTCAAGAATCTTTTGCCATTGGAAAAGCCAGCCTGGGCCCCAACCGCTCATGCTCAAACAATTTTAGGGGAACTTCTCCCCACAAAGATTTTCGAAAATCGAGGCCGCCAAATGATTGTCAATGTTGGGGCAACGGATCAAATCATTTGCAGACTCTACGAAAATGTCAGCCCCTATGTTTTTATTTTTGCTCACGGAATTTCAGGCAGTGCCGATAGCAACTATATGCAGAGAATCGGTCTTCAATTGCACCAAGCTGGACACACTGTGATTCTGATGAATCATAGAAATTGTGGAGAAAGTTTTGGTCTGTCAGTTGAACTCTATCACTCAGGCCGTTCTGATGACTTTGCCCGCCTTGTTTACGACACTCGCCTTCGCTATCCAAAAAAGAAGGTGGTCTTCATCGGCTTCTCGATGAGCGGGAATACGGTACTCTTGCTTCAGAGTAAAGTCATTCCAACTCAAAAGATCTGGGACCCTGACCACTTCGACTCTGTTCAGCAGCAGAAAAAGTATTCAATTGCTGATGCTGCGATCTCGATCAATCCACCGGTCAATCTCTCAAAAAGCGCTAGCAATTTCCGTGATTTTAATCGATTTTATGAATTTTACTTCCTCGTCGCCATGACCAAAACTGCGAGAGAGCTTCAAAAAAAATGGGAGCTCCCAAAGAACCTCCAACTAAGTCCTGCAATGAAACTGAATGAATTTGATAACACATTCACTGGTCCCATGAGCGGCTTTGGGGACGCCATGAACTACTATGTTTCGTGCAGTGCGCAGCCCCATGTTCATAAGATTAATCGACCGACAGCTATACTCAGCGCCAATGATGATCCTTTCATTCTCTCAAAAGATCTTTGGGAGACTCGTTGGTCGGAGTTCTGCTCACTTCATCTCGAGAATTTTGGTGGACATCTTGGCTACCTTCATAAGTCCAAAATTGATCAGTTTGAGAATCGCTGGATGGATTATGCTATTCATGAGATGACCAGCCAACTGATTTCTCAATTGTAATCTGATAGCAATTCTGGCTTCTCTTCAGGTACTTTCTTTCAAAATGAGTCCGCCCAATAAAGCCCGTTCCTGGATGAATTTCATGCCGATCGATGATCGAAAGTTTCCACTCCTTCTTGGAGTATTCTTGAACTTCTGAAATATATTCGGCCATGTTCGAAGCGAAAATAATTTGACCATCATCTTTCAGTACTCTGAGAATCTCAGAAAAAAAGGGCATCCTAATCCATCGCTTGGCAGAATTTTGGGGCTCTGGATTGGGGTAAAGAAAGTAGATACATTTGAATTGTTTATCGGCAAACTCATGGGTCACCCAACTGATGGCGTTCCCATGAATGGCCGTGATGTTTGTCAGGTGAGAATGCCGCTCGAGTCTTCTAAAAAATTTTTCACATTTTTCTTGCGTGTGCTCAATGGCCACCAAATGCTCGTGGGGATGACTTTCTGCCCATTTGATAGGATGAAGTCCCACACCGCAACCAATCTCTAAACTGACGTCAAAGTCTAACGAGTTGAGAGAACCTCGAACTCTATCTTTGGATGGTTTTGGAACAGGATCTCTCTGAAAAGCTCTCACCATAAAATTCCAAAAATTGCCCATTTTGTTCCAACAAGAATGAACCAAGGCAAAAAGATTTGCGGAATAAGGATCCAAAATTGCTTTTTCTGAAAAGTCCATTGAACTGTGAGGATCACAAAAATAACCGCTCCTAAAAATACCAGAGCTAAAGGAACGGCCTTATTGACAAGCAAAGCAAGTCCACAAAGAACTTGAATCACTTTCACCAGAGACATCAATGGACCAGCATTGTAGAGTCCAGCTAAGAACTGCTCCATGGCTGGTGTCGCTTTCGGCACCGGGAAAAAATGGAAAAATCCATTGAGGCCAAAAACAACAAATTGGGCTCCAAGAACCCAGCGGATGACTAATTCAAAGATTTCGATCCAGCTCATGCTACAAGGCTCCCTGACTTTTGACTGAACAGTCAACACCCTCTGTGTTGACTCTGATAACTTGCAGGTATCCTGGAAGAGTTCCCCAGGAGAGATCAAGATTCGACATTTTGTAATTTCATTGGTAGTTAGGACTTAAAGAGGATCCAGTGATCACTTTTAACTGGATCCTGATTGCAATAAAGCCACTGGTGGCTTTGATAAATCCAGTTGGTCACGCCTCGTCCTCGGGCGATCACGCAGATTGATTTCCTTTGTGCGATGGTCTTAAGTTTTTCAAGAACGACCTCCACATCTCGCCGAGAACCAAAATCATAAATAAAGTAAATATCAGCTTCAGGAATAACAAACTGAGGATCTGAAAGATCCTTTTGCACAAGCTGAAAGCGAGAGCCCTGAAGTGCGAGGACACGATTGGCCTCAGTCACTCTTTCTTGGACGAGCTCATATCCATAAAACTGATCTTGAGGTCGAAGTTGATGCAAACAAAGAGCAAGACGGCCATAGCCAGCGCCTAAATCGACCCAAGTGAGGGGGCCCTGCTCTGCAGGAAACAAATCAAACATTTCTTCAAATTCTGCATAAGGAGTCTGAAAGGACTGAGGATCAAGCCCCCTCCAGACTTCTTTTTGAGAATGCTCTGACTGAAAAATTTTGTCTTCAACGTCTTTGAGGCAAAACCCCAATTCATCATCTTTGAGAGCCGAAGCTTGCTTGTCTTGGCTGTATTTCAGATATCACCTTTTCTGTTTTTCTTTCTTAAAAGAACTAGGCTTCGTCTTTGCTTCTCTGAATAAAGCTCAGATGTGGCAAACCACGCGACGCTTGAAATTTTCATGAGATTTTTTTTCACAAAAGATCTCTGCTGTTGAGGACTCACTCGATCCACTTCTCGGAGTGACCATCCGACTCCCCTTTGCACAAAAAAATGAGAATCTTCGATAAGATTCTCAATCATTTTTAAAGCGAGAGAAGCTTTGACCTTCTTTTTCCGAAACCGAGCATAGTAATAAATGGAAACTATTGAAAGCCTGCGCAGCCAAGGATTGGAAGATCGGTTCCATTTCTTAAGTACCGACAGGAAGCCCGGATTATTCTCAAGATAATCTGCAAAAATATCAGAGAGAGTATCACTATGAACCCAGTTGTCGATTTGACCTGATATTTTAAGGAGATCCTGAAGTCGATTCTTTGAGGGCTCCTCTCGAAACAAGTGAACGAGAGAATAGAGTGCTATCGACCGAACCTCGAAAATCTGTGAGGCTGACCACAAAAGCCTTGCCTCACTCCACGAAAGCTCAAGATCCTTTGCGACTATTCTTACCCGTGGTACTGGGTGTCCCCAGAACTCCAAAGAAGACTGTTCGTCTTGCTTTCGAAGCGGATGCCCCTGTGCGCCAAGGTAATTCGCGAGCAGGCGCGCTTTGGGTGTTGGCCCCTTGAGCAAGACTTTGATGGCTGCGAGAAGCTGTTTTTTGTTTCTTGTCTCGTTTTGCACATTTTCGTTTATCTCTAAACTCTGAGTGTTGCAAACTTTTAACCTACGGGAGGTACATGTGCTCAAGTTTCCTATGATTTTTCCTATTTCTTCGGAAAGTGCGTCTGGAATTCAAAGTTCCTGGGTCAGTGGAGTTCCCGGCCGTCAGGTTCAATGTGCAATCCCCCCTGAATTTTCAGGCCCTGGTGGCGGCTTTTCGCCGGAAGATCTGTATGGCATGGCCTTGAACAATTGTTTTGTTGCGACCTTCAAAGTCTATGCGGAAAGAAGTCGCCTGCAATATCAAAACATTAAAATTGATTCTCAGTTAACCGTGGACCGTGATGAAACGGGTGCCCCAATCATGAAGCATATTGATATGAGAGTTCTTCTTTCGGGGGCCGCGCCCCAGAAGGATTTAGCAGAAAGACTTCTTCAAAAAACGAGCGAAACTTGCATGGTGTTGAATTCGACGAAAACGACAAAAAAGTTTACTTTCGAACTGCTCTAATGTGATAGCTTGTCTCAATGGACAAGCTTCATGAAAAAACCAAAAGTTCTGAGGTCATTCTTAATGGCCGTTTCCTGAAAGTCTGGCGAGATGTTGTTGAGCTTCCCGACGGAAATACTTCCTTTAGAGAGTACATAAAACATCCAGGAGCAGCCTGCGTAGTTCCTGTTCTTGAAAATGGAAACTTAATTTTAGTTCGCCAATTTCGCTATTCAGTGAAACAAGTTTTTTACGAATTCCCAGCGGGAAAAAGGGACTTGAAAGAATCCACTTTTGAAACTGCTCATCGTGAGCTGGAAGAAGAAGTCGGATTTAAAGCAACTCAAATGGAATTTCTCACCAAAATTCATCCAGTGATTGGATACAGTAATGAAGAAATTGATCTGTACTTAGCCACAGGATTGAAGAAGACTCAGCAGCGATTAGATCCAGGGGAAAGACTGGAGGTCATCGAGATGTCGCCCAAAGAACTCAAACAGTTAATTTTTCAAGGACAAGTCAGTGATGTGAAGACCCAGATCGCTGCTTTCTGGTTTTTTGATCGCACTTCCATAAGTAGGTAGTTATGAATCATCTTTTGCACTTTAATTCCCAAGCCATTGAAAATCGCAAAAGGGTCTCAGCACATCAACTGAGCTTTCTTCCACCAGAAATAGTCGTTCTTGTGAACGCGGGTTTCCCAATGACAAAGCCCGGAGGACTTGATCAGACTTATGATTTTCTGCCTTTGCCGGAAGCCTTCTGGCTCACGGGCAGTCGGAGGCATGGAAATGTCATTGCCTACTCCTCGGAAACAGGTTGGACTGAATTTGCCTTCCCAGTTTCAGAAGCAGAAATTATTTGGGAAGGTGAGCCCACTTTCACTTATCAGAAATCAAGAGACCAACTCGCCGCCTGGATCGCTCAGAATGGCTTCAGGTCCATGATTGTGATTGGCCAATCAATTCCTGAAGCAACTTTGCCCTTGGCCTCCACTGATTGGTGTGATCGGGTTCGTCACGCTTTGGATCGAAGTCGTCGACCGAAAGATCTCGAGGAAATTGAACTGATGCGACTGTCTGCAGAAGCGGCAGAAGCCGGTTACAAAAAGGTAGCAAGCTTCCTCAAGCCCGGGATCACTGAACGACAACTTCAAATCGAATATGAAGCTGAAACATTCAGAGCAGGATCTCACGGCACCCCTTACTCAACCATCATAGGTAGCGGAGTTCGCTCAGCAATACTGCACGGAATTCCCACTGAAAAGAAGATTCAAGCGCGGGAACTTGTCCTCATCGATGCTGGGGCTTCTCGCTCGGATTACTGTGTCGACATCACTCGAGTTTTTGCAGCGGATGGGGAGCTCACAACTCAGCAAAAGGATCTTTTCCTTGCCGTGAAAGGCGCGCAAATGAAATGCATTGCAGCCAGCACCCCTGGCACTGAGTGGCTGGAAGTTCATGCATTGGCAGCCAGGGAGCTTGCCAACTCGCTGATTGATTTTTCGATTTTGAACTGTTCACTTGATGAGGCTTTAGAAACAGAAGTTATTTCTCTGTTCTTTCCCCACGGAGTTGGGCACATGCTGGGTCAAAGAGTCAGAGATGTGGGCGGGCACAAAGAAGGACGCGCTCCAAGATCAAAATTTGGAATTCGCGTCAGAGTTGACCTTTCTCTTGAGGAAAATTTTGTAATGACTGTTGAGCCAGGTCTTTATTTTATTCCTGCACTTTTGGATTTGCCTGCAAATCGCAAAAAGTATTCTCAGTCAGTGAATTGGGCTGAAGTAGAAAAGTGGAAGTCTGTGGGTGGAATTCGAATTGAAGATGATATTTGGATCAAAGGCTCTGGGCCTGTGAATCTGACAGAAAAGATCAGCAAAATTCTCTAGCGCTTCACTGGAATGCCTGATCCATTCCAGTGAATCAAAACATAACTGCCCTGATGAGTCTTGAAGCTTTTCATTTCAACATCAACAACGGCATCGAAACCTTTGATGTAGGCTTGATAGGCCAGTTTCATAAAAATGTCCTCGCGGTCGCGAGCTTGCATAATTTGAATGGGCTTTTCTTTACGACTCATCAACCGAGTCTCTTTGGATTGAGACTTCTCATAAATCGGAAAGTCTTTCACCTGATTAACAGTGTCTTCATAAGTGGACATCTGGGGCCACACTTGGGCTTGATAGCAAGATTGGCAATACACTGAGCCCTTCAGCTCTGCTGGCACTGCCGGCATTAGATTGAAGTGTCCTTCCTCCAGAAACTCCACGCAATTCTTGCAAAAGTGGCCCTGACATAAGTGACAGGTATAATTGGCCTTAGAATGTCCGCACTGAGGAACTTCGCTCATACTCTGGGTGTATCCCTATCAGCGGACTTTGTTGAGCCCCTTTGTAAATTTGACAAGATTCCCAGTCAAGTCCCGCAAAAAGTGACATAGTTTTTTGAGAAGTCTGGCTTAAGCTGACGGAACTTAAAATTATCGTTGGTCTCTTCATAAGGTGACTTCAGGGCTTGATGAAGTTCTTCGAAATGGGAGAGGTCGCCTTGAACTGCTTTCTCGAGAGCTTCTTCGACAAAATAATTCCTCGGAATCAAGGCAGGATTCACTGGTTGCATTTCAACTTGTGCTAGCTCTAACTGAGTTCCTTCATCTTGTAATCGCAAACTCCAATGATCAATAAACTTCTGAAAACTCTCGTGTTGAAAAAGAGGTTCTTTCTGAAAGTTGGGCTGGCCAAGTTGCCGGAATGTCCAGGTAAAATCTAATTTGTGGTGGTACATGCTTTCAAAGAGACTTTGAAAGAGCTCCGTGTCTTTGGGCTGACTCTGCCTAAGACCTAGTTTTCTCCTGAGACCAGTCAAATAACATCCAGAAAACAGATCTGAAAATTTGGAGAGCTCCTCTTGAGCAATCGCAATTCCTTGCTCTGTGCTTTCATGAAAAAGTGGCACTAAACATTCGGCCAATCGAGCTAAATTCCACTGCGCAATGCTAGGCTGAGCCCCGTACCGATATCGACCTTGGGAGTCAATGGAACTAAAAACCGTGTCAGGATCATATTCGTCCATAAAAGCACAAGGACCATAATCAATCGTTTCGCCTGAAATTGCCATGTTGTCGGTGTTCATCACGCCATGAATAAAACCCAGGTTCATCCATTGGGCAATGAGCTTTGCTTGTCGGCTCATCACTGCTCTGAAAAAGCTCAGGGCATCTTTGAAATCCAGCTCTGGATAATGTCTCTGGATGGCTGTGGCCATCAACTCTTTCACAGCTTCAGTCCCAAACTTGTGGGCCACGTATTGAAAAGTCCCAACTCTGATGTGACTGCTGGCCACGCGAAAAAGTATTCCTCCAGGTTGAGGTCCTTCGCGGTAAACAGTTTCTCCCGTGGAAACCACGGATAAACTTCTCGTCGTTGGTACACCCAAAGCAAACATCGCTTCAGAAATGAGGTATTCACGGAGCATTGGAGCCAGAGCACTTCGGCCATCACCTCGACGAGAAAAGGGCGTTTGACCCGATCCTTTTAATTGAAAGTCCCAGATTTTCCCTGAGCTGTCTCTGTATTCGTGAATTAAGTGCGCGCGACCATCGCCAAGAATATTGAAGTGACCAAACTGGTGACCTCCATAGGCCAAAGCCCACGACTTCCAACCTAGAGGAAGTCGATTCCCTGAAAGTACGTGCGGATCTCGAAGAGCAGTTAACTCCAGGCCAAGGCTCTCACACAAGTCAGTGTTAAAAACCAAAATTTTTGGATCATTGACCGGCACAGGATTAATTTCGATAGCTCCCCATTTATTACCGGTCATTTTCACCTCAAAAACTCTTTTCTTCTTTCATCTGGTAAATTTTTTTTAGTAATATCTCAGCACATTCGGCAAATGCCGCCGCTTGATCATTTTCACTTTGAGTTGCAGCAGGGTCTTTGAGCGGCCAATGAAGTCTTTCAGCTCTATTTAAAATCACTGGACAAACCTCCTCAGCACAAAGAGTGACAATCAAATCTAAGCTCTCGATTTGTTCCTGAGAAAGCTCATCAACAGATTTTGAATACAGTCCTTCAGTTTCTAATCCGCGACGTTGAAGCTCTCTGAGAGCACCATCATGGACCTTTCCCGACGGCTTCGAGCCCGCACTCAAGACAGTGCAGGAATCTTTAAAAACGGATCGAGCCAGGGCCTCTGCCAGTTGGCTGCGCGCAGAATTAGCTACACAAAGAAACAGGACTGTGAACTTATCTTTCATTGCTCAAGAAGATCTCCAAAAGCTGACATCTTGGCAAGGTGAGACTTACAAACGACGAAACTGGTCAATGAGAATGATGGTACCCATCATTAAGACGAAATAGCCAAACCCTTTTTTCAAACTCTTTTCAGAGACATGACTGGAAAGCTTCATGCCTAGGAATAAACCCGTCATCGCAATGGCCGCAATCGTGATTAAAAGCTGCCAATCAATACTGGTGTGCTGCTGAAGATCTCCGACAAAGCCGATCAAAGATTTTGCTGCTATGATAAACAAAGATGTTCCCACTGCAATCTTCATAGGAAGACCCACAAGAACGACGAGAGCTGGGATAATCAGGAATCCTCCACCTGCACCCACAAATCCTGTGACCCCTCCGACAAAAAGGCCTTCAAGTCCTATGACAAAAGCTCGCAGAGAAGATGACATCTCTAACTTTCTAGCCTGTCTGATTCTATTTTTGATCATAGAAACTGAAGCCAAAACCATCAAGACTGCAAAAACAAGCATGATGAGCAGAGACTTTGAAACAAGCGTCTCCCCCATCGAAAAAACAGGATCAGGCAGACTAGGCAGCACGTAAGCTCGAGTGAGATAAACACCAATAAAGCTTGGCACCGCAAAGACAAAGCCAGTCTTAAGATCCACATCTCCTTTTTTTAAGTAGAACATTCCTCCGACGAGTGCTGTGAGACCTACAATAAAAAGAGAATAGGCTGTGGCCGTCACCGGGTTCACGGCAAACAAGTAAACCAGAATCGGAACTGTCAGAATAGAGCCACCACCACCGATCATCCCTAGAGACAGCCCCATAAGTATCGATGCAAAATATCCTAGTAGCTCCATAATAACCTACCTTTGAAACTTCATTTTCTTGTCGAGAATTCTAAAAATGAACATTCCTAATAGCATGGAGATAACAAAGATCAGAGTTTGCTTTTGCCCCGCAGCCAGCGATGTGATCGCAGGACCCGGACAAAATCCACCTAAAGCCCAACCTGCACCAAACAGAAGAGAGCCAACAACCAGCGATGGCGTGATTTCTTTTTTTGCAGGGACATGCCACGTTTCATCAAGCAATGGAGACTTTCTTCGACGAATCAATCGGTAGGTCACAAAGTGAACGGCGATGGCTCCCACCATCACAAACATGAGAGAGGGATCCCATGATCCAAAAAGATCTAGAAAGCCAATCACTTTCTGAGGCTGAGTCATTCCAGAAATCACAAGTCCAATTGAAAACGTAAGACCGACCACAAAAGCAGCAATTGCGTTTTTCATAAATAAACCCCTAACTTTTTAAAGAGAACAACCGCCGCCACTCCGGCAGCAATGAAAGTGATTGTTGCAACGAAGGATCTTGGCGACAATCGGCTCATCCCGCAAACTCCGTGACCGCTCGTACAGCCACTCCCTAAGATTGTTCCAAACCCAACAAGGAGGCCGGCAATTGCTACCGTCAAATCACTCGTTGAGACAGTGTTCACAAAAGCTTCTGGTTTGAATGGCATCATGAAAACTCCACCCAGTACAAGGCCAGCAACAAAAAGGAGTCGCCAAAGACTGTCACCTTTTGTTGGCCCCAAAAGACCATCAATAATTCCGCTAATACCTGTCACTCGGCCATTCATGAGCAGCATGATCGAAACCGATAATCCGATGATCACTCCTCCGATCAGTGCATTGATCCACTCTTGATTCATTGATCGACTCCTTTAATTCTTTTCTGTTGGTAAATTTTTTTCATTCCAGCGAATCATTCCACCAGACATATTGACCGAGAATTTGTATCCCAAAGAAATACTCTCTTGGGTGGCTGTTCCAGAACGGCCACCACTGCGACAAACAAAAACGATCTCTTCAGTACGATCGCCTTTTTCTAAAAAGCGCGTCAGCTCTGGCCCTAAAGTAATGAGCTCTGCCCCTTTGATGTGTCCGAGTTCATTATTGAATTCTTCAGGCCGACGCACATCAATCACGCGAATCTTTTTGGAACGCACTTCCGTCATGTGTGAGTATAGATCCTCCACTGAAATTTCCGGAGTTCCGTCAACTTTTTGCGGATGCAGGGTTCGTGCATCTTTTGGCTTGCCACAGGCCAGATTGGCAGGAACTGCTTCATGGATCTTCTTGGGATTTGCAAGTTTCAGTTCAGACATGACCTTTTTAAAGTCCTCGACACTCATTCTTTCATTGAGTCGTGGATTGTGCTTTTTCTCGGTACCTATTGTCGAGGATGTGTGCCCTCGATAATCATGTCCTGGATAGATCACTGTTTCGTCAGGCAATCGAAATAGTTTTTCGCGAACGCTTTTATAAAGCGTCTCTGAATTCCCCTGTTGAAAGTCTGTACGGCCACAGCCACGAATTAGCAGGGCATCCCCCGTAAAAATCAGGTCATTGAATTGATAGGTGAGGCAGGTGTTCGTGTGCCCCGGAGTTTCGATCACTTTGAGTTCGTGATTTCCAAATCGAATCACATCTCCTTCTTTGAGAGGCAGATCGACACAGTCGACTTCGGCATCGGCACTGACCGCAGTCTTAATGCCAAGGCGTCGTCGAATTTCGCCAGCGCCCGTGATGTGGTCCGCATGAATGTGGGTGTCTAAGGCATAAACAAGGCGAAGCCCAAGTTCTTCGATCAATTTCAAATCCCGGTCCACGGTTTCAAGCACTGGATCAATGATAACTGCTTCTCTGGTCTCTGGATGTCCTAAAAGATATGTGTAAGTGGATGACTCTGCTTCAAAGAGCTGGTGAAAAATATAGTTTCGGCTCATAAAATTCCTCCAATACGATGGACAGGCCCAGTATGCCACAGTTTCGGGCTGAGACATTATGTCCTGAAGCATAACTCTTTGTTGTCATTCTTGGCTATTCTTGAGATGACTTTTAGTGAAAGAAGGGGCCTATGCAGACTCTGACCACTGTGGCGAATCTTGAATTCGCAGCGCTTTTTGGAATGACAACGCCATGATTTTACATTTGAGCAAAAAAAAGTTGGGAATTGTGGTCTGTTTGATTGTGGTGCTGGGTGGGGGCTTGTCTTGGCTCTATTACTCGAACCAACAAAAAAAATCACAGTGGATTCCTGTGGGACGCCAAAACATTACGGAAGCCGTGTACGGTGTCGGAACTGTCGTCTCGGATAAAATTTTTGAGCACCGTCAGGCCATTGTCGCTACCATTCGTGATATCAAAGTCAAAGAAGGCGATCAGGTTCAGCGAGGCCAGCCTCTGGTTGTTTTTGATGAAGGCCAAGTTATTAGGAGCGCCATCGATGGTGTCGTGACTTTTCTGCCTTACCATATCCTTGAAACAGTCACGCCTCAAAGTGTTGTCATTCGAGTTCAAGACCTGACTCACCGTCATATTGAAGTGGGACTCGAGCAAAGAGGTGCAATACGTGTCAGAGCTGGTCAAACAGTTCGCTTAAGTTTTGAAAATTTAAGAACAGAAAAATATTTAGGAGTTGTCGAATCCCTCTATCCCTCACAAAATCAATTCACTGTCAGGGTCACACTGAAAGATCAGATTCCAACCACTCTCCTCCCTGGGATGACTGCAGATGTATCGATCGAGGTCAGTGAAGTAAAGAGTGCTCTGACGATTCCGATCGCTGCAGTGACATCAGGAAAAGTGATCAAAAAAGTGAATGGCCGAAAAGAAAAGATCTCCCTCGAACTTGGCTTACAAAATGGTTCTGAAGTTCAGGTTGTTCGTGGTGACCTCAATGAAGGAGATCTGATCTTCGTCCCCTCACAAAGGTAGTTGAAGTGTTCGATTTAGCGCTCAAGCATCTCACGTCGAGAAAGAAGCAAACATTTTTGATCTTCTTAGGAATTGCTTTGGGAACTATGACGTTCGTCTTTATCGCTGCCATTCAGTTAGGATTTCGTGAATACATTGTTGAGCAGCTTGTCAATAACAATGGTCACATCGTCATTTCAGCTCGTGAAGAGATCATTACTGGGGAATCCGTCGAAGAATATCTCGCCTATAAACATCTCGTTCACTGGGTTTCCCCCCCCAGTGGAAAAAGAAATGATGACAGTATTGAAAATCCTCACGCATGGATCCAAAGTTTAGAGCGAGAACCTGAAGTCTTTGCGTACTCACCAATCTATAGTACACAGACAATAGCGTCCCGAGGAAAATCGAAGTTGGCAGTGTCTTTGATTGGCGTGCAACCGGAAAACCATATTCGAGTGACTGACTTTGTTCATTACTCTTCAAAAGATGTCTGGAATCAGATTCCGCAGGGCTCTCGTCGGCTGATTGTAGGAACTGGCGCTCTCAAAAAGCTCAGCGCTCAGGTGGGTGACACACTTTTTCTTTCTGTTGGCTCGGCAGCAGCACTCCCTTTTAAAATCGCCGGGACTTTTGAGCTCGGCGTTCAGCAGGTTGATGATACGACTTTTTTCTCTCACGTGATTGATGTTCAACAACTGGGGCAAGCTTCAGGAAAAATTTCATCTATTGCTGTTCGCTTGACCGATCCTTCAATAGCCACTTCAGTCGCAGATCGATTACGACTGACGGCCCCAGATAAAGTCCAAAGTTGGGAACAAATTAACGCCAACTTTTTTTCATTGTTTAGAATTCAGGACCTCACTCGGTATTTCATTACTGGAGGTATTCTTTTGGTCGCAGCTTTTGGCATCTATAATGTCCTGAGCATTGTGGTGACTCAAAAAAGACGTGAAATTGCTATTCTCAGAGCCCTTGGATTTCCACCCAAAGATATTCTGCTTCTTTTTTTACAACAGGGAATCATCTTGGGTATCGCAGGAGCCATTGCCGGCCTCATTCTTGGATATATTTTCTGTTATGCTCTCGCCCATTCGAACATCGAAGTGATGGGCCGAAAAGGGCTGACAATGTCTTTCTCGCCGACAATTTACATCCAAGGTCTTTTCATGGCAATTTTTTCTGCGATCTTTGCAAGCTATCTCCCTGCCAGGATGGCTTCAAAACTATCGCCGATTGATATCATCAGAATGGATTCATAGATGGGAATTGCTGTAGAAAATATCTCAAAAAGTTTTGGATCGACCAAGGTTCTAAAAAATCTTTCTTTTACGATCAATGAGGGTGAATTCCTTGCCATCAACGGAAAGTCGGGGTCCGGCAAAACGACCCTCCTTTATATTCTTAGTACACTGGACAAGCCTACTGAGGGACGAATTCTTATCGATCACCGGGATCCTCATGAGATGACCGTTGAAGAATTGCATTCTTTCAGAAATGAGAATCTTGGATTTATTTTTCAGTTTCATTATCTGCTGCCGGAACTGACCGCTTTAGAAAATATCACTCTCCCCGCGCGCAAAACCCGGCGGCAAGAGGAGTTCATTCAACGGGGAAAAGAGCTCCTGAAACAATTTGACCTTGTTGGCAAAGAGTCAAGACTTGCCTCGGAACTCTCGGGCGGTGAGCAACAAAGAGTCGCTATAGCCCGCGCTCTGCTCTTAAAGCCCAAGTACATTTTTGCTGATGAGCCAACTGGCTCACTGGACACTGCAAATTCAGAGAAAGTTATTGATTCGCTCATTGAAATTAATAAAGAGCTAGGAACTACTATCATTTTGGTCACTCATGATCCTGATTATGCAGCACTCGCAAAACGAAAGCTCCATTTAGTGGACGGATCCCTGTGAATTTAACCCTGCAGACCAAGGACTTATAAATGCCCCAAATTTCCAATCAGCGGATCCAGCATCTTGGCCCCAGGAAATTGGGATTGGGACCACAGGAAATTGAGGACCAACGAAAAATTTATGGACTGAATGAAATTCTAGAGGATTCAAAAAACAAGACTTTAGAGGTTCTCAAAGACACTCTGAAAGATCCGATGATTTGGTTTCTTCTAGGAATCGGTGTCGTTTTTACGCTCCTCGGACAATTAAGTGAATCCATTGTCCTCTTTCTCGCCATCATTCCTCTCGTCGTCATGGATGCCCTTCTGCACTGGAGAACTCAGTCTTCGGTCACTCTTTTGCGGAAAGAACTTTCAGAACCAGTCTCAGTTTTTCGAGGAGATCAGATTCAAAGTGTTGATGCGAGGATGCTTGTCCCCGGTGATCTCGTTGTTGTCCGCCCTGGTGGCTATGTCCCTGCTGACGGGATTTTTGAAATGGCTCAAGAGCTTCAGATCGACGAATCAACATTGACTGGAGAGTCATTGCCAATTTTCAAAAAAGCCTATTCAGGCAGCCTTCTTGGAACTCAGAACATTATTTTGCTCCCCACGCAAAATCTGACTGCAGGTTATGCAGGTACACGAATTCTCAGTGGCACGGGCCACCTGCGAGTGACCAACACAGGCACCGAGACGATGTATGGCCAAGTTCTTTTGAGTGTTGCTTCCGTAAAACATCAACAGACACCTTTGCAGATCTCCATACAAAATCTTGTGAAGTTGCTGATCGGGGCAGCGGGCTTGTTGTGTGTGGTTCTCGCTTTCGTCCGGATTGTTCAAGGACATGGATGGTTAGACGCAGTACTTAGCTCTGCCACTTTGGCGATCGCAGCATTTCCTGAAGAATTTCCTGTGGTTTTTTCATTTTTTCTTGGGGTCGGTGTTTATCGCCTGGCTAAGCGACGTGCTCTTGTCCGGCGAGCTGTCTCTATCGAAAATATTGGAAGAGTCAGCGTGATTTGTACTGACAAAACGGGGACTCTCACCCGTGGTCTTCTTGAACTTTCTCATTTTGAATTCGCTCCCAGTCTGGATCCGAGAGAACTGCAAAATCTGATTGAGTCTGCCGTCGATCCGATGAGCAACGATCCTATCGACTTGGCCCTTCGAAATCGATCTTCATCTCTGAACTTAGCGAATTGGACACGCATAAAAGTTTTTCCTTTCACAGAGGACAGAAAAAAGGAAACTGTGATTCTGACTCTGCCGACGGGTGAAACCTTAGCCGTTGTCAAAGGATCTCCTGAAACACTTCTGAGAATGACTTCCCTGTCGACCCAGGAGCAAGAGGAATGGCTGAAGAAAGTGAGCAAGTGGGCCCGCGAGGGAAGCAAAGTCCTTGGATTCTCACGACGAAGATTAGTTTCTGGAAAATTAGAATTGAATCACGAGCCGAACAGTGAATTTGAATTCTGTGGGCTGTTGATCTTCAAAGACGCCGTCCGCCCCGAAGTGCGCCCGGCTTTAAATTACTGCCGCTCTAGTGGAATTCGCGTGCTCATGCTGACAGGCGACCATCTGGAGACAGCTCTTTCTGTGGCTCGCGATATTGGTTTGGGCGGAGATTCACCAAAAGGAATTTCCGCATTTGATCGGTCGGAAATTTTCAACCGAGAGGATCTCGCATCCACGGCCAACCAACTGAGAGAGCTTGATCTCGTTGCCCGGTGCAGTCCTTTGGAAAAACTAAAAATCGTTGAGGCTCTCAAATCCGCAGGCGAAACTGTCGCAGTGACAGGAGATGGTGTCAACGATGTCCCAGCTCTGAAATCAGCAGATATCGGGATTGCCATGGGCGAGAGAGGTTCCACCAGTGCTAAAGAAGTCGCTTCTATTATTTTGATGGATGACAACTTCACAACGATTGTTGGCGCTATCCAAGAAGGCCGACAGCTCTTTCTGAACTTACAAAAAAGTTTTTCATACCTCCTGATGATACATGTGCCTTTTGTTGTGACGGCAGCTTTGATTCCTTTGATGGGCTACCCTCTGATTTATTTGCCTCTTCATATCGTTTGGCTAGAGCTTATTATTCATCCAACTGCCCTCTTTGGATTCCAGCAAGCAGCAGATCTCAAAGCACCGAGTTCTCGGCAAAGAAAGAACTTCTTTGATCGTCTGGAACTTGTTCGCACACTTGTTCCCTCCATACTGATGACTTTGATCATGGTTCTTCTCTTCACGCAGACCATAGGTCCCGGTGGCTCCGTCAGCGAAGCTCGAACTATATCACTCGTACTGCTGATCTTCTGGAGCGCAGGCAGCTTAGCAGTCTTAACAAGTCTCAGAACCTTGGCTGCAAAGCTCATTTTCGGAATCACAATTTTTTCAACGATTCTTGTTGTCCAATGGTCTTTTCTCGCAGATTTACTTGGACTCAGCACCCTTCAGGTCCATCACTGGACTTCGATCATTTTATGGGCAGGATTTGGCTTGAGCGTGAACTGGTTCTTTCAGAGATTTTTTCATACATTGAAATGGCTCTATACCCCTAACAACAATCCATCGAGAATTTTATGACCGAACAAAGACTTTACTGGCTCAAAATGCTTCGCTATGGCTGTCTCTTTATCTTGGTCACTGGGTTTTTGCCCTTGTTCGCAGTGTTGCCGACTACCGAAGGGCCTTGGAGACTCTTTTTTGATGTGCTGACTTGGCCAGTCGATAATTTTCCCAGCACTTTCACAGATTCAGAACGACAACTGAGTGCCGTTCTCGGGGGCGTCCTTTGTGGTTGGGCTTGGCTTCTTTACAAACTAGCAGATCCAGCAGTCTTCACAGAAAAAATCAGAAAGCTCATGGTTCAGTCGGGATGGGTTTGGTTCATTTTAGATAGCGGAGGGTCAATTCTGGCAGGCCTGCCGCTCAATGCGCTCAGCAATGTAAGTTTCGCTGTGATCTTGCTAGGCCCACTATGGAAGCTTCGTACAAACTGACAGCTCTTCGGCAGTGAGAGGTTCAAATAACATCATTCTGTATATCCGCGATATCTTAGACCATTTGTGATTTTCCTCGCAATATCCTAGCCTTAAGAAAATATATCCTTAGGGGAATGTACCAAACCATGGTACTTGTCTAGCAATAGCTCTCTTTAGGTTCATGTACATGGTGTTCATATTCCTCGAAAGTCAGCGCTCAAGACCTGAGGAGGTATTATGAGTAAAAAACTGTATATTGGTAATTTGTCCTATTCGACCACTGATCAAACATTGGTAGATACTTTTTCACAGTGTGGAACTGTAGAATCAGCAAAAGTAATCATGGATCGCGAAACTGGCCGCAGCAAAGGCTTTGCTTTTGTTGAAATGTCTTCTGCTTCTGAAGCGCAAGCTTCAATTGCTAAGTTCAACGGCACAGACATGGGTGGACGTGCCATGAATGTCAGTGAGGCAAAACCTCAAGCCCCCCGAACTGGTTTCGGCAGCAGATACTAGTTTCATTTCAAAAAATTGGAAAAGCCGGCTCATCAGAGTCGGCTTTTTTGTTAAGGAGTTCCATGGATGCCCAAGTGATCTCTTTTAAATGCACTCTTCGAAATGCTCTGGGCCAGTTCATTAGCAGCACTTATAACAAAGATGTACTGACCATTGCAGATCCACCAATAAAAGGCCCACTCTCTGGATTAAACCGAAATCTTAAAGACCTCAAAAAAGGTGAAAGGCGGACTTTCAAAGTTTTAGCTCAAGAAGCTTATGGTCTTTATGATCCGAGTAAAGTAATTCTATTTCCAAAAAACAAGCTGCCGGACAATGTCAAAGTTGGAGAACGAGTCAAAATTTACGGGAAAAGCGGCAAGCTTCGAACTTACCTCGTCAGTGATTTGCGCCAAGATTTTGCCTCTTTAGACGAGAACCATCCCCTGGCTGGCCAAGATTTGATTTTTGAAGTTGAAGCACTGGCCGCACGGAAGGCCACTGATGATGAGATTGAGGAAGCCCTCAATCCCGTTCAGCAACAGCTTCTGCACTAACTAGCCTTCTTCGATTTGGCGAAGAACCTCATTGATTGTAGCAGCGTCGATTTGAGCACGCCTCAAGAGCCGCCGGATTTGATCAAAAGCTCTCTCATTGCCAAGCACAGACTAGTCAGCTAGTTTTCAAAGCACGATGTATCAACTGCGACCCTATCAAAAAGAAGCTGTCGAAAGTACTTTACAATTCTTTCGTCGTCGGCGAGAGCCAGCTGTGATAGTTCTTCCCACGGGTGCTGGGAAAAGCTTAGTGATCGCAGAGCTTGCTAAAATTGCGAAAGGCCGCGTGCTGGTGCTCGCTCATGTGAAAGAGCTCGTGGAGCAGAACCATCAAAAGTACACGAGCTATGGACTTGAAGCTGGAATTTTTTCGGCAAGCTTGGGTAAGAAAGAATCCCAGCAGAAAGCGATTTTCGGAAGTGTGCAATCGGTGGCAAGAGCCGATGATTCTTTTTTCGAAAACTTTAGTTTACTCGTCATCGACGAATGCCACCGAGTTGCCGAAGAAGGGTCCACCCAATATCAAGAGATCATTCAAAAGCTCACCGAAAAAAATCCACAACTCGCTATTCTAGGACTCACGGCGACTCCCTATCGACTGGGAATGGGCTGGATCTTTGAAGTGGGCTTCAATGGCGAAATTAAAACGGATCAAAAGCGATTCTTCAAACAGTGTGTTTATGAGCTCCCACTTTCTTACATGATTCAGAACCGTTTCCTCACGACACCAGTGAAAGTCGATATCCCGGTGACCTGCTATGATTTCTCACAGCTCTTCGAGAAAGGTGAATCTTACACGACAGCTCAAGTGGAAGAAGTTCTTAAAAACCAGAAGCGACTGACCCCTTTGATTGTGAACAACATTGTGGATATTGCTGAAAAGTATCACCGCAAAGGGGTGATGATTTTTTCAAGCACAGTCAAACATGCTGAAGAAATTATGGAGTGCTTGCCCAAAGACCAATCCAGAGTCGTCTTAGGGGACACAGACATTCATGAACGCGATCAAATTGTGGAAGAATTTAAGCAGCGAAAATTTAAATACCTCGTGAACGTCTCAGTGCTCACCACGGGTTTTGATGCTCCCCATGTGGATGTCATCGCAATTATGCGGCCCACAGAATCCAATGCCCTTTATCAGCAAATTATTGGCCGTGGCCTGCGCTTGAGCGAAGGGAAGAAAGATTGTTACATCCTCGATTATACGGGGATGAGCCATGATATTTTTGCTCCGACTGTTAAAGACAAGAAACCAGCAAAGGACACTGTACCGGTCAGGATTCCTTGTCCTGAATGCGAGTTCGAGAATGACTTTTGGGGCTATGTGGATGACGAAGGGATGGTCATTGAACATTATGGCAGGCGCTGCCAAGGCGGGATTCGCGACTCCAAGACCTGGGAAGTCAGACCCTGCGGGTATCTTTTTCGATTCAAAATCTGTCACATCTGTAGCGAGAAAAATGATGTGACGGCCAGGGAATGTGTAGGCTGTAAAGCCGTGCTGATAGATGCAGATGCCAAACTCAAACAAGCACGGCTCTCAAAAAAGGCTCATGTGATGGAACCCGATCGAATCGAGTTCAATGAAAAGACAGACAAAAATGGAAATCACTATTTGGAAGTTCGTTATTACGATTGGAATGGGCATTACTTGAGCGAAGCTTTCTTTTTTAATAATCCAACAGCCATTAAAAAGTTCAATATCAATTTCTTGCGTTCGCACTTGCGCAGGCCGGAACTTGCTATGGATATGAATTCACCAAAAGAGTTTTTGAAGTACCAGGTCCTGATGCGAAAGCCTTCGTACGTCATTGCTCGTAAGCAAGAGCAATTCTGGCGCATCACTGAGAAAATTTTTTCTGAAGAGCTTTGAAGTTGACGCTAGTTACTAGGTCCTTTGTTTCCCGCGAGAGGAAGCTTCCAACCTCTGCGCACTGCTGATAATCGTAATCCAAAACACGCACTCGCTCCGGCCAAAGCGACGATTTCCTGAGGGAAACTTAATCCATGCCCAATCACTACCACGACCGCTCCGATCAAAGCCGCAGTGGCATAGAAATCTCCCCGAAGGATTGCTGGTGTTTCATTGCTGAGCACATCCCTGAGAACTCCTCCGCCCACACCGCTGAGCATTCCCAAGATCGCCGCCGGAACGGGGCCAAGTCCCAGTTGAAGGGCCTTCAATGTTCCATTCACAGAAAAAAGTGCAAGGCCCGCTCCATCAAAAATCAGAACTGCGCTTCGAAGACGATCAACAAAATGATACTTATAGAATACCAAAACACCCGCAAGGACCGAGACTCCCAGGTAGCGCCAATCTGCAATTGCAAGGGGTGGAACAGATCCCAGCAACAGATCTCTTAATACGCCCCCAGCATTACCGGCTGCAAAGGCCAATACGAAAACACCAAAAATATCAAGACGCCGTTGAACCCCAACCATCGCGCCACTGAGTGCAAAAACAAATGTTCCAAACAGATCGAGAATCAGTAAAGTCATTACTCAAAGTATCCTGGCAGCTTCAGCTGAGTCAAATCCCCATGTCGCTCGTTTGTCCACGCCATGCAGGTCGAACCTTTTGATGTCGGATCAATCGATTCACATCGGCTCGTGAGCCATATTTAATCAAGGCTTTGTGAGTGATTTTTCCTTTGGCTGTCATCGAAGACACGCTGAACCCCAGAATCCTCCTTGAGGGAGTGGCAATAGCCAAGGTGACTGAGAGGGGTTTACAATTGGAGTGTTCAAAAGTCTCAAGGTCATTGAATTCGATCATCTGTGAAGGAGGGTGATTGCGGTTGTGTCCCCGTAGCTTGACTAACGAGAGAATTTGCAAAAGAGAAAGAATCTATGTGATCAAGCTGACGCCACCTGACTCAGGATCGCTGACTCACAAAATCTTGGGAGAACCGCCCAGACTGTCATTCAAGCTCGGCCTTTATCCGCAAATTTCAGTGCAAGTCCTGCGACAAGATCGTTGAGCTCGATCGAGGCAAGGGGATTCTACAAATCTTCTCGGCAGGTTCCCGGTATCGATAAAATAAGCTTATCGCCAAAAACTCCGGCTGGCGTTTGTAATCCCGCCTTCCAGACGCCGGCCAAAACTTCTCGAGCAATTGAAAGTGCAGCATGGTAGGTGACCTCGTACACCTCAGGGCAACTTATGATCGCCTGCCGTGATTCCCCAGAATAATTTCTGACTTGCCCCCAAACCACGGAAGAGCTTTGCGCTCTCTGGGCCCGCGATGGTCCTATGAGATTGTGCATAATCCACCGACGGCTAAGACTCTTAAACCAAGCCATGCGCAAGATCCAGTTAAAGAGAATTTGAAATTTCATCACGTAAAATATAGGACGGTTGGCCGCAACGTAGGTTTCAATATTAGGTATGTGTGTTGTTCGGTAAGCAGTCCAAAGGTCGCCCCAGGGGACGCTGATAGCAAAGACTTTTGAGACGCCGAAATCTATAATTCTACCCAGCTTCCCGATCGGTTGATTAACGATTTTTCCTTCTTTGCGGGACATTCCTGGCCAGCCCAGCTGCCCCAAGGTAGTCAGCGCTGTACCCCTTGACATCCTAGCCCGTGGGAAAGTTGCGAATGCGAGCTTCAAATCATTTGCATCAGGCAGCTGATTCTTCAAATAGAGAGCCAGGCAGTCGGATGGTACAACGTCAAATCCCACCGCCGGCAGAATCATGACTCCAGCATTTTGGGCTGATCGATCAAATTGCTGTGCTTTCTCAAAGCCGGCGAGCTCGCCATTCAAGTCCAGGTAGTGAGTTTTAGTTTGAATACATGCTCGTAAAAACGGCTCTACGGTATCATCAAAAGGCCCGGCTGTATTTAGTACTAGCTCTACATCAGTAAGAGCCTGCACAATATCTTCAATTCTGTCGAGAGAGAAAATGCGATACTCAACACCAAGTTTCGTCGCAAGTTCGACAATCGAAGAACGTTCTCGACCTGCGAGAATTGGTTGCAAACCGTAGATGCTCGCATGTTCCGCCACCAATCGTCCCGAATATCCGCTCGCCCCATAAATCAGGAATGATTTTTTCATCAATCACCGATTTAGGGACCAGATACGCATCGAACTGCCAAAAGGTGCTGAAAGCGATGGCCGATGCGAATCCCGCCATCAGCGCCATAGAAAACATACCTATTCACGAAGACATCAAAGCCAGACGCCGTCCCAGACCAAAAAAAATTGTCTGACAAGCCTGATAGAAAATCTGTTTTTCCATCAGCCAAAAATGGACTGTACCCTAGTGATGTACCTTGACCTAAATATTCTGCGAGCCGCTCAAACTCTTCGGACTCAGGAAGCCTTACCCCAGCTGCTTGACAATAATCTTCAGCGCGAACGCCGTTCATCAATTTCACCGCGTCTTGAGCCCTAACGATATCTCCCCAAATAAGTCCCGAAGGATCCCGAAAAGCTTCTCCAAGAGCTGGTACAGAAGTGTCGCGAATAAAAACTGCTCCAGTATTAGAAACTCTTTTTTGGTTCGAGCTCGAGAGTCCATGGCTTTGGACTAGCACCTTGCTCATGGCATCCTGGCACTCAGAGCTCGATTCACAAACAGCTCTGCTACGAGCTTCAAGATTAAATGAACAAAAAATAGCTACTGAGAAAAGTAAGATCTGAGTGACCATCTGAGACTCCTTATATCGATGATTTTTGGATATGTTAGCGCGCTAAAAATGTCAACCTTTACGACCGCAACCCACTGCAGTACTAACTGATGAGAGTTTCTTGGGTCGAGATCGTCGCAACGACATCGTGTTTTTCACTGACATGAAGCTTTCAAAATAAGATAGGCAAGATCTCGCAAAAACTGCTGACTCAAACGCTAAGAGATATGGAGCGAGATGGCTCTTTTAGAGCGAAAAGTTTATCTCGAAGTTCCTCCACAGGTTGAGAAGAACTATCCCGAGATTGAAAGAAATCGATTAAAAAGAAAATTATAAACGGCTTAGAAATGAATAGATCTGATCGTTTATTCCATCTGATTCAGCTTTGCCCCAATCTTTACAGTACTTCTTATAAAGATCATCCCAAGCTTTCTCAATTTTTATGAGCATTGCTTTTCCCGACCTCGTTAAAGTCACATTTACAATTTTACCTTCCTTAACCTTATTAAGGAATCCTTTATTGTGAAGAACATCAAGGTGTCTCGTGACAGTCGATCGATCAAGTTCAAGAACATCCGCAATTTCAGACGGTGTAAGGCTTTTACTTTCAGAAAGTGCCATTAAAACGAAGGCATGGATCGGTGCGACTCCAATATCTGAGAAGATAGAGCTTGCCATCCTCTCCATCCTTCGAAAAAGAGAGCCTGAAGTAAAATACAAACAATTTTTAAAATATGCGTTTAATTTGTGCTTCAACTAATCCCCATCGATTTAAAGATTCTTTTCTGTACACTCCATATATCAGAAATACTTGGATCTGTTAAATGTTGAACCATCTTTTTACCGTAGTCTTTAGCAATTTCTGGGGTTGCTATCACAGAACTATGCATCCAAAAAGGTGTGCAGTAATTCAAACGACACAAAAATGCCGTTTGCTGAAAAGGCCTCAAGAGCTCAGGAACGGTAAAGTTATTATAGCCACCTGGCACATACGAATCCTGAGGCCCCCCGACCGAAACTGAAAGGACAAGATCTTTACCTGCAAGTTTGAGCATTTCTTTAGGCCCATAAGCAAAGCCAAAGGTTAAGACATCATCGAGCCACTGCTTTAGTAGTGCCGGTGAACTGTACCAATAAAATGGGAATTGAAGAACAATCCGATCATGTTCGATGAGATCTCTCTGCTCTTTTTCCACATCAAACTTAAAGGTTGGATAAAGTGAATACATGTCCTTCACTGTGAAGCCTGCCTCACGGGCAGCTTGAGTCCAAGCAGAATTGACTTTGGATTTAGTAAGATCAGGGTGAAACACGAGATATAGAACCTTCATTATTTACTCCTTGGTTGTATATGCAACAATAGCACAATTGCATATACAACCAAAGGATTTTTAAAAATTCTCAAGATCCGCGACCATGACTTAGAATCTTTTTGATAGTAATCGGGATTTTTCCCCGGAAGTAACCATCGTCACTCTTAATCAAGTGGACTTTGTTTTCACATGGAGCAATTTTCTTTGTTTCGGGAACAACATCTATTTCTAGACCAGTCGTCTTAACATTGGCGTGAGAAACTCTTAAAAGAAAATGTATAGGATCCAGAAGGTGTTGTGTTCCAGAGCTCAACGAGTGCGCCAACAATTGGTAACCCTGACTCATCAAGAACAATGCCCTCAAGTTTTGTCATTTCTCCAGTTTGGGTTGGCTCCGTAAAACGGTAATCCCATTGGTTTCGGCGGGTAATAGGGTCCAAGCCCGTCATCTGGGTTGATACATGAGGACGCTCCCGCTTTTACGTTTAAAAAAAGAGTGTTGTGAGCGCAAATATAAAAACGTCACTAGAATAGACTTTCATATTCCCCTCAATTCAACGAGCGAGAGTTTCAGAAAGTCTTTCTTAGAAATTTTGGTAACAATGTATTTTGCGATCGCCTTACGATTTATTTTAGCTAGTGGCGAAGGTGAGTTTCCTGGCTCGATTTCAACGGGCTCACAGTAGTCATTGCCATCCACCAGAATTACGGGTTTTAAAATCGTACTGGCGGTAGCGTGTTGGGAGATCACAGCTTCAGCCTTTCCATGATCTCTGTATGCATGTTTGACATTACTCATATTAATGATGAGTCTCATCCACCAGGGAAGCTTGCCCCAGTCTCGACCTACTCCATAAGCACTGACATAAATGAATCTCGCGGCTTCGTTCGCATCCGCCACCTCCATGATGGCCTTCGCCGACCTCTCTAGGAGGTCGACTGGGGATTTCATGGCTGCCCAAGGACATCGCGTCGCTCGATTCTGTCCAAGCGCACTAATGACAATGTCTCCCTTTTTGATGACCTGTTTGATAAAATTTAGGTCGGTCGGTGACCCTTGGACAATTTTCAGTCCAGGATAAGAGGAAAGCGCGGATTCACTTCCTGGTCGGACGACTGCTGTCACCGACACTGGCATCTTTGCAAGCTCCTCAAGAATTAGACGGCCAGTAGCACCAGAGGCACCAAAAACTACAATGCCCTGACCTGGATGTAACTGATTCATACTCACCTCCTGACTGACTCAAATTATCGGGCAAAACGAAGATCTTGATAAGATAGGTCATATAGAACATAATGTCCTATGCATGGGACGAATTAGAGATTTAAATAGTATTAGGTGCTTTCTTGCAGTCGCTAAGTCTGAGAACTTCTCAGTCGCAGCAAAGAATCTTCAACAACCAAAATCCTTCGTCAGCCGCAAAGTCCAGGAACTTGAAGCCGATTTGAAAATGATCCTTTTTCGTCGCGGTACAAGAAAGACGACCTTGATTGAGTCAGCTCTTCCATTTTATGAGGCCTGCGCGTCGGCAATAACACAGATAGATGAGTCAGCGAAATCCCTCGCCGCTGGCGGACTCAAAAAAGTTAACATCAAAATAGGCGCAACGACTGATATTGGAAGCTTGGTTCTCGCTCCAATTATCGAAAAAAAACTGCCACATCGAGATCGTCTTGAAATTGAATACTCCCTTAAAGATGAGGTCGAAGATGTTTTCGACTTTGCCATCGATTTTTCGATTCGAATGCTCAACATCAAAGATGATCGGTTAGTTGCAAAAGAGCTTGGACCAATTAAGGTGGGCTTATTCGCTAGTAGCAAATTGCCAAAAACTAAAACTGCCCAGTCAAATTCAAGATTAGCTTTGTTTAAAGGGAATTCATTTTCAGCGGAGGAGATCTATTTAAGGCAACCTAAATTGCAACAATTACTTGAGCATTCAGATATCACATTTACAAATAGCGTTGGTTTAATTCGTGAAATGGTGCTGAATCATGGCTGTCAAGCCTTCCTACCAATTGCCATCATTCGAGAAGACCTCAAAGCTGGAAGGATTGTTCAAGTTTCAAAGGATATTGAGTTTTCGATTGGCAAAGCCTATCTGGTCTATTCCAAGGAACGATTTGGCCATCCAGAAAAAATGCGCGTGCGCAGTTTCATAGAATCGGAGCTGCGCAAGGTCTTTCAAAGCTGACCTCCATAGCGTTTGCCTGTAAAAATTCGGCGGTTCTCCCCTAAAACTGTAAGCCTTGCCTCTTGAGTCATGGTGTGCCAAGTAGGACCTTTGTTCAAAGGGCTATATTAGTTTCTTTTCATGCATATTGTTTTTGTTTCTCTTCCTAAGTATTGAGAATATCTCTCCTGCAAAAAACGAGGAGCGTTTTCTATGTCAATTTTATTAAATCCTATTTGTGAGTAAAAACTTTCAAGATGAGGGTAAGGCAAACAATATGCATTTTTTATATTATTCAACTCTAGATGTTTGGCAAAGGAAGAAAGTAATTTAGACCCAATACCATTACGCCTACATTTAGAGTCGATCATCATCGTTCTAAGCATATATGTTTCTTCTTCTATACAAAACCTGACGGCACCAACGATTTCTAACCCGTGTAACGCTAACAAGTAAACATCGGTGTCACGTGCTTTGGCCCTACTTCCGTTTGTGGAGTAAAATAAGTCAATCTTTTCTCTTAAATCTGAACCAGGGACTTTTTTAATGACAATATCATCCTTCATTCTAATACCTCAAAATCCACTATCAGCTTTTGGAAGTTACTGATCTTGGATCAGGAATTTGTGGAAGACCGTCAGTGATTTCATAGTAATCACCTTTTTCAGCCGTAAAGATGTGTTGTTTTATCTTCGTGTTGGTCGGAGTATCAAAAGCTCCCATCGATATGGCCGTCCAATTATGTTTTTCTTGATCTAACGGATCCCAAAATAACGATGATCCACACACAGCACAAAAGCCCCTACGAACCTTATTAGAGGATTGATACCAAACCACTTTGTCGGCACCATTTACTTTCACCGCAGTTCGAGGCACATCGGCCGACACTTCATAGTGCCCTGTGTGCTTTCGACATTCACGACAATGACATGCGCTTGGCGGCGGTAGCTCGCACGAAACTTCAAATGTGATTTGTCCACACAGACAAGAACCTTTATGCATAAAACCCCTTTAAGTATTGATTGGGCGTATCATAGACGTCGTGCTCTTGTCATTTCTCAACACACCATCGACTTAGCCACCGCCACCAGAGCTTTTATCTCATGCGGTCGCAAGCGATAAACCAGCTCCATCAATTCTTGCTCTGGTGTAATTTGCACCGCAAAGGTGCGGACACGTTCTCTGAATGTTCCAAGCTGAGTGCCGTAGACTTTTAACAATCGATTTAACTTTTCACCTTCAGGCACATCGATACGACCTGTTTCAACGTGGGCAATGTATGAATCAGACAAGCCCACAAGGTCCGCGACCTTTTTCATCGAGAGTTTTGATTCTGATCGCAGTATCTTCAGAACCCGAGCCTCATCGATCATTTCAATCCGATCACTGCGTTTTTTGGTTCTATATTTCTCGGCAACTAAGGCCATAAAACGATCAACTCCCAGAAAAAATGTCTACACGTTTAGTTATCCCGCTGACTTCCGCCAGGACAACGAAAATGAAGCCGTAAAACGCGGGCGGAACTGGTTTTTAGCGGTGACTTAGATTTGTTATGGGGTCAGGGGATCAGCGTTGTAACCGAATGTTAAGACGTTGTTTTAATTCTTCATTCACCAGAAAACAAAACCCGAAATTCCATCAGCGGAATCCGGGTTCTCCTATTTAGGTAATGGTGGAGCTGAAGTATCAACAGACGAACCTTTCTATCAACACGATTTCATTGAACTTTCCCCTCGAACACCCTCACGAATTTACGCAAAATGTGCCCCACTTTACGAGAACGGACTCTCGATTCGAGATATTGAAGAGCGAACAGGGATTCCCAAAACAACTGTTCGTGAAACTTTGAAAAAGAAAGGAATGTCACTTCGAAATCCACTCAATGGCAACGCATCGAAGATTGATAGAACAAAAAACAAGCGTGGCGGTCACACGCCATATGGTTACGCTTACCTCGATGGCCAGCTTCTTCTTGACCCAAAAGAGCAGATCATTGTCAGAAAAATCCTAAAGCTTCACCACTCAGGGCTCTCTGGAAATGCCATTACAAAGCAATTGAATAGTCAGAATATTCCTAGTCGAAATGGCAAATCGTGGAGTCCGTCAGTGGTTAGAGAAATTACAAAAAAAAACAAATCAATACAATCGAAACCTGGAGGCTCAAATGAATAATCTGATCAAAATTGCAACCGTATTGGCATTAGCGGCCGTTGCCAGTGGCAATCTTCCTACAGTTCTATTCTACGTCAAGAAAGCCCAGTTACAACTCATTCAAGACTCAAAGGCATCAAAATGGCCTAAGGTCATGACGTTACCAGAAAATAGAAAAGATTAAGCCACGGACACTAGTCTAACAAACGATTCATCACAATTTTTTGGGATTTGGGGCTAAGCTTTTTGAAGAAAGGACTATTGATCTCGACTACTCTCCAAAATGGCGGAGTACTCTTCGTGACACCATTGGCAACCGAATCTTCGATTGCTATCCGAAAAAACATTGAGGTCGTAACTGGGCAAGCCACATCTGCTTTCAATTTTTTTGCCAGCGCAATTCTTAAATCCTTCATCGTCCAGCGCTCACCTTTAGGTATTATCTTTGTAAGTTCAAGAATCATCTCCGGCGTTCCGATAGCCATTTTCTGGCCAATTTTCATATCTGCAAAGTTCACCTCAAGAACCTTGAGCTTAGGCTGATACTCCTTTACGGCCTTTTTCTTCATGGCTTCTCCGCATGAGTCTTTAAATCAGCGACGTACTGATCGACTGTTTTCTCAATATTAAAAAAAACATAAGAAAACAACTTCGAAGTAAAACCATTTAACGAAACTGATTCAGTAAATTCAATCTGTGTTGTTCCATCTTCTTTTGAAGAAAATTTTCCAGTCCACATACCGCCAAACTGTGGGTTATCGATAACTTCAATGACAAATAAATGAGGAGCAGATTTGATCTTTGTCCGAAACTTTATCTCAGGTCCATGCTTCGGCTTTTCAATCCAAACCTCCGCTCCAGAAGTCTTATCTTGAATCTGAATATTAGGTGAATCTAGTCGCCAGTCCTGAGCTTCTAGATTTGTAACGATTGCAAACACTTTCTCAATATTCGCATTGATGATCTCCGTTTTCGTATAGCTTCTCTCTGGTGGTAAAAGCGCCACAATCACACTTAAAAGAATTATAATTGTTAGAACCACAAATATTGCTGCTTTCATTATGATCTCTCTTTCAATGGGATATAGATTTCTGTTAAAAGATTACTCTCGCGCTTCACAGTTCTTGGATCATTTAAATAAAGTTCAAATGGGTAATTCTCACCAAGATCGTACTGGGACAACGGGAGCCAGTTTCTATACGCCAAATTCCAGGTTTGCCAGAGATTTTTATAACTCCCCCTGTGAAGAAAAACTGCCCAGAGCGATGGATTTAATTTAAAAAGATCAAGATTTGAGGTTTGTGGTTTTTCAGATTGAAACCATTCAAAACCACCAAAGTAAGTCATTGAATCCGAAAAACTTAAGTCAGGATCATCAAAAAAAATGGCATGAGGCTTTCCAACTTGGGTCAATAATTCACAAGCCTCTAGATCACTGATGACCTTTTTGAAACATTTTTGAGCAGCCTTTTCAAATGAGCGTGTCTCATAACCTTTAATTGCCGTCCCTAAAAGGGAAAACCCCGCTCGCTGCTCTATCCGATTGGGTGCTTGCTGTTGATTTTTAGAATCAGATTTTTGAGATTGCCAAAGGCGAAGAGTAGAACCGTTGAAATCCCGATTTTTCTTTGGTGTAATCCCGAATCTTTTTTTGAAAGCACGAATGAAGGCTGATGTATTTTCATAACCAAGATCTATCGCAATCTCAATCACCGACCGAGAAGACCCATGCGCAATTTCTTTCATCCCGCGGGAGACTCTTTGTCGACGGAGATAGCCAGCAAGTGGCTCACCGGTATAAAGTTGAAACAATCGATGGAGATGAAAAACTGAAATACCCGACACTCTCGATAAATCATTCAAGGTAAGGTTCTGGGATAAATTCTCATCAATGTAACTCGCAACTCGATTGATTCGATTGCGGTATTCTTCTTCAAACTCCATGAAATCATTATACTAATTTTGAAATTTTTTGATATGCAGAGTTTGCTATCCTGGTTCAATCCCCGCCACCAACTTGGTGACGTAACAACAGACGAACCAATTTCTGTGACAAAAAAGATGAGTGAATTTACGGCTTTGCGAACCACCACTGGACGGTGGTTCGCCTAGACATTTGGTGGAGGTGATGCAAACACCCTGTATTCAATAACTTATACCGTTTGGGCATCACTTGGGCAACAAACCGTTATTAATTAATATCAAAAACTATGGAGAAGAATATTTTGCCAGTACTTCTGCTTCCGTCATGGTCTCAGTTTTTTCTGCAAAACTATAATTCTTAGGTTTCATGTCTATAAAGATTTGTGTGTGAAATTTCAAACTTTCTGTGTTCTCAAGCAATCCAAGGGGGAGATTGCAGAATTCAGATTCTTTAAGGCGGTAAAATAGGTGGGTTCCGCATTGTTTGCAGAAACCTCGCTCCGCCCAGTCAGAAGAGTTGTAGA
>JAJTIC010000148.1 GCA_021300175.1 Pseudomonadota bacterium
AGAAACAGGCCCTGGATTCCCCACAGGATCACTACCCGAAGAAGTCTTCTTGGTATCCACCGGAGTCTCTGGTCCCTGTTGACCAGCTGAAGCTTTATTGGCTCTCAATTTTCCGATCTCAGACACTTGAGCTCCGTTCACCAACATCTCAACTTCGACACCGTCGATCGTTTCGTACTCCAGCAGAGCTTGAGCCAAACGATCGAGAGCGTCTCTGTGATCTTTCAAAATCTTCACGGCAAGCTTGTACCCGTTGTCGATAATGCCGAAAACTTCTTTATCGATCTCTTCAGCTTTGGCATCAGAGTAGTCACGAACGGTGTTTTGCCCATTGAGACCTAAGAACACAGGACCTTCTCTTTTTTCATAGGACAAGGGGCCCAACTTTTCACTCATCCCCCACTCTGTCACCATTCTACGAGCAATATCAGTGGCTCTTTCAATGTCGTTCCCTGCCCCAGTTGTGATATCCCCAAACACAATCTCTTCTGCCGCTCTTCCACCAAACAAGAAGGAAATCATGTTCAAAGCTTTTTTCTTTGATAAATTCAAACTGTCTTTTTCAGGCAGTGTTTGAGTCACACCCAAAGCCATTCCGCGGGGGATAATTGTGACTTTATGAATAGGATCAATACCTTCCAGCTTTCTGCCCACCAAAGTATGACCTGCTTCATGCCAAGCAGTGATCTTACGATCTTCTTCAGACACCACCATAGACTTTCTCTCTGAGCCCATCATCACTTTGTCTTTGGCTTTTTCGAAATCTTCCATTTCGAGATATTTTTTATCAGCACGGGCTGCAATCAAAGCTGCCTCATTCACAAGGTTTTCAAGATCGGCACCCGAAAAGCCAGGCGTTCCCCGAGCCAAACGCTCCGCGGACACATCAGGTCCTACGGGAGTTTTCCGAATATGCACCTCTAAAATTTGTTTTCGACCCTTAAGATCAGGCTTATTCACAACCACACGACGATCGAATCGACCTGGGCGCAATAGGGCCGGATCCAAGACATCTGGTCGGTTGGTGGCTGCAATAATAATCACTCCATCATTTGCTTCAAAACCATCCATTTCCACCAGCAATTGATTGAGAGTCTGCTCCCTTTCATCATGACCACCTCCCATACCGGCCCCACGATGACGTCCGACAGCATCGATCTCATCAATGAAGATCAAACAAGGTGCATTCTTTTTACCTTGCTCAAAGAGATCTCTGACTCGACTCGCACCAACACCGACAAACATTTCCACAAAATCAGAACCCGAGATCGAGTAAAAGGGAACCCCCGCCTCACCAGCCACAGCGCGAGCCAGAAGTGTCTTACCGGTTCCTGGCGAACCGATCAGCAAAACTCCTTTCGGAATTCGACCACCAAGTTTGGTGAATTTCTTAGGGTCTTTCAAGAAATACACGATTTCTTGAAGCTCTTCTTTTGCTTCATCCACGCCTGCCACATCTTTAAACGTGACTCGGTTCTTATTCTCCGTGAGCAGCTTTGCTTTCGACTTTCCAAAGCTCATGGCCTTGCCACCGCCCGCTTGCATTTGCCGCATGATAAAGAAAAAGAATCCAATAATCAGAAGGACCGGTAACCAATTAATGAAAAAGCTCTGCAACAAGCTATTTGACTCGCCTTTTTCGTAGTTAGGCACAATCCCATTTTCTAATAGAAATTTATAAGACTCATCTCCCGTGTTTGCAGGAATCAAAAACTGCTTTCCTTTGTACTTCTCTTCAAACTCAGGCTTGATTTGTCCGAAGATCTCATTGGTGTCTTGGCGGATGGTCACGCTGTCGACTTCTTTATTTTTCACGGCTTCATAAAACTTAGCGTAAGAAAAATCTTGAATCGCTGTTTGATGTTTTGTCTGAATCACTTGGATCACGAACACTGCCAGAATGACTAAGAAGAACCAAAGCGCCACTGTTTTTTGAGCTGACTTCATAAGCCCTGCCTTTCGCTTTTAGGGTATCAGAAAGGTTCATCCAATGCTCAGTTTTTCTGAAGCATTTTTGGGCTTTTTCTGAGCCCAAAATTGCCCTGCGTTAGATTGCCAAACTAGACCCGCAACCACAAATCTGTGCACTTTCTGGGGAATGTCTAGATGCTTCTGGATTTCTTTGATTTGTGAGAGCGAAAATCTCACTTTCATGGTGTCCAACATATACTTTGCAAGAAACTGTCTTTTTTCCACCACAGACAGCGTCTGATACCAAGACATATCGACTTTTTCTTGCCCTTTAAAGTCTGAAAAAAGAGGCCCTTTTTGAGGTGTCTCTAATATCGATTCTTTGATCAATTCCAAGGACTTCTGTAAACGACTTAAAGAACCTTTTCGGTAGTTTTCCAGGCGAGGAAACCAATCTTTGCGCAAAAAATTTCGCAAGTAACGATCCTCTTGATTACTGGGATCCTCAAGCCAGACTAAAGCTTGTTCCTCTGCATAGGACTTAATTTGCTCTCGGGAAAGATTGAGCAGGGGCCGCAGAACTTTCCCGTTCCACATTTTGAAACTGACAAGACCTAAAGGACCAGTCCCGCGAATCAGACGGATCAGATCATTTTCAAGCACATCATTCAAATGATGTCCCGTGACAACAATTCGCCCCTGACTCACTTGATCAATCCACTGCCGACGAAACTCCCGACATTCGCTTTCGGTGTCCAAATAAACCGGAGATTTTACTGACAAGAAAGAGATTTTCTTTTTCCGACAAATCTCCTCCACCAGCCTCCGTGCTTGATCGCGAAACTGACCTTGCTTCCCCTGAGACCCTTTTTCAGATTTGCTTCCATGATGTAAATGCAAAACTCTCAGATCCAATTTCAACAGACGCTGAACCCGACACAGCACTTCCAACAGCACTATAGAATCAAGCCCTCCAGAGACGAGCACATCAAGCTTGAATAAGGGAAAGTCACCCCAGACCTCTCGAAAGTTTCTCACAACCATATGCTCTAGCGGATGCAAACAAACCCCTTTCCTTTTTACTGTCCAATTTCCTGACAGTGGGAAGGACCTCCCCCTCTTGATATACTCCACCCCAGTGATGAAAATAAAGTGTTTTACCTTGTTTAGCTGGATTCTTTTAAGCTCGCTTTCAAGCGGAGCGAAGAGCCCCCTTTCAACTCTTGAAGCCTCCAAAGAACACTTAGAAAGCTGGCGCCAAGAACTTGAAATTACAAAGAACCTCTCAGCTCGCGAAAAAGATCTTCGACAAGAATTTACTTTCCGCTTGCGTTTTCTCTTACAATCGTCGGAAGGCGAAAAAAAGATTCGTAACGAAGTTAAAAATGAAGCTTGGCCCTTGCACTTCCGAACTCAACTCGAAAAAGTTCTTGAAGAGGACATGGAGCCTCAACAAAATATCATCCTTTTCTTAAAAGATTTTGTTGATAAAGTCACTTTCACTTCGCCTCCCTTAGAAGTTTCGCAGTTTCAATTGGCTCGCAGTTATTTTGATGGAAGAAGATCTTTAAATGCGGAACCTTTAGATCTTGAGTCGGCGGGTGACGAAGCGGCCCTGATTCTCGAGCAGAAAGAAGCCTTGGCTTTTCCCGACTGGTACAGGCCTATTTCACCCACTTTAACGCCGTAAACTCAATCAGACCCTGAAGACCCATTTCATAGCCCCTACCAGAATACTTTCGCCCACCGAGAGCCACTCTTAAGTCCGATTTCACAAAATCATTAATAAAAACAGCACCTGCTTGAATTCCCCGAGCCAACGCGAGCGCCCGTTCTCGGTCTTGTGAAAACACAGCCGCTCCCAATCCGTAAACTGTTCCATTCGCTAAACTCAGCGCTTCTTGCTCCGTCTGGAACCACGAAAGCAAAGCGACCGGAGCAAAAATCTCTTCATCTCGGTAAAGATTTTTGACTTCACAGACTTGAATCACCTGGGGTGGCACTCGGCTGGGATGCTCTGGCACTGATTGCCGGTAAAGCAAACTTCCCTGACCTGACCTCAAAAAAGCATCAACCTGCCGGTCTGCCTTTTCTCTGAACCGAGGATGGGCGAGGACAGAAAGATCGGTGGTCTTTTCTTGAGCTTCTCCGACCTGATACTGCTCCCACTCTGCAGCCACTCTTGAAATCCAATCTTTGCGAAAGCTTTCATGCACGATCCAGCGTTTCGCAGCCAAACATGACTGTCCATTATTCTGCGATCTTGCTTTCACAAGATTTCTCACTGCAAGTCCCAGATCGGCATCCTCCATCACAACATAAGGATCACTTCCACCCAGCTCAAAGACTGATGGTTTCATTTCAAAAGCTGCTTTCTGTGCTAAAATCCTTCCCACTTGCGTGGATCCCGTAAACGTGAGCCCTGCTATTTGAGAACTCTTGATGAGTTCTGAGACTTGCTCATGACTCAGGAATTCTTGTCTAAAAACAGACAGATGTTTTTTGAACAATTCCTCAATCAAGAGCGAGGTTTGCGGCACGAGCTCAGAGTGCTTCAGAAGATAAGCATTTCCAGCGATCAGAAGAGGCACCGCTGATCTCACAACTTGCCAGAGAGGAAAATTCCACGGCATCACCGCCAGGACAACCCCAAGAGCTTCCCGAGACTCGAGAACAGAATCCATTTCGAGTTCACAAAAATCCCGGATTGACTGGATGCACTTTCTCACTTCAGCTTCTGCTTCTTTCCTGGGCTTGGCGATTTCCAAAATCATCAGATCCACGAGCTGCCCCAAAGAGAGCTCGATTTCCGTTGCTACATTGAGCAGAGCTGCTTTTCGCTCAACCAAAGATCTTTCCTGCCAAGTCCTTTGAGCTTTCTCTAAATGCTCAAGGTGCTGAGAAAGAGCTTTCAGATCAGGTACTTTGAAACGCGCATGAACCATCAATGTTTCTGGATTCAAAGACCGATACTCTGTTTTCATGAAAACCTTCTCGTTATGAGACATAAAACTAGACTCTAAGATTTGCTTTTGACCTTGGTCTTGGCAAGTTTTTTTCCGATATTCAAGCATGCGCAGAACCCTCTTTAAGTGTCAGAACTTTCAGTGGATCGACGTGGCTCACCCCAGTCGAGAAGAAATGGAAAATCTAAGAACGGAATTCCAGCTCCATCCCGTCATGGTGCAAGACACTCTGGATCCTATTCATCTGCCTAAATTTGAACGCCTCGGTGCTTTGACCTTTGCCATTCTTCGGATCTACGACGTGGATGCTGCCCCCAGAGCGGACTCTATTCGAAGCCTGACCCGCAAGGTTTCCATCTTCATTGGCCCTGATTTTATCATCACGGTTCACCGACTGGATCCTGAATTTTTTCAAGGCCTCTTCGATAAATGCATGGATGAAATTAGTCAAAAGAAAGACGAACTGCAAATTTCCCAGCAACAAATTCTCGTGAAATTTCTCAACCGAGCTCTGAAGAGTTATCATATTCCTCTGGAGCGCGGCGAAGATGAACTCGATCTCTTTGAAGCTGCAATGTTTGATCAAGGGAATGATCCCAAAATGTTTCAAGACCTACACATCATCCGCAGACGTTTAAGTTTGATTAAACGAATCCTCCTGCACAGCCATGATGTGATTCAACGCCTGAGCCCTTCCTCGGACACTAACGCACCTCTCTTTCAGGATCTCCGTGAAAATCTCTCGAACATGGTCTTCATGACGGACGAGCTCCTAGAAGATGCGACTTCACTCTTGAACTTACAGATCTCGCTCGCTTCGCAAAAGACCAACGAAGTCATGCGAATCCTCACTGTCTTTAGTGTCTTCTTTATGCCGCTGAATTTTATTGCAGGTCTTTACGGGATGAACTTCCAAAACATGCCAGAGCTCAGTCACCCCTTCGGATATTACGGAGTCCTGACATTGATGGCGACCACCACTTTACTCATCGCTATGTGGTTTTACCGCCGCGGATGGCTCGGATCGAGAACTTAAGTCTTTTTTTAAAACTTCAACCTCAGCAGTGATTTTAAACTTGTGCGTTTCCGCAAATTTCACCATTTCTCTAGTGAAATCAATTTTCTGAATCATAGAAATGACTTCTTTAGACACTCGGCCCGTAATTTCATCTTTCGATTTAGCCGCTTGTTGCAGAATCAAATTCAAAACTTCTTTGGGAAGCTTTAACTCAGCTAGATAATTGCGAACACTTTCTTCGGTCATGAAAGCCGCACTCACTCCAGCCGTGAACAATTTTTTCACAGTATCGCCGAGCAAGCTCTCTTTTTTACTCTGACTGGAATCGTCTTGATCAGCCATAAAGCTCTTTCACTCGTTTGTGATAAGCACTGATCATATTGGGAAGATTCACACTCACGAGAGCTTTGGCAATAGGACCTGGAACCAACATGTTAAAAGTGGCATCCACGAAATAAGTGGCTCGAGTCTTGCCCCCTTCTTCTTGGAGCTTCCAATAACCAGAGGAGGTCTTAAAAATATCTCCCCCCGCAAACTCCCATTTGATTTCAGAAGAAGGATTTTCGGTCATCCATAGACTGTATTTAAAAGTCTTCATCACCGAAACGGTATACTCCACGAGCTTCTTATTCCCTTCGGTCTTAAGGACTTTACAATCCTTCACTTCCTGAAGAAAATGAGGATAATTCGGGTAATCTGAAATAATTTTAAAAAACTGTTCCGGACGACAATAGAAGACTTCGGTAGTTTGTGCATTTGCCATGTCTTGATGGTTTCATAGTGCGATGGCTAGGGTCAATGGATTTCTCCTTAACCCTTTTTAAACAAAGCTTCAGCTTTCGCTCTTAAATCCTCTTTTGAAGGTCCCGTCTTCTGACCACGCCCCGAAGGTTGGAAAAAATCACAGTAATTCGCTCTTTCTTTTTCTCGAACGACATCTGCCGAAGTTTCCTTGCACTCATTGTAGACTTTTGGATCATAGAATTCACAGTTCTTGCAAACATGTGCATCAGACCGACAAGCAGGACACTCCTCGCGAAAACTGACTTTCTGATCAATGATCGGTATTTCTTTCTGGCAATGAAAGCAAATCATCGAAAGTCCACCTGAGGCTTGAGTGAAAGATGATGATGAGCTTCAATATTCCTGATCGTGCCCGTTTTACTTCTCATGACCACGCTGTGAGTTTTCGCTTGATGACCTGGCAGCGTTTTCACACCTTTCAAAAACGGGCCGTCAGTCACACCCGTGGCAACAAACATCACAGAACCTTTTGCTAGGTCATCAATTTTATATTTTCTCTCAAAATCTTTAATCCCCATCTTTCGCGCTCGTTCTTTTTCATCGTCGCTGCGAAATTTTAAGCGACCTTGAAAATCTCCGCCTAAACATTGCAGAGCTGCTGCGGAAATCACACCTTCTGGAGCCCCACCAATTCCCATCAAAAGATCAATTCCACTTTCAGCCCAGGCAGCAGCAATCGCCGCAGACACATCGCCATCGCCGATCAAATGAATGCGAGCTCCGGTCTTTCGAACATCTGCAATTAAAACTTCGTGCCGAGGACGATCCAAAATAACGACCGTCACATCTTCCACGGGTTTTTTTAGAGCTTCCGCCACCCGCTGAATATTTTCTTTGGGGCTTAGATCTATATCAATGCGCCCCTTCGCGGCGGGACCACAAGCAATTTTATCCATATAAGTGTCCGGCGCATGGAGGAAGTTTCCTTTCTCTGCGACAGCAATGACGGAAATAGCCCCCACACCCCCAAAAGCACAAATGCTCGTACCTTCCAAGGGATCAAGAGCAATGTCGACTTGAGGCGCATCTTCGGTTTTTGAACCTACTTTCTCGCCGATATAAAGCATGGGGGCTTCATCCCTCTCACCTTCCCCAATCACCACAGTCCCATCGATTCGGACAGAGTCAAAAGCTTTTCTCATGGCATCCACAGCTGCCTGATCGGCGGCTTTGTTATCACCTTTTCCAGTCCACTTTGCACTCGAGAGAGCAGCTGCTTCCGTGATTCTTACAAATTCAAGAGCCAAGTTTCGATCCATTGTTCTTTCTCCAAAATTGTCTGCATATCAGATGGTAACTTAATCGGTTTTAAATCAGTGCTCAAAGCGGCATGTTCCGTACGAGCTTCTACGACAAGGGTTTCACCTAAAAGAATTCTATATTCAAAAATAATCCGAATCCCTTTCCGCCGAGCTTGCACTTGGATCCGCACCAAATCCCCAAACTTCAGAGCCTTGAGATGCCGCACTTGAGTCCCAAGGACAGCAAGCTGGTGAGCGCTCCCAGGTTTTTGATAATCCAAGAGTCCGTGAAAATGGGCCCAAGCCACTCGCGCTTCTTCACAAAAGAGCAAGTAATTCGAGTGATGAACGATGCCCATCAGATCGGTTTCATAAAACTGGACTTGGTGCTGAACCTCAAACACTAAAGAACCCTAAATTGAACAAGACCTCGGTAAACAGAGTGAAGCTCTGGATGATGAACTTTCATTTCATCAAGAAATCTCAAAACCCGGTCCAAATAACTTGCTCCCAAAGAGACAGTGAGGGGAGAAGATGTTTTCCAAGGCTCGGCATAGTCCCCAACGGCATCCACCATTCCCGAAGAACGCCACACTTTCAAATCACCAGAGCGTCCATCCAAAACCAATCCATCATACTCGATTAGGAACTGGCCAGTTCGCCAAATCAAAAAATTCGTATCAAAAGGTCCTTGTAACCAGTAATCTGCTCGGAAGCTTTCTGGCAGAAATCGCACCGCGGAAGAGACCAAATTCTGGGAGACAATTCGGTCCTTCACCACTTGTTCGAGAGCTAGTCGTCCAGCGGCTGTCTTTTGAAATGAAAAAGCAAGAGAGTCCGCATTCACTCGCTCCACAATCAGGTCGAGAAAAAAATCTTGCTTGGCAATCTCAATTCGCAATTTGAGAGAGATTTCCATCAAAGGTTTTACGACAGAGATTTTCTGTGCGCTCGATACGACAAGACCCGAAAGACTGAGCGCTTTCACCGAAGACACACTTCGATCTGGCCAAATCAATTGCAATCCATTCAATGCGCGTTCGCCAAGAGACTGCGAGAGAGGGAATACGCGAGGAACTCTATTTCCCAATTTTGAACTGACTTTATTTTTTGTGAGCCAGGCTCCGAGCATAATCTTTCTCCCAACGACTTCGTGTGGAAGTCGCGACATAATCTAGAACACCTTCGACCGCGATGGGAGCAAAAAAATCAAAAAAGCCCCAAAACTTTCCATGATATTTCCCATAAAATGCAAGCTGCTGGACTTGGTCTTTTGCAGCGCGATACTCCAAGTGGCCTTTGAAACCCAAAAAAGCACCTTCTACGATTTCAAAGCTTAGCAAATTTCCTTTCGGCCTAAAATCAATTTGCAAAAGGGAATTCCCACGAAGCCCCCAACCCTCAAATTTCAATTTGAGTTTTTGAGCACGCGAATCCCAATGCACTTCCTGAATTAATTCTGTGAGTTCTTTGAGCTCTTCAAAAGCCATCATTTTTGCTTCCAAAAAAGCTTCAGGCACAGCCACCTGACCTGCCCCTTTCAAATCCCACAAGAGCGACTCCCGATGACAAACAACGAGAATCTCTCTTTGAGCGAGGCGCACTTGAAGAGCTTGCTTTTCCAGCCATTTTCGAGCTTCGGTCGGATTTTGGGCAAAACCCAAACTCCCCACAAGCATCAGAACCAGAGATCCCCATGAAAGTCGTTTGACCAAGACTCCCCCCATCAAGTCTAATCTAATCATGGAGCCTTGGAAAAAAGAACTGCCAATGTGGATCACTTACTCGAGAATTGTCTTGGTCCCTGTCATTGTGGCTTTGCTTTTCCCTGACGTGGTTTGGGCCAATGTCACAGCGGCTGGTCTTTTCATTATAGCTTCAATCTCTGACTACTATGATGGCTACTTTGCTCGAAAATATGGCTCTGTGAGCGTCCTCGGTCAGTTCATGGATCCTATTGCGGACAAGATTTTGGTCACCAGCATTTTGGTGATGCTCGTGAGTCTTCAAAAGATTGACCCCTTAATGGTCATTGTCATCCTCACGCGAGACACTTTGATTGGCGGACTCAGATCGGTGGCTGCTGCGGAGGGACTAATAATCGCAGCTAAATCCGCAGGAAAATGGAAAACGGCCCTTCAAATGGTCGCGATCCCCGCGATGATGATCGACACCCGAGTTATTGGTGTTCCCTTTGATAAAGTGGGGTACTGGGTCTTGTGGTTTAGTGTGATTCTGTCGGTGACGTCTGGGCTGGAATACGTTCGGTCTTATTTAAAAAGTCGTAGGCAATAGCCCCGCGGTGACGCAGCCGATATTCAGTTCCAATGATGTAACCTGCGCCATAAAGCACAACGCCCAAAGCACTCACCCAAAACCAACGAGTCATTTCTCTACCAACGAAAAAACGCATATCTTTCCCTTGAACCCACGATGACTAAGAATCAAGCATAAGCTGATTATAGCGCTTTTTAACCAACTTGCGTCATGAGCTTCTGAAATCAGGACCATTGACAGCTGGAGCTCAAAAGATTAATTTCTCGTCTCTTTCGAACTGTTTTTAAGTTCTGAATGCGGGAGTAGCTCAGTTGATAGAGCGTCGCCTTGCCAAGGCGAAGGTCGCGGGTTTGAGCCCCGTCTCCCGCTCCAAGTATGGACTTCACCGATAGTCCACGGCATTCAGAAAAATTCCAAATTTCCACGAACTTCGGACAGTCCTTCGACAATTCCTTAAGCTCTGCCATTAACAAATCATTGGCAGGAACCGTCCTGGTATATTTACCCTTGGTTGATCCATAGGAATTTGTGACTCGGTTAAATTGCCTTCGCACAAAAATACGCTTTCCATCTTCCGAAAGGTCAATACCTTTGAGACCCCAGATTTCACCAGCCCGCAACCCAGTATTGAGCGCTAACAAAAATCCATTGGTGGGGTTGTAAGGAATGATTCTTTGTTTCACTGAAAAATTAAGAACAGATATGATCACTTGTACTCTTTTGTTCACAGTTGCATTGGAAAGATCTTTCGCTTTTTCTTCCTTTTGGTATTTCGACAGAAACTCCGGGGTAAACTTATCCAGAGTTAAAGCACCACATTTGGGGAGAATTTCGGCGACCACGCCTTGCACCCTCTGTAAATGACCTGCAGAGAAACGGATCTTTCCATCTTCCAGCCACCGACTGACCACCGTATGAAAGGTCACCTCATGGAATTTTTTGGTTTGAAATGGATTATCCCGCTTTTCCTTTTGTTCCTGATAAAAGGATTTCAGAAAATCTTCAGCTTCGGTTCGCTTATCAAACCTGCGAGTCAATCTTCTTGATCCCCGACCATCTTCGTAGACTCTAACTTCCCATTTTATTTCATTATTCAACAGTTTTACTTTCTTAACTGACATATTTACCTCCCGTGGAGGAAATCAGAGGAAAGCTCACCGTTGATGTTCGATCTATCAACTCAGCTATTCTCATTTCAAAGAACGATGTTTGAATTTTATTTTTGACCTTCGCCTTTGTCATCATGGTGCCGACATAATTCGTCTTTTTGTGTCCAACAAACGGGGGTGTAGCATAGAAATAGGAACGAAACAAATCGAGACCCAACCAGCCTCAATCCGTCTTAACGAAACATTTTTTAATATTTCTCACAGCTTGATTCTTCATCAGTGTTCGTGGCACCTCAAAGTAACGAAAGGAAGATCATGAACACAGAAGTGAAAACTGATATTGGTTTAAGAAACGGAAATTTAATCAGGGCTTCGGAATTAGCAAAGCACCTCAACATGTCTTTGGAAACTCTCTACGACTGGAAGTACCGCGCAAGAGAGCGCAGAATCCCTGAGGGAATGTTCTTAAAAATTGGCAAAATGCTTTATGTAAGACTTGATATTTTTGAAACTTGGATATCAAGGCCCCCTGGGGAGGCTGCACATAACTGCCGCCTTGCCTAAATGAGAGCAAAACCAGCGTTTTTCTTGCTCCAAAGCCCAAGCCTAGGTACGAATTAAACATGATTCAATCCAATCAGGAACAGATCCTTAATAACTTAAAAGAAGTTCTTCGAAGTCGCTACAAGCCTGCGGCTTTGTACCTTTATGGGTCTCGTGCGCAGGGAACGGCAAGGCCTGATTCGGATTATGACTTCGTTATGGTGGTTGATGGATTCAAACCCGAGCAGCGCCTTAATGAAATGATGACTCTTGCAAGAGACTTTCACCAGCTTTTTGGTGTTCAAGTCCAAGTTTGGACTTATTCTCCTGAAGAATTCAAAGAGCGCCTTAATGATTTCGGATCTATTCCAGAAACAGCTGTCAACACAGGCCGTGAAATCGCGCTATGAGTAACTACACTCCGACCTGGAAAGTGTGGCTACAAAAAGCTAACACAGACTTGCTTGCTACCCAACTGATGCTCGCTCAAACCAATGATAACCTTTTGGAAGTTTCGGTCTACCACAGCCAGCAGAGCGCAGAAAAGGCTATCAAATCTTATCTCACGTTCCACAAACTGAGATTCTCTAAAACTCACATTGTCGCAGACCTCTTAACCATCGTCGCAAAACAAGACTCGAAACTGGCTGATCAGCTTAAGCCGGCAGACCAATTGAGCCTCTACGCGATTGCATTTCGATACCCTGAAGAAGGCCAGCATCAGATCGCTTTGAATCGAGCAACAGCAGAAGCTGCACTTACTTTGGCCTCTTGGGTGCTTAAAGAGATCCGAGCACAACTGCCACGGGAGTAGTCAAAAGCAGTTTCCTTTAATGGCAATAGAAGCTGCCACCCCAGGGCTTACTTAGTGGAGGTTAACCCCTAAACGGGCTAATGAAGCGCTCGGAAAGACTGGGACTACCTGTACAGAATCCGACCGGCAACCATTGGTTTCGCGAGCACCTATACACTAAACCCAAAAAAATTCGCCGCCGCCATTTGGCCTCCGTCTTGCTCAGTAGATTCGGTGAATGGTGAAGGATTAAGGGCGTCGATTGTATTCCAACTGAGGAAAATGCAGCGACATTATTTGGCTTCACAAACTAACAATTAGACAGGAGATACACAATGAGAGCTGCACTTTTGGTTTCGATGGTATTTATGAGTTCGATTTCGTTCGCCAACACAATTAACCTTGGCGACAAAGGTAGTTTCCAAGTGGTCGGTGTTGAGGGTTTTGACGCCACTGACAGCCAATTACTTGTTCAATCAAAGAGTGGCATCAGCAAAGTTATTGTAAACACCAAGACGTTAACTGATTCTGCCGAAAACGAAGCGACAAAAGTTTCATATGGCGAACTACTTTCGCTTGTTGCAACTAATCGCGCAGAAATTAAATGCTTTGGAACATCAACAAAGTCCGGCAACACTTTGCGCGTTGATTCCACTGCCCAGTGCGAAGTCGGCGTAAAGTAAAGAGCAGCGCCTCGCCGCTTTAGAAACACTAGTTTTCTGAAACCTATGTGGCCACTTTCGCCCAACCAGAGTGGCTACATTACTCCCCACTTTACAGCATCAGTTTTCCGAACTAGGCTTCTTGCAGGAGTCTAGGATGACTATTCAAGAATTTCACAAACATCTCCTAGAACTAGTTGTCTCTCAATCAAAGACAGATTCGCTCTTAAAATCCGCAAACATTCTGTCTG
>JAJTIC010000069.1 GCA_021300175.1 Pseudomonadota bacterium
CTTAAATTTACCTTGCGGGGTGGATGCTCCCAATATTTTGTGCGTCGGGGCTTTGGACGTTGATGGTGGCCTGGCGGCGTTTAGCAATGTCGTCTTACCCGACTATCCTTTTTTGTTAGCACCTGGTGAAAACATTTTGTCAGCATTTCCTAGTCAGCTTTGCGCTCACAGTCCTTATCTACTTCCACTCCTTGCTCAGGGAGATAGTAGTTTTCCTTGGAACACTCCCCAGGGGCGTGAGTATCTCGTTCAGTCTTTGACGAAAGAATGCCTGGACTCGAATGGGATGTTTATTAGCACGGGAACCTCTATGGCCACACCGATTGCTGCACGACTTGTTGGAAAGCTGATGGCTCAACAGCCCCAGCTGACAGGGGCCGCTGCGATTCAACAGATCTTAAGGTCCGGAGAAGATCTTCGCGTCGGTAAACTTGTTCTCACAAAACTTAAAGTCGAAAAGCCCAGCTGGTATCAAACACTTGCTCCTTGGAGCCCAGGCCGCTTTTTCAATAAGAACTTGACGGAAGAACCAGAGTACTTTGAACTCATCACTCGATGAGATCTTTGAGAAGTCTTTTGATTTTCTGTTTTCTTTGTTTTGCTCAAGTCACAAGCCAGGCTGCTGATTGGCAACGCACTTTTTTTCAAACAAAGTTAAAGGATCTCAAGGATTTGCCGGTGATTTCTTCGGTGACCTTTGATGCTAAATCCTTAGAAGGAAAATGGATTCTTGTGGATGTTTGGGCCTCTTGGTGTGAGCCTTGTCGAGAATCTTTTCCATTTTACGAGAAAATTTACCAGGAAAACAAGGAGCGGGGATTTCTTGTCCTTGGTCTGGCTATGGATAATGACAAGTCAGATTCTTTAAAATTTTTGTCACAATCCAAAGTGTCCTTTCCTATACTGTACGACGAAGGAAAAAAGTTACGGAAGAAGTGGAAAATTCCTTCTTTGCCGATCTCATTTTGGGTCAATCCCCAAGGTGAAGTGATCGAAGTGAAGAAGGGTTTCAAAGACAGTGATAAAAAACTGATTCTGCTCAAACTGAGCTCATTCCTTCAAAATAAAGGAGAAAAACGATGAGAAAATTATTGATGTCATTAGCCATGTTGAGCGCTTTGTCTCTTTCAGGCTGTGCAATGTACGGTAAGGGCGGTCACGGTTGTGATTGCAAACAAAAATGCTGCGCTGAAAAATGCGAGTGCAAAGATGGCAAGTGTGGCGGCTGCAAAGATAGCTCTTGCGAGATGAAAAAAGAAGAAGAGAAAAAGTAATTACTTTTTCTGAGCGTAAATGAGAAGCTCTTTACCCTCTCTGCGGTCGATGGAGTTCTTCCATCGGCCCCAGAATAAAAATCGAAAGTATTTTTTCAGTCTTTCTCGGTACTCCCACTCAGATCCACCAAAGGGCGGGCCACTTCTACGTTCCATAGTGAACAAAATCGCCAAAACAAATCCACCCGGCGTGAGTAAATTGATCCAACTTTTGACGAGGTCATTTCTTCGAGAAGGATTAATGGCACAAAAACAAGTGTGTTCAAAAATTAAATCATAGGAATTCTGATTTTCTTGAGCAAAGCGAAACAAGTCTTGCTCGACCCACTGGATATTAAGATGTCCGTATTTTGCTTGAGCTCTTTGCAGAGCTTCTGGTGAAACATCCACAGCTGTAACGACATGACCTTCTTGGGCAAAGTAAGCAGCATCATTCCCGCTGCCGCAGCCAAGCACGAGGACACGCAGCTTGGGAAGCTTCAATCGAGGAAGCATATCCACAAGAGCCGGTGTTGGGCGATTCATTTCCCAACCGGGTGTTTCTGTTTGATAAATTTTCGTCCAGTAAGCAGCATCCTGAATATCTTTGCGATCGTCCCAGTAAGAAGGAATAGGATAAGTGATTTGTTCATAAGTGATCGACTCGTCATCAAAAGCATCTAGTCTTTGAAACAATTCAGCTTGAGCGGCTCGTGACAAGACGAAAGGGATTTTTCGGCTGGGATCTTCGCTCTGGAAATATCCATGAAAGCGATCCCATTCATCAACACTCAATGTTTGAAGTGAGAAAGTTTTGACCAGTCCATAGGGGAGCAGACCATCCACCAGATCACCGCCCTTGAACTGAACATTTTTAATCACATAGGGTTCATCAAAAGCTTCGACCACATAAGTTTCCCCATCGAGCTCTGTTTGAAAGCTTCCGTTCGGGGCAAACTTAACTTGAGAAAGCAAGTGGTGGCCGATCTCAGCGTCAGCCACCCGAATTTCGCCAAAGAGGGGGAATCCCTCTTCATCAATGGCCAGATATTTCAAAGACATTACTGATTGCCAGTAGCAGGTGCTGCTGGGGCTGAAGGAGTTTCAGGTGTGGGGGGTGCTCCTTGATTGAAAACTGAATTTGGTTCGGCAGTTTCTCTAGGAGTCACAACAAGGCCTTCATCAAAAACGATAGCATCTGAAGTCGTGTTAACTTTCACCAAGCTCCAGCGATCAAAGCCAGAGCCATCGTCTTCTTGTCGTTCAAGGTAAGATTCACCGCGAATGGTGGAGTTGATGGCACCTTCAGCTGTTTGGTCTTTGTACGAATAAATGAAAAAAGCTTTCACTTTGCCAGGACCCAAAAGTTCTGTCCAAACTCGTTCTACAACAACGTCCGTCGCAGTGGCCTTCTTTGCTTTCACTGTGTCAGTGATGAGGACGGCCAGCTTTTCCTGAATGCCGGAATGCGTCTCAAAGCTCACGTTGGGATCTGTGTGCACAATATTCCAGGTCCAGATGAGAGCAGCTGCAAAAACGATCAATGCCAGATATTTCATTCTATAAACCCCTGCATAGTTTCTTGAATCTCGAGAAGAGTTCAGGTTTAACCCTATACACATGACATTGCGAGATTTTCAACAGGACTTCAATAAGAACTTGAATAAG
>JAJTIC010000024.1 GCA_021300175.1 Pseudomonadota bacterium
ACCATTTCACGCTTCCGAAATTCAGCGGCGTCAAAATGCTGATTTTCCTCTTCTTCATTCACCTTCGGCGCTGCGGCTTCAATAGCGCCTCCCTTGGTGCGACGTTTCTCTTCTTTCTTACGCTCGTACTCCTCGTCAAAACCTGGAGTATCTGGAATTGACACTGGAGCGACAAACCCTGCCCGTAAGTTTCCCTTACCTCCTGGGCGGGTCGAGGCAAATCCACCCCCCGCTCCGCTGCTAGCTGGCCGTGGACCACTGTGCGGTCCTCGCTCAGGACGCTGACCTCCAGATGGAGCTACGGTTGCCACTCGGCTTAAATCCATGCGGCCGATAATATTTCGTTTCGGAGCTGAACTAGCAACGCCACTGTTTCCAATGGCGACTTCTTTCTTTCTTGCGGGAGATTTTTTTTCTGCCAAATCTTCATTCATGGACATTTCGGCGGTTGTCATCGCTGAAGGAGCTGCACCTAAAGCAGTAGGAATCGCGCCAGCTGGGGACGTTCGTGGCGGAGTCACTGTCGCCACGGCCGGAGATTCATTTGCAGGAGCTAGCGCAACAGCGACTGGAGCTACCTCTGCAGCAACAGATGCTGCCGGCTCTTCCGCTTTCACTTCTCTCACTGGCTCTTCCGCTTTTTTTCGACGAACGACTGTGCCACCTGTAGGTTTTGCCGCAGCAGTGGGTGCCGTTGTAACAGCGGCTTTTGCTGAAACTGCTTTCACCGGAGTCGGAGCTGACACTTTTTTACGACTGACTGCTTTCTTCTCTGGACCTGCTGCCGCAGGGCCAGATTTTTCATAAAGTTTAGTTTTGATGGCTTCCAAAGTTCCCGGATCCAGCTCTGCCATATGGGACTTCACAGGCAACTGCCACTCTCGGATTTTATCCATCAAAGCCAAAGGTGTCATACCGATTTCTTTGGCGAACTCAAATACCTTAGGATTACTCACTCTGACTCCTTCACACACCGTAAATCAACGTCATCAAAATTCTTATTGTTCCTCGGTTTTGCTGCCGAGCTTTTCAAGCTCTTGTTTCAACCGCAGATCTGCTTGTGCCTTGGCATCAGAGCTCGTTGCTTTCGCGGCTGCAACGGCTTGAGCCTGCGGTGATTGTGGAACAGGAATCCCCTCAGCTTGGTATTTATCCACAATAGCTTGGGCGTCCTTAATCAATTTTTCAGCTTTTGCAGGATCATCGTAACCTGGAACTGTCATTAAATCTTCCAGCTTGGCTTGAGCGACAGCAGTAAAAGTACCAAAGCCTGATTGGAAAATATTCTGAGCCATGGTCTCTGTCATTCCAGGGATTAACATCAAGTTGAAAATGGCTTCTGCTGTTCGCGCAGAAGCAGCACTTTCAGATAAGATATCGATTTTCCAACCTGTCAGCTTTGCGGCCAAGCGAACATTCTGCCCGCGCTTACCAATCGCTAAGCTCAATTGAGAATCAGGAACAACGATTTCTAACTCTTTATTCTCTTCATCGAGGAAGATTCGAGAAATTTCAGCTGGAGCCAATGCATTTGCTGCAAATCGGGCAATATCCTCGTCCCAAGGCACAATATCAATCTTCTCGCCGCGCAATTCTTGCACAATGTTTTGGACGCGAGTTCCCTTCATTCCAACGCAAGCACCGACGGGATCCACAGCTTGGTCTTTGGACTTCACAGCGATTTTTGCTCTTTGTCCTGGCTCTCGAGCTGCTGCCATGATTTCAACGATACCGTCATAGATTTCAGGAACTTCCATTTCAAAAAGCTTCATCAGGTAACGCTCATCTGCCCGAGACATGATGATTTGAGGACCTCGAGTGGTCTGACGAACTTCAGACAAATAGCCCTGAATGCGATCACCAGGTTTATATGACTCGCCAGGAATTTGTTCGCGCGGCGGAATATAAGCTTCGGTGCGCCCCATGTCGACAACGATAGCGCCTCTTTCGACTCGACGAGCGATCCCTGAGGCAATTTCCCCTTTGCGCTGTTCGAATTCATTGTAAATGATCTCGCGCTCAGCATCTCGCACTTTTTGTAAAATGATTTGCTTTGCTGTTTGCGCAGCAATACGGCCCAAATCTCGAGAGTCTAACTTGATACCGATCGAGTCATCGAGCTGAGCTCCTGGATCCAGCTTTAAAGCTTCGTCCAAAGGAATTTCAACTTCATCATCGATGAATTTTTCACGATCGACCACTTCTTTAAACTCAAAAAGTTCCACTTCCCCAGTGTCTTCGTTGTAAGAAGCTTCAATCTCGCGATAAGTTCCATACTTCTTGCGAGCCGCAACGAGCATTGCCTGTGTAATTGCATCGATCACTAAGTTACGATCGATTCCTTTGTCTTTGCCGACTTGCTCAATCACTCGAGAAAGTTCGGAGAACATATTATCAGCCATCTGGCACCTCACCTCTGGTTAACGAGTGCAGTTTACTTTTTACCTTTGGGTTGCTTTCCCGGTCCTTTTTTCTCTCCTTTGGAGAGTTCAAACACGACTTGTGCTTTCTCAAAAGACTCAAAAGGTATGTGAACCACTTCTTTTTCAATTTCAAGCTGCGCAGATTTTTCATCGGCAGCGACAAGAGCGACTTCAGACAATTGCTTGGTCGCTTTCAATCTTTCGTTCTGAATTCCAAACTGAGCCAGCGCTTCGCTCAAACGAACCTGGATCTTTTTCCCAACAGCTTTTTGAAAATGCCAAGGACGCTTCAATTTGCGTTCAAGCCCAGGGGAAGACACTTCTAGATTATAGTTGATATCTTCCAAGACCGGACTCTCATCCAATGCAGTCCCCAAATCCCGAGAAACATTGGCACAGTCCTCAATTCCGACACCGCCGTCTCTATCAATCGAGACTCTTAAAATCCGACCATGTGGAATGAATTCCACATCATAAATCTGCACAGAATTTTGTGCTGCCGCTTGTTCAGCGAGAGCTTCGATTTTTGCCATCGATTCAGAATCGATCATTACTTCCTCAAACTCGGGTCCCTAGAAAACAAAAAAGTGGGCTGTCTCCAGCCCACTTAACGCTTTAGGATTTAGGGTAAATCCTTGGAAAAAGCAAGGATTTATCTCTTGAGCTCCAGCAAGAGAGCCGTACCTCCATCCCGATAGTAAGTCGGCCTCTGACCGACCTGGAGAAAACCTAGAGACTGGTAAAAACGCAAAGCCCCTTCATTTTTTTCATGTACTTCCAGCCAGAGACGCTTGTATTGCTTCGCGTCAGTCAGTGCCTGAAGAAGCTTTCTGGCAAACCCTTTACCTCGCGCTGATGGATGGGTGGCGAGTATCAAAACTTCGCCGTCAGATAACAGGTCTTGAAAGGTCACCATTGACAGGATGAACCCTTCTTCCGCTAAGACCCAGGTACTTTCAGGCCTCAAAGAAGACTCCAAATAAGACCCAGGCCAATAAAAAGAAGCTTCTTCACAAGGCAGCCATTTCATCAACTCTACAAAGTCCTTGGACTGAAAAGGTCGAATCTGAAAACTCAAGCTAGCTCGGCTTCTGAAGACGTTGAACTTGGTACTTCCGCTTGAGAACTTCAAACCAGTCAGCAAGGCGCTCTTTCACCGCTTCATTGGTCAAGTGCTCACGAATGACTTTTTGATATTGTGACAAAGGCAAATTCCCGAACTTCACTCGATTCTTATCAAAGTAAGCTTTGACCTCTTGATCCGTGATGGTGATCCCCGAAGACTCTGTTTTAAACTTCAAAAAAGTCTCAGCCCGCAAATTTCGACTGACAACCACCTCAAGCTCCTGAGGTTTGACTGCGAGCTTTTGCCAAGGTTCAGATTTTTCTAGAAAGGAGCCTAGTTTTTTGGCTCTTTTCTGAATTTCATCCCGGGAAACTTGAGCAATTTCAAAGTTATCCGCTTCAGCACTCACCAGATGCTCAAGCACCACTCGGTTCAGCTGCTGCTGAAAGGACTCTGAATCAATACTCAACTCCGTAGTTTCTTTGCTCAAGGTCGGTGCCTGGCCATTCAAATGGGCTTTCTCGAGCCAATAATTCATTTCCACATCTCGGGAAGTGATCACTTGATTATTCACTTTTGCCACAGCCTCGATCACAACTTTGCCTAACGGGGAAGGGGCTTGAGCAAACAACAACGGACTCAACACTAGAACAAAAAGGGAATGAACCGACATTCTTTAATTGTGACAAAAGCTTTGAGAAAAGAAAAGTCCCAGGTCGTTAAACCTGGGACTTTTCACACACTAGGAGTTAGGAACAGTTTAAAACGTCGCTCTTCCAGTGATGCCTACATTGAAGTAATTGAGTTCTTCAACCGCAACACTCTTATAGCCGTTTAAATTTGAATTTGGTTGCTGGAAAGATCTCTGCAAACCATCATTTTGACGATTGGTCAGATTCCACATGTATCGGAAATCGACTCCGATCGAAAAACCTTCCGTCAGCTGAATATCTGCACCTGTCATTAAACCCACGTCCATCGCATGCGATGTCAGGGACTTATCAGTCACTGCGAACTGAGTGTCTGTATACACACGGTACACATAAGAAGCCAAAGCTCCCACCACCGGACGAACTTTTCCGCCGAACAGCTGGTATTTCACAAGCCCTGAAGTATTGTACTGATCCATTTCAGTGATTCGTGGATAATAACCATAGAACGGATCATAGAAGCCGCCCACAGGTTGTTCCACTTGGTAGTTTCCGTAGATGAAAGAACCTTCGACCACCAAACGATCTTCGAAAGTTTTTCCGATCGAGAAACCTGCTGAATAAGATCCCTTAACGTTGACCGCATCTGGGTAGTCACCCACTCCAAACATCGCACCCACATAAGTTTTGGGTTCTGGCTTCTTCGGCTCAGCTTCTTTCATTTCTGCAAGAGCGGCTTTCACTTCACCACGGATCGACTCTTTGTCCACCACCGGAGCTGTGACAGTCTGCTCAGGAACCACCACAGGTACAACGGGTGTTGGAGCGACAACCACTGGCGCAACAGGAGCTACGGGAGCCACAGGCGCTGGAGTCGCTAAAGAATTAAATTTATCACCAAAGAGCACTTCGGCTCTTCGTTTTTCATCTTCTAATCGAGATTGCTCGAGCTTTTCAACAATTGTTTGCTCCGTTGAAAGCTCAGCGTCTTGCCGAGATTTCCTGATTTTCTCAGCACTTGAAAGCGTCAAAGGGCTGCTTTCCACAACTGTCAAAGGTTGCGCTTGAACCGCAGGCGCTGGAACAACCGCAGGAACCGCTACGGGCGCCGCTGTCACAGCTTGAGGAGCTATCACTGCCTGAGGAGCTGAAGTCACGGTCTGCGGATTTGCCGAAGACTGTGTTTGCGCTTGCACGTTCACTTGCACTTGGGGTGCAGATTGTGCACTTTGAGCTTTTTGAGCCTGATATAATTTATCGAGCTCAGCGTTGAGCTCTTCATCTAAATTTCCTTGAGCGTAAACGGCGACAGGCACCATCGCAATCAACGCCAAGGTTCTCATTGCATTTTTCATAAACGAACTCCTTCGTGTAGTTTTCAGACCAACCCACCTAGAGCAACGCCAGTGCCAACAGGGACAAATTTTGGCTTTAACCTTAACCCTCGAGAACTTCGAAGGAATTCTAAACCCTAGAGACTTTACAAAGAGGCTCACTGTCTAAAATAGTGACAAGTTCTGCGACAGTTCATGAAAAGAATTCCCAAAAGCATGGACGAGTCAAACCAAAAAGGATAGAACCCGCCCCTATGCAAACACCAAAATTTCAGCTTTTTACACATTATAAAAATAAACCTTATAAATTCCTTGGAGTTGCCAAACATTCAGAAACTCTTGAAGAACTCGCTGTCTACGAGACTCTTTATCAGAACGAACTCAGCACTCTGTGGGTGCGCCCCAAAGACATGTTCTTCGAAAAAGGCCTCTTTCAAGGAAAAGAGCAGCTGAGATTTGCGCCAACAGAAATCACCATCACAAACTCCAGACAACCTCCAGAAAGTAACCATTGGTTGGAGCTTTTCTCTGAGCTCTTCCCAGATAAAGCAGAGCTTGTGGAAAAGATGAACTGGAAAGCCGAGAAAGCTCAGGTATGGATCCTACAATTGAATGGAGAATTCGCTGGCTTCAAATTGGGCCGAACCAAAGACACATCGACTTTTGAAAGTTGGCTCGGAGGCATCCAAGCCTCCCTCAGGCATCGAGGTCTAGGACTCAGGCTCATGGAGGCTCAACATCAGGACCTTGAAACTCAAGGTTTTCAGCGCGTGCTCACCAAATGCCTCAACACCAATCAAAGCATGATAAAGCTCAATTTAGAGGCTGGATTTATGATCACAGGTACAGAAAAAAGCCCCAGAGGATTGAAACTCGTCCTTGAAAAACAACTTAATGCAGCACGGAAGAATTCTTAAAAAACCTCTTGAGAAAGACACGGGCATTTGATTAATTACCCGTCTCTTAAGTGGCCCTGTGGTGGAACTGGTAGACGCGCTGGACTCAAAATCCAGTGTCCATTGCGGACGTGAGAGTTCAAGTCTCTCCGGGGCCACCATCTTGCATCTCATCTGCGAGCCACATTTGGGGACGGCGGAAGTTCGTCAACTAAAAGGTCCAACCTGCTCTAATGTTTGCGAACAAACCAAATTCATGCACTTGGTGGTCATACGTTGAATTATTGGCACGCTTTATTCCCACTTTGTCGCCATCTTCAGATGAACCGACATTTGGCCAATATCTTAAAACCGGTTGTATAAAAAAATTCTCACCAAAGTGTTTTGTATAAAAAAGACCAGGCCCCACTGAGTAGGTGGTATAAGAGGCTTTTTCGCCGCCTGGTATTTCTACGTCGTAACGGTGGGCGCTGGCCTCAAGAGCTAGAGCGATTGTATCTGTCAAAAAATAGCCAACCGCGATGCCCGTCGTCCAGGGAAGCGTTAGTTTCAATTTTTCGTCTTTTTCCTCAGAGGTGAGCGAAGATTCGAACTTGTGAAGCTTCAAATTAAAGCCATTTGAGAATTCGTACATCATCCGACCAGTTTTGTATGCAATCTCGATATTCGCACCCTGAAACAAAAGCGGCTGTGTCAGCCCCGCCGCTACACTCAGTCCTTGTTTTGGCTCTGCGCTGGCGGATCTGGTCGACGCCATCACAGCAGCAATAAGAACCATGAATTTCATGTAGTTAGATAACAACTCGAGCATATTTACCCCTTTTTTTTGTAATTTTCTTAATGCTACCGGTGGTAGGATTAAAGTCAACGGGAAAGAATCATCAATGACTAAAGTCCTCCTGAGTAATAGTATTCACATTAAGGTGGGACAGCTTATGCCATTGAAAACGAAGAGAAAACCATCTGTTGCAAGAACAGACAGCTACCATCATGGGGATTTACGCTCAGAGGTTCTGCACAAAGCTTTACTTGCCATCGGAACAAAAGGAATTCCATCCTTGAGCCTTCGAGAGATTGCGAAGTCAATTGGTGTTTCGCATGTTTCTATTTACCACCATTTTTCGAGCAAAGATGATCTTGTGAATCAAGTTGCCGCCACTGGCTTTAAGCTCTTTAACCAAATTTACCGTCCTTTCGAGACCATGGACGCCGAGGAGTGGAAGCGGGAGCTCCTCCGCTTAGGGTGTTCTTATGTAAAGTTTGCAGTTGAGCATCCAGCTTATTATAAAACAATGTATTCACCTGACCGCCCTACGCCCAAGATCGACGGTGACATGGCTTCGGAAGGCAACAAAGCTTTTAGCAAACTCCGCGATTTCATCAGATACGGTGTAAAAACTAAAGTTGTCTCAGGCACACCGGAACGGATTTCTGCGCATATTTGGTCATCCCTTCATGGAATTTCTGAACTCCTCATTGCTAACCGGCTGTTGACAGTTAATAGCGAGGACGACGTTGAAACGTTTGTTCAACAACATTTGTCCGCTTTAGTGCAGGGCTTCGCAAACCAGAGCTGAAATTAGATGGGCGTCAATGATGAAGGTATTGGGCCCTAAAACCAATAAGTGACATTGATGACTCCGACGGGAACAATTGGCTCCTCGTCTTGAACCTTTGTTAGATCCTCATTTTCATAGACTGGCCATTCGTTACTTTTGGACACTACCCGAATCGCGCCTGCTTGGAGATCTAAGGTGAAGCTTTTGTTGAGCCGCCACTCATAGCCAAACAATGCTTGAACTTCTAAGTCTGTGCTTTTGTAATCCTTATTTTGAGTCACATGGTCCTTTAGTTGTGATCGACCAGGGTTGATATTCAGCTCCCCATGAAAAGGAGAGCCAAAGTATTGCCTAACTCCTAAAATCAAATGTGCCTCAGAAAATTTTCCTTCTGTTTTTCGATATTTCTCGGCAGTGTACCCAAGACCAATTCCTAGCTCTGTGCGATAGGACTCACTGGAGTGAAGAGCGTACCGCCACGCGATCCGGTACCTATCGCCAGGATAAATCGGCCAGAGAACGTTGACTTTAATTCCTGAATCCGCAAGGCCCAAATTTCCAGCATGGGCCACAGAAGCAAACAACATCATAAAACACAAAAACAATTTCATCGAAAATTTCCTTCCCAGAAAAAATCTGATCGTAGATTCGTGCGCTTCTTCATCGTCCTCTCAGTGAGATAAAAAGTAAATCTTCATAAACTCATGTCAGCTATGCAAATTTGCATCAATCTTATCTGTTTCCATGTTTTAGCTAGCCCCAGCGAAGGACCCGAGCATGACTGTAATATTTGCTGAAGTTCCTTTCAAATTTCTGGAAAATATCTTACATAATTAGGAAGGAGCTGAGTCATAACTATACAAAGGCCCACTATGTTCTTAAAAATTGAATCTATTAGATTTTCCGCGGAATTTAAAAATGGCTCAGCAACAGTATAACACGATTGGCATAGACATCGGCGGCACCAACCTCCGGTTTGCTCTGGTGGATCACTTGGGGAGTCTGATTGCTCAAACAAAGGTACCCACACCAAAAGACAACGAAGCTCTTCTTACGCTTTTGGCGTCTCATGCTCGAAATTTAGTACTCAAATCACCAATTTCTGTGGGAGGAATTGGCGTGGGGTGGCCAGGCCCGGTCGATCGAAAATTGGGAAAAATTATCAAAGCTCCTAATATTACCGGACTTGAGCACTTTCCTCTGACTTCTTTTTTATCTAAGGAATTGGGCCTCCCCTGTTTCTTGGAAAATGATGCCAAGTGCGCCGCTTTAGGTGAAAAGGCATACGGTGCAGCCAAGGAATACAAGCACTTTGTGTTGCTGACATTCGGCACCGGTATTGGGGGCGCTATTTATATTGATGATAACCTTTATTACGGAAAAACGGGAGGCGCCGGAGAGATCGGTCATATGACCATCGTCGAGGATGGCAAACCTTGCCCCTGCGGAAACAAAGGCTGTTTTGAAAGATATGCCTCTTCAATAGCCCTTGAAAGACTCGCCGAAGAAAAAACAGGAAACAAACTCTCTTCACAGCAAATTGTGGAGGACTACGAGTCTGGAGAAGCTTCTGCTGCTAACCTGATCGAAAGATTTACTGATCATGTGGCCACTGGAATCGCTTCTATCGTGAATGTTTTTGATCCGGAAGCTGTCTTGCTTTCGGGTGGACTTTTTTCAAGTCCTCATAACACTTTAATTCAACTGATTGAGGAAAAGATCCGAAACCGCTGTTTCACTAGCTTCCAAAAGACGCTCAAAATCCTGCCATCGACGCTCCAAGGCTCTGCTGGAATCGTCGGAGCGGCGACATTGGCCAGAACTGAAAGCTTGAGGAAGAGTTGAGTTCCCAAGGGCTTTTTCGGTCCATTTTTTTGGGCAAAAAGACTACTCAAATCGCAGCCAATTCGGTAAAACCTCAGCCCTAGGAAAAGTTTATGAAAAAGGGAGTCAAAATGAACCACCCCCCCCGCTCTTCGTATGTGGGAAGCACGAACTCTGAACTCAACAAATGGGTCGCTTCTGTTGCTGCCCTCACTCAACCTTCCCACATCTATTGGTGTGATGGCAGCGAACAAGAATACAGCACTCTCTGCGATTTGATGGTGAAAAGTGGAACTCTTAAGAAATTAAACCCTGAAAAAAGACCAAATTCTTACTTAGCTTGGTCTGATCCGTCGGACGTGGCCCGTGTGGAAGATCGCACATTCATTTGCTCCGAAAAGCAAGAAGATGCTGGCCCCACCAACAACTGGACAAACCCTGCTGAAATGCGAACGACTTTGAGTCATCTTTTCGAAGGCTGCATGAAAGGTCGCACCATGTATGTGATTCCTTTTTGCATGGGACCTTTAGGCTCGCCCATCGCTCAATATGGGGTTGAAATCTCTGACTCCCCTTACGTTGTTGTGAATATGAAAATCATGACTCGCATGGGGCTTCCTGCACTCGATGCTCTTGGTCAAGGGCCCTTTGTCAAAGCTTTGCACTCGGTGGGAATGCCTCTCTCCGATGGCCGGCCTGACGTCACATGGCCTTGCAATAAAGAAACAAAATACATCGTTCATTTTCCTGAAACTCGCGAGATCATTTCCTTTGGTTCAGGTTACGGCGGCAATGCACTTTTGGGTAAAAAATGTTTCGCTCTCAGGATCGCTTCGACCATGGGCCGCGAAGAGGGCTGGCTGGCTGAGCACATGCTGATCTTGGGTGTTGAGAATCCCGAAGGTGAAAAGAGATACATTTCGGCGGCTTTTCCGAGTGCCTGTGGAAAAACGAATTTTGCGATGCTCATTCCCCCCGCTTCTTTTGAGGGTTGGAAAGTGTCCACCATCGGGGATGATATCGCTTGGATCAAGCCGAACTCTCGAGGAGACCTGCGAGCCATCAATCCAGAAGCTGGCTACTTCGGTGTAGCGCCAGGGACCGGTATGACCACCAATCCGAACGCCATGGCTGCAGTCGCGAAAAACACCATTTTCACGAATGTGGCTTTGACTCCCGACGGTGATGTCTGGTGGGAAGGAATGACGGAAACAGCCCCAGAAAGACTGACAGACTGGCAAGGGCAAGAGTGGACTCCAGGCTGTGGGCGGCCGTCTTCACACCCAAATGCAAGATTCACAGCACCTGCGAACCAGTGCCCGTCCATAGATCCTGCCTGGGAAGATCCTGAAGGGGTTCCTTTGTCGGCGATGATTTTTGGAGGTCGCAGAGCCGATACCGTTCCTCTCGTGACGATGGCAAGAACTTGGGAGCAAGGTGTTTACCTCGCTGCAAGTATTGGCTCTGAGACAACAGCCGCAGCCACGGGCGCTGTCGGTGTGGTTCGCCGAGATCCTATGGCCATGCTTCCATTTGCTGGCTACAATATGGGCGATTACTTCAGCCATTGGCTGAGCTTTGCAGACAAAAATTTGAACTTGCCAAGACTTTTCCTCGTCAACTGGTTTCAGAAAGATGATGCTGGCAAATTCTTATGGCCCGGTTATGGTGAGAATATGCGAGTCCTTGAGTGGATTTTCAATGCTTGCCGGGGAAAAACTGAAGGCGTGCCCACACCTATTGGTTACTCGCCAAAATACAGCGACCTCAATTGGTCGGGCCTTGATTTTTCTGCTGAGAAATTCAACCGATTGATGACGGTGGATAAGGACAAATGGACCAAAGAGATGGAGTCTCAGACCGAGTTCTTCCAGAAATTTGGGCCCCATCTGCCACACGGCTTTCATGGAGCCCAGACCCAACTCAAAAGTAACTTCAGGAAGCTTGATTCAAAGGTCAGTCAGGAGTCACAATTATGTCTATAAGGAGGCTTTTGTGACCCCTTGGGATAAATTCAAAGCCACAGCGTTTTTACGACTCTATACTTTTACGAAAATACCGCTGATCTGGTGGATCAGCCCTTCGGTCGAAGAGATGAGTGTGCATCGAGGGGTCGTTTCTATCCCCCTTACACGCAAAACGAAGAATCATTTGAATGCGATGTACTTTGGTGCTCTTGCGATCGGTGCAGAGATGGTCGTAGCTCTGCGCGCTGTGAAATCGATACAAGATAACAAAGCCCCCGTCGACTATATTTTTAAAGATTTCAAAGCGAACTTCTTAAAGCGGGCGGAAGGTGATGTTCACTTTATCTGCGAACAAGGACAAGCCGTAGAAGCCTTATTGCAGCAAGCACTCAGTTCGGATGAAAGAGTCACGGAAACTTTTAAATCTTATGCCATCGTGCCTTCAAAAGATCCCAAAGAAATTGTCGCTGAATTTGAAGTGACTCTGTCGATGAAAAAAAGAAAACCTAAAGCTTAGCCTTTAGAGCTAAGCCTCTGAGCCCTGAGTATGGCTTCGATGCTCAGTGAGCTCCAGGAAACTCAAACGGACAAAACTTAGGGAAGCAAAAAGTGGTGCCACGATAAAGAAAAAAGGGATCATCAGAAGCAAACTGCAAACAAGTCCTAAGCTTAAAAAAATTTCCTTTCGCCCACCCATCAATGAGTGAATTTCTTCGCCGGAAGCGTGCTCACTCAGGGAATCAAAAGTAAAAACCTTGTAATGCAGAAAAGTGTTTAAAAGAATTGGCACGAAAAACGCCATGCCCGGAACGATCCAAAGTGGGAGGGTCAGCACCCACAAGAAGACATAAATGACCGTCCACTTGAGAGCATTTCTAAGACTGGCAGACAAGGACCCTCCCCGCTTTTTCAACTGAGGGAACTCCTCTCCAAGAAGCTTTAAGACCACCGGCTGCGCAAGCACTGAAGTGAGAGTCAGGGAAATCATCAAGATCAAAGGGATTCCCACCATGAGCCCAAGGGCGACCATGAGACCAATCGAGAGCCATTTCATATCCTCAGGCGACCAACTCATCCAACCAGCTGTGACTTTAGAGATAAACCCTGCTAGGTGCCCATTGGACTGAATGAACTCAGACAAAGGCCCCCAGATCATCCAACCAAAACCACCCACCAATAAGAGAGAAACCACTGGCGGAATAAGAACCATCCAAATAACTCGGGGGTGAAACAGATATAAAAAGGCATAGGCCACAGACTGAAAGAGATTCCTCATCGACTTCAGTCTCCCAAAAAGGGCTAAAGATTTGAAATCCTTTCAGGCCTTTGTGAAGACTTTATGACGCATCTAGACACCTTTACCTGAGAGGACTATGAATGCACAGCTGTCACCCTGTCATCCCTAATGTGTATCGAGGAGACAAAGATGAATTTCATACGAAAAACCGTACTCGCGTTAGTCATCGCAACGACAAGTTCAGTCGCTATTGCCGGCGAAACCGTGCATCCCATCAAAGAAGTTTTTGAACCTGCAAGAATCTTCTCAGAAAGTCAGTCCTGGAAAGTCGCGGTGGTTCAATGGAACCCTGGCGAAAACTCGGTGCGAGATGTGACAGAAGCTACAGGCAAGAGAGCCCTGCAAAGAAATCAGACTGAAATGGAAACAAGAATTCGCGAAGCCGCCGCAGCGGGAGCTAAGTTTATCGTGCTTTCTGAATTTGCTCTCACGGGATATCCAATCACTTCAGAACTTAAAGATCCCGAAACTGAAAACTATGAAAATCCTGAGCAAGTTTGGCCGTACGCTGAGACCATTCCAGGAGACTCCACACGGTTCTTTGGAAAATTAGCAAAGGACTTGGGTGTTTGGATCCAGTACGGACTTGCCGAGCGCGCCGCCATCAAAGGCAAAAAAGGGATTTATAATTCAGTCGTTGTCGTAAGCGACAAAGGCCAAATCGTTGCCACACATAGAAAGTGGTCCTTGTTCAGAGTGGAAGTGAATTACGTGACCCCAGGGACAACAGCTCAGGTGTTTGACACACCCGTGGGAAAAATGGGCCTGCTCATCTGTGCTGATGTCTACGATTCAAGACTTTTAAGTTTGTATCGCAGCCAAGGTGTGCAAGTACTTTCGCTCAGTACCTCTTGGGCACAAATGAATACTGGCATGGGATATTTTCAACGGGCTGCCAGAAGCACAAACAGCTATTTGCTGGCCGCCAACCAAACTTACTATCCCGATTCTGGTGTTGTGAATCCTGATGGGAAAACTCAGTCTCACATTCGTCAAAGCGGAGACGCGATTGCTTACGGATATCTGCCGCTGGTGAAAAGAACGAACAAAAAACCTCTTCCACGCGAAAAAATGACCGCTTCCCAAAATTGAGTTTGGGTCTGGAGGTAAAAATCGTTTGTCTGCCGGTATCAAAAAGGGTGCCTTACACTCATGAATAGGATCCCAAAGATAACTGAATCTGAGATAACTGGTGACCCCACCCTGACTTGAACAGGGATCTAACGTTTAGGAAACGTGGGCTCTATCCAGTTGAGCTATGGGGTCCTTCTACTCGTCATCCTCGTCTTCGTTCATGGTGCCGAGGTTGTACTTTTCTACTCGGTAACGCATAGATCGAAAAGTTATTTTAAGAATTTTGGCGGCGCGTTTTTTAACACCGTTGGAGGCATGAATGGCTTTGACGATGAGCTCTTTCTCGATTTGCCCTAAGATCTTATCGATATCAATTCCATCTTCTCCGATTTCAATTTCATGGGAACTTGCGAGCTTTCTCCCGGTCGGAGTGGCTACAAAAGGTGGCAAACTTTCGGGAAGGATTGAAGCTCCGCCCTCAAGAGCCACCGTGCGCTCAATGATGTTCTCAAGCTCTCGCACGTTTCCTGGATACTCGTATTTCTTGAGCACTTCCATAGCTTCCATGGAAATTCCAGAAATTTGCTTCGTCAGTCGATCGTTGTATTTCTTCAAAAAATGATTCGCCAAGAGCGGAATATCTTCTTTTCGTTCACGAAGCGGTGGCATTTTAATATTGATGACATTAAGACGGTAAAATAAATCTTGTCTGAAACTGCCCTCTTTCACCATGGCTTCAAGATCACGATTGGTGGCAGCAATGATTCGAACATCGACTTTGATGTCTTCGGTAGCTCCCACTCGGCGAATCACTCGCTCTTGAATGGCTCTCAGAAGTTTTACTTGGATCGTGGTGGGAAGCTCACCCACTTCATCTAAGAACAGCGTCCCCCCATCGGCCACTTCAAAAAGACCTGACTTATCAACCACAGCTCCTGTAAACGAGCCTTTCTTATGACCAAACATCTCTGATTCCATCAAATTTTCCGGAATAGCTCCGCAATTGATGGTCACAAAGTTTCTGTCTTTTAAAGGTCCGTTGTAGTGAATGGCTTTTGCGACAACTTCTTTCCCAGTCCCTGACTCTCCAGTGACGAGAATATTCGTGGGTGTCTGAGACACCCTTCTCACCAGATCAAAAATCCGGTGCATAGGCTCAGAGTTCCCAATAATGGATTGGAAAGAATATTCTTGCTTCAACTCGCGCTTAAGAACCTTATTTTCAACTTCTAAAGAAGACGCACGGAGTGCATTCTGAATGTTAAGTCGGACCTCGTCGATTTTGAAGGGCTTCGTCAGATAATCGTAAGCGCCCATCTTCATGGCTTCAACAGCGGTTTCTGTCGTACCGAAAGCGGTTATCATCATGAAAACCGTGTCAGGGTACGTTTCGCGAACATGTTTGAGCAGCTCAAGACCTGTCATATTCGGCATCTGTAAGTCCGAGATGATCATATTGAAATTCTTTTTGATCAGAAGATCTTTTGCCTTGGCACCATCTTCAGCGCAAGTGACTTCGTAACCTTCTTTTTTCAACATGATTTCTAGAAACTCGCGAATACTCTCTTCATCATCAACAACCAAGATTCTTGGCTTCATCATTACCTCAGGCAGAATTTAATCTATTGAAATGATTCTGACATTTAAACGCGCGGAAAGGAAATGAGGAACTCAGTTCCTAGACCAGCCTCACTCTTCACAGAAACTTGCGCTCCATGAGCTTCCAGAATCTTGTGAGTGATAGCCAGACCTAAGCCAGTGCCCTTGGGCTTTGTGGTATGGAAAGGCTCGAAGAGTCTTTTTAGAGTCTCAGACTTCATTCCTACCCCATTATCCTTGAGAGAAAAATGAACTCCCGAATCTTGCCAGACTTTAATCCACACTTGAGCTCCTGGCTTTCCGCTCACAGCCTGAGCCGCATTGATCAACATATTCAAGAAAGCTTGTTTCAATTTGTCACTGTGGCCCCTGATCTTATACCCCACAGGTGATTCCAAATTCCATTGTATGGTTTGACCCTGAACTTCTTTCGACATCAGCACTTGTTGATAACAGTCTTGAAGCAAAGAACCCAAATCCACAACATCAACAGGAGGATGCTCTGGTTTTGCAAAATCCAAAAACTCAGTAATCAATCGGTTCAACCGGTCAATTTCTCTTAAGATAATTTTGGTGAGTTTCTTATCTTCTTCACTGAGAGGATTCTGACTCATCAGCTCGATAGATCCGCTAATCCCGGCCAGTGGGTTGCGGATCTCATGAGCAATCCCTGCAGCCAACTGTCCAACTGCTGCGAGTTTTTCACTTTGTCTGACGGCGAGCTCCAGACGACGAATTTCCGTGAGGTCTTCGACTGTCATCATAAATGTTTTACTGAGCTCGCTGACTGCTGAAGAGCCCTGTTCTTGAAAAAAAACTCCCAGTAAAGTCTCTTGCCCTGACTTCTCAAACTTCACTTCCACTTTTTGGCCGATTTTCATTTTTTCAGACTTCCAAAATCCCGGCAGAAAATCCGAAACCGAAAGACCTTGCACACGCTCTAAGGCCAACACCCGCAAAGCACTGGGATTAGCTGTCAAAATTTTTCCTGTTTCATCCAAAGTCAAAATACCCGTGGGAATGTTCGCGACGATCATTTCATTGAGCTTTTGAACTTGCTCCAAAGTCAGCGACTGAGCTTGCAGCTTTTCTTGGTAAACGGTGACAAGCCCTGATAAATAACCACTCAGAAGAGCGACTGCATAGAAAGCCAGGTTATTGAGAATAAAAATAAACGCAAAAGAAATGGACTTTACTTCGGGGGACAATAAATAAGCGAGGGAGAAACCCACTGAAGAAAGAGCCCCGATCCAGAGAGCTCCCGTACTGCCCAAGCTCAAACCACCCAGCAAAATTGTCATTAAGTACAAAAATAGAAACAGGGACTGATTGAGACCACTCAACCACATCAGCAAGGAAATAAGTACGACATCGAGGACAAAAGAAGCTCGCTTCCAAAATTTTAGAGTGGCAAAGAACTCGAGACTAAAAAAGGGAATCACATGAAAGAGAGCTCCCACCGCAGCCACGGAATAAAAACCTTTCATGAGATCCCAATGATAAAAACCATGGCTCGTTAAAAACTGAAACAGAGCTAGGAGCAGCACCAACAGATACTGAGCAATTCTGAGCCCTTGAATCTGCTGATTCATCTTTAACCACCACCGGCCAGATTGGCCATCCCGAAAATAGGCATGTACATCGCAACCACAAGAAAAGCGATCGTCCCACCTAAAAAAATCATCATGAGTGGTTCAATCAGAGAAGTCATCGCTTTCACCGCATTTTCAACATCATCTTCATAAAAGTCAGCAATCTTCCCCAGCATCACATCCAAAGTTCCCGACTGTTCACCGATGGCGATCATTTGAGTCACCATATCAGGGATCATCTTTTCTTTCGCTAAAGGAGCCGCCAAAGGACGGCCAGAAGTCACAGACTCTTTGCTTCGCAAGAGAGCATCTTCGATCACTTTGTTACCTGCTGTTTTAGAAGCGATATCAAGAGCTTCAATTACGCTCACACCAGAAGAGAGCAGTGTCGAAAGAGTTCTTGTCATTTTTGCCACAGCTGATTTTTGAATGAGCTCTCCAAACACAGGAAGCTGAATAAAAATTCGATCAAGACTATCTCTCCCTTCTGATGTTCGATAGTAAGCGAGAAAACCATAGGGAATTCCAATTATCAGCCCAAGGACAATGTACCACTGATGACGGAAAAAATTAGACAGTGCTACCACTACCTGGGTCATGGCCGGCAGTTCTTGCCCAGCTCCTTTGTAAAGATCTTGGAACTGGGGAATCACGAAAATCAAAATCCCCGAAATTACAATGGCAGCAACCACCATGATCGCCGCTGGATACACGAGAGCTCCTGAAACTTGTTTTTTAATTTTTTCAGATTTCTCCATATAGACGGCCAGACGATTCAAAATCCCATCCAGAATCCCCGCCTCCTCGCCTGCGCGAACCATGTTCACAAAAAATCGATCAAAGACTTCGGGGTTTGCTGCCATAGCATCTCCTAGACGCTTCCCTTGCTCAATAGAAGACTTCACTCGAGAGGCCGCTTCTTTCAAAACAGGATTTCTCTTTCCTTCACTGAGCATTTTGAGAGAGTCCACAATCGTGATACCAGCATTGATCAAAGTCGCTAGTTGGCGAGTGAAGATTTGCAGTTCTTTCCCTGACACTGACTTTTTTCCTAGGGACTCAAAATTGAAACTGAGCGATGGCCCTGAAGAGGTCTTAACCAACCGAAGAGGCTGCATATTCATGGCCTTCAAGCGAACGCGAACTTCAGCTTCATCCGAAGCTTCCAGTTGACCCACCAGCACTTGGCCGGCCGCTGTTTTCGCTTGGTACATGAATTTAGCCATCAAATCCCTACTTTTCTCAAAAGAGCATCCAACTCGGCAGGATCAGGGCTGACAGCAAAAGCCGATTTTAGTTCGACTTTCCGCTTGAGCAGAAGGCCCATCAAAGTTTGATTCAGCGAGCGAGAACCCGTTTTCTCTGTCGTCTCTTTCATCCACTCATTTGTGCGCTGAAAATGCCCCACTTTCAGCTGATTTTTAATTTCTGGAGTCGTGACAAGCAACTCATAGGCGGCTTCGAACTGGCTCTCTAAACCAGGAATCAATTTAAGACCGAGAGCAAAACCCAATTGCGAAGCAAATCTGCGGCTTTGAATTTCTCGAGGTAAATTTGCTTTGGCCATCATGAGTTGATCTGTGAATGACTCAAAGGCTTGAGTGAGGTTATTTGCTGTCCAAGATACGAGAACCTGACGACCTTGTTCGCTGAGGCGCAAGGACCACTCCGCCACCGCCGGATCTTCAGAATCAAAAATGATGATGTCTGCCATTTCTGGAACTCTTTGAGAAGTGATCAAATCCTGAGTATTAAACTTCAAAACTGGCGATTCGAGATCATAATCCCATTCATCAAAATCAGAGATCAATGCAACAATCTTGTTCGAGCTCGCCAAAACTTTCTCGAGAAGTTCATTCACGGCCGAAGTCTTCCCACTTTTTCTGACACCTGTGATCATGTGAAGCCCCTGAGCCTTCGTCATAATCTCAGTGATCAGCTCTGGAAAGTCCCAGTGGGCCGTTTCTGATTTCCAGCTGACAGAACCCCCTAAGCCCTCCATATCCAAATGCATTGAAAATTTAAATGGCAGATTTTCAATGCACTTCATCCCATTCAATACGAGAGCTTCCATGAGCTCCTCTTTTTCTGGCTCTTCAAGGATTGACATGAGCCAGCGAGGATCCCCTTTAACCCCTTCAAGTTTGTGAAGTTTTTGACCGACCCGAATCTGAGGCTCAGAACCTGCTCTGAGAATCAACTCATGGGCTTTTCTTTCTTTGGCTGCATCGATGAGACGAACTAACTCATTCATCTGTATCCCTCACTGAGGCGTTAAGCACCTCTTCAATTGTTGTAATTCCTCTTTTCAATTTTAAAATCGCACTTCTCCGAAGAGTTCTCATCCCTTCACTTCTCGCAATCGAGCGCAGCTCCGCCTGAGAAGCGCCACGCAACACAGCTTCTTTGATCGGCTCGGTCATCTTCATGACTTCAAAAATAGCCTGACGCCCTTTGATCCCCATCCCGTTGCAAGTAGAGCAACCCTTGCCCTTGTAAACATGAAAATCTTTAAGATCTTTAGGGTCAACACCAATATTGAGTAATGTCTTTTCATCCACTTGGATGGGGGTTTTACAGTTCTGGCAAATCACTCCCACCAAACGCTGAGCGACAATCAAAGACACTGTCGAAGTCACAATATAGGGAGCAACCCCCATCTCTGTCAGACGAGCCACCGTCTGAGGCGCATCATTGGTATGGAGCGTACTCACCACCAAGTGTCCAGTTGAGGCGGCTTTCATGGAAATACCTACCGCATAAAGCTCGTGAATAACTAACACCATTATAAAGGCTAGTTCATGACGGACAATACTACTAAATACAATTG
>JAJTIC010000097.1 GCA_021300175.1 Pseudomonadota bacterium
CGCAGGCAGTGCCCCCGCACGAAGTGTCGTTGCGATCATTTTTGCTTCTTCCATAGCTGCATTTCGGTCGCGACCACCGCCCAGGGTGATCACGGCTCTGCCATCAGGAATTTGCGATCGCAAACTCGGAGCCGTCTTCACGACTCGGTCCAAAACTACAGCCATTCGTTTCCCAATATTCCCACCAGTGATGTTTTTAAAAGTATTCGCACCCATGGCGTTAAATCTCAGAGAGACCTCAGGGGCGCCAAACTGGTCGAAACTGACAAATGCATCATCTAAAGAATCCCCTGTGAGACCTGTATCTGTTCTCAGTAAAAATGGGATTTTACCCACTTCCATATTGGCAGCGTTCTCTGCTTTTTCAAAGAGAACCATGGTTTTCTCAGGAAGCTTCCCTTGAAGGTCTTGATTCACCCGATCGACATATTCTGAGTACTTTAAAGTGCCTAAACTGTAATTCCCGGCTTTTTCAGCTTCCGCCACCATTTGCGCCAAAGCTGCTTGATCCATGCTCTCTTCAACGATCATAAAATCCAGCTTCGCAGCTGTATTAATCAAAGCCTTTGCTTTCTCCGCATCGGCCATGCCTGGCAACTGCACGAGAATACGATCTTCACCTTGTTGAGCGATCGATGGTTCAGCAACACCAAACTCATCAATACGATTTCTGATAGTTTCAATCGCTTGATGAATGACACGAGTTTTGTACTCATTCATATAAGCGTCGAAATATCTCACTATCACAGAGGTCTCGTTCGCAGCCATCACTTGAAGAACAGAAGCATAGCGGCTATCGAGATACTTTTGCACGGCCTGCTGAGTTTCTGCTGAAGATGGGTAAAGAATTTCGAGCTCTCCTTCAGAGGCTTTTGTCGCTTTGACGTCTGTGACTGAAATCTTCTCAGTGATGAGTTCTGACTTCAACACAGCCGCCAATCGCTGCGAAGACTCTGTCACGACCCCGGCCACGTCGACTCCCATCACAAGATGCAAACCACCTTGAATGTCGAGACCGAAATTCAGCTTCTTTGAGAGCCAATTTTTCTCTCCCATGTTAATGAAATTTGGAGCCACCCACAGCAGTGCCAGAGCTAAGCCCAAAATGGCAAAAATGGATCTTGCGCGATAATTTTCCATGCTCATTTCCTATCTAAATTAAATTATGATTTTTTTTCAGTGAGTGAAGCCTGTGAAGCTGCAATTTGCCTTCTCATGACTTTGACTTTCACGCCGTCAGACACTTCGAGTGTCACAACGTGATCGGTCATGCCGTCAATAGTTCCTAAAATTCCACCATTGGTGACGACTTGATCTCCTCGTTTGAGATCATTCAAAAATTTTTCATGAGTCTTCATTCGCTTACTCTGAGGGCGGATGATCAGGAAATAAAAAATCCCGAAAACAAGAATAAAGGGAACTATTTGTAACCAAGGACTTGGCTGTGGTTGCATGTTGATACCTCCGGTTTTTACAAAGGGAGATCGCACCACTAAAGGCCAAAAGAATCAATCAGATAGTCAGTTTTGCTCAGAGGGTCTTACAAATCGCGTTAGGCAGAAATCACGAAATTCTGCCCAGCGACCTTCAGCGATGGCCTCTCGAGCTCTCTTCATCAATGACATATAAAAGTGAAGATTGTGAATAGTGTTCAATCGGCTGCCTAAAATTTCACCACTCAGAAACAAATGCCGTAAGTATGCTTTGGTGTAAGTGCGACAAGTGTAGCAATCACATTCTGGATCGAGAGGTGATGAGTCTTCTTTATACTCGTTTCGTTTGATGCTCACTTTGCCGGACCATGTGTACAGAGTTCCATTTCGTGCCACTCTTGTCGGCATGACGCAGTCAAACATGTCAATACCACTATCCACCGAAAGAATTAAATCCAGAGGAGTCCCAACACCCATCAAGTATCTGGGTTTAAGTGCTGGCATTTCAGGCCCGATGACTTTCACAAGTTCATGCATCAAATGAATCGGCTCACCCACACTAAATCCACCCAAAGCATAGCCTGGAAGGTCCACACTCGTGACTTGCGCCATAGAGTACCGGCGATGCTCTAAAGATAAGCCCCCTTGAACAATTCCGAATAGCAGAGAACTTTCTCGCTTCATAGCGTCTTTCGAACGCTTCAGCCAGCGATAAGTGAGGTCCATGCTCTTTTTGATTTCTTCATCGGTGGCGGGATATTTCAAACATTCATCAAAGGCCATGATGATGTCTGATCCTAAATCCATTTGGATCTCCATCGACTTCTCAGGGCTGATAAAGTATTTGCCGCCATCCAAATGCGAACGAAACTCGACACCTTCTTCGCTCATGGTGCGCAGGCCTGACAGCGAGAAAACTTGAAATCCGCCAGAGTCGGTCAGAATCGGCCCCTGCCAATTCATGAATTTGTGCAGCCCACCCATTTTTTTGACGAGTTTTTCACCGGGACGTAAATGCAAATGATAAGTATTTCCCAACACCACTTGAGTGCCACAATCCTTCAGCTCTTCAGGAGTCATGGCCTTCACTGTGGCTTTGGTCCCCACCGCCATAAAAGTCGGTGTTTCAAATGCTCCATGAGCAGTCACAAGCGTGCCCCGACGAGCATTGCCATCGGTGTGATGGACGGTGAACTGACCTAAGTTTTCGGGCATGGGAGGATTTTCTAACATCGAGGCGTAGGCCTAACACAAATCATGGTTTGATCCAAACGGAAAGGTCGCCATAGGAAAATAAGCGGAATTCTTTTTCAATAGCAAAAGCATAAGCTTTCTTCACAGTCTCAAGATCACGAAATCCAGCTACCAGCGCAAGCAAGGTGCTCTCGGGCTGGTGAAAATTGGTCATGAGCCGATCAATCACTTGGTACTGAAATCCCGGTTGAATCAATAGCTTGGTCATGCCCGAGTATCCCCCTCGCCCATCCGGCGTGAGCCCGCCCGCAGTTACACTCTCCAAAGCTCGGGTCACTGTGGTGCCCAATCCCCAAACGTGGCCACCCTTTGATTTTACACTTTGAATTTGCTCCCAAGTGTGTTCGGGAATCTCTGTGTACTCTTCATGCATGTCATGATCATCAAGATCATCTGCCGTGACTGGCAAAAAAGTTCCCAATCCCACATGCAATGTGAGCTCAACGACATTCACTCCACGGTTCTTAAGGGTCTGAATGTCCTCTTCAGAAAAATGCAAAGACGCTGTCGGTGCCGCAAAACTTCCCGCGTATTTCGCCCAAGCCGTCTGATACCATGATTCATCAGCCGCCACCGTGTGACGATCCGAGCGCATTTTCTGAATATACGGTGGAAGCGGAAGCTCTGCCACTTTCTCGAAGTAGCCTTCACCCACCTCTTGCGACAACTCCACCCGCTGTGGACGCCCTTTTTGAAGCAACTTCATCTTCAGCCCCAGCGGCAAAGAGATCACCGAGCCGAGAACATATTTTTTTGACGGAAAAAGCACTTCCCACTCACGAGAGCTTTTAGCGCCTAGAAAAAGAATTTCTAAACCCTGTTCGGTAAAGATCCGACGTTTGAGAACTTTGGTATTATTAATTACAAACACATCGCCAGCAGGAATTCGCTGGATGAGTTCTTTCAATGAAATCTCTGAGAACTCATGACCTTGCACCCACAAGACCCTGGAGGGGCGCACCGGCTGCGTGGCAATCAATTTTTCGGGATAATCAAATGTGAGCTCGGAAAGTTTCATGGGGGAGTTGTTAACACTGAACCCTTCAAAAAAAAAGCGGGGCCTGTATTCAGACCCCGCGCGACCTGTTTTGGGGAACCACCAAACCCAAAACAATGTCATTCAAAACACCAAACCGACCAAAAGGAGAACCTACAAACCACGTCTACTGGGGAGATTCAGGCCCCATCCTGGCGCCTGCTCAAATTGCTTCGAGCTTTCCCACCCTCTGTCGAGCCTCCATGCTCTTGTTATGAAGACGCAAGCCACCCCTTCGGGGGTTAAAGATTTGATAAAAAATAAGCAATCTAGACCCCCATTTTTACCCCCCATGGCGAAAGTCCTTGGATTGACAAAGGGGCTCTTTTGCCTTTAATTTGGCTTTCCCTTCAAGAGGATTGCGCAGGTGGTGGAATTGGTAGACACGTACGTTTGAGGGGCGTATGCCGAAAGGCGTGAGGGTTCAAGTCCCTCCCCGCGCACCAATCTTCTTTTTCAGTCATTTGCACCAACACAGCGAATGGCTTTTTCAAGGTAAATCGGGTTCTACTCACTCGATGGTGGAACTTTGTCCAAATCCCAAAAAAATCATAAACTTAGCAGACGAAGTCTGTAGTTTTTAAAGCTTTTAAATCCGAAAGCCCTTTTCTGCAACAGTTTTGCGAGATTGTTAAACCCTTCAG
>JAJTIC010000011.1 GCA_021300175.1 Pseudomonadota bacterium
GGCGGCGGGTTTCCGCGCGCTGGCGAGATTGATGTGCGTCGGGCAACTCAACGAGCCATTTATCACGTTCAACTCAATTTAGAAGATGCTCAGGCTGCACATTATCAGAGTCGCATTCTCCTCTGCGACCGAGGGACTATCGATGGCGCGGCTTACTGGCCGGGATCCCCGACAGAATTCTTTAACCTCCTGGGGACCAGCTTAGAAAAAGAAATGTCCAGATATGATGCCGTCATTTTTTTTGAGACTGCCGCAGTGGGCGGAGTCTCCATTGAGGGAGGCAACCCGAATCGGGTCGAGTCGAACGAACAAGCTGTGATCTTGGATCGAAAGTTAATGAGCTTATGGTCAAAACATCCCAACTTTGTCTTTGTGCCTCATCACCCGTCTTTCATCAAGAAGGTGAACATCGGTCTTGAGGAAGTGGCGCGAGTTGTTACTGCGCACCAACGAAAGAAACCAACCAAATGATCCCGAATTTGGGAGAAAGGAAAGCTTATGAATAAATTAGAATTTACAGTGGAGGAGTTTACAACCCCCAATCCGATCACAGCTTCTGAAAACACAAGCGTCGAAAATCTTGCTGACTTAATGAAAGAGTACGGTATTCGCCATATCCCGATTATGCGTGGTGATGAAGTTGTCGGCATCGTCAGTGAGCGCGACCTCGCAATCGTGGCTGGCTTTGACCTTCGCGAAAAATCAATGGTGCGAGCTGCGGATCTTATGATCCCTGACCCTGTTACAGTTTATGCAGATGCACGACTCGACGAAGTTGCACTTGAAATGTCCCAACAAAAAATCGGCAGTGTCATTGTGAACGAGGGCAATACACTCCTGGGAATATTCACCGCCACGGATGCTTTGAATGCCCTTATTGAAATTGCTCGATCCGCACGAGTTTCCCCATGCGAGAAAGTCGACGCTCCCCACCCTCAGCAACCGCATGGGAGGAACCTGAAGCCTTGATACACCACCTCCACCAGCAGTTTCAAAATGAGACGGCCGAGCCCGCGACCTCAATGGCAGTTCATAGTTATCATGATGTGACTTCTGTCCGATAAGCTTCTCATGAGAAGGATTCATTTACTTCATTTTTTTTATCCTTGCCTTGCGTATGCGCACCCCCCGATTGAAGAGATGTTGAACCAAGTTTCAAGGATCAATAGGGGATCATTGGGCTCGGATCTGAATTGCTCAGCGGGGCGCCTCTCTGCCAAGGAGGACATTTTCCCAACTCCACAAGCGACAGTTGAGAAGATTTTTGATGGAAAACTGACCTTTTTGGGTCGAGCGAAATTTCCTGGATCCTTTCAAAACTATACCTGCGTTTACAAAACTGAGACAGCTTACATACTCTATCACAACTGCTTGAGTTCAAAAGCAGAGGCAGAGGCCACTGATATCGCTGTCATTGACTTTAACGGGGGTCTTACACGTTTTTATGTCGAAAACTCAGGGCCAGGTGCAATCTCAGAATTGACGAGGTCACGATACAACTTAACTTGGACCGTGGACTTTAGACCCTCCCACCGGCCTGGTCAATTGAGTGTGGAAGGCCTCAAGTCTTTCATGAGTCGGCACAGCGCTATAAATATCGGAAGTGGAGCATGCTATGTGGGCGGCACCTTTAAAGCTCAAGACCTCACTCAAAAAACGATCTGCTCTGGCCCGATGAAAGACTCCTCAGTTGGACGCTCTTGGGGAAGCGCTGCCGAGAAATTTTGGCGAGAGCCAGGCAAGAGATGGTATCAAGCCTTGAGGCTTCTCCGTAAAGCCGTGTCAGGAACAAATTAAATAGAAGAAAAGTAGCGATACTGAGATGTCGCCGCATGGGCTTGTATTGCGGCGCTTTGCTCAGATGTTTGACAGCAGCTACACCCTCATCTCAACTTGGGGCACTCAAAATCTTGGGCATGAATTGTGTACTTTGAAGTCAAAGAAAATAGGTCCTGGTGAGGGAGATCACTCATGTTGCCGAATATGAAACCGAAGTCTATGTTGAAGTCCAGCCTGCTCGCGCTACTGTCGGCCTCGTTGCTTCTTACTGGTTGTGACCCCACTCGATCACAAAATCCGTTAGACTCATTTATGACAAAACATTTTCCTCGGCAGCTCGAGTGGATTCGCAGCCAAATGCGCGAGCTGAACCTCGCTCAAAAACAGTCCATTATTGAGAGATCCATGACGGACTCCCGTCGAACCGATCTTGTAAAGATCGCTGTGATTGATAGCGGAGTCGATGTGGCACATCCTGACCTCATTGATCAAATTGAGTACAGAGTTCAGGAGGGACGTATCGTTGGTGCTGGTTTTGATATTATGGGCGCTGGCCCTTTTGCTTCCCATGTCCTGGTTGATCCCACCTTGTTTGCTTTTGGAGCGGAAAGGATCGACAATGGCCGAATCGTCAATCCCTTAGACTCCCCCCTGGCTTTACTCAAAGAGATCGATTCAGAATTTAAAAGACACCTAATCGGAGGAATTCAAGCCGATGCAGATCTCAGGAATAGTTTTTTTGCCAAGTTAACAGCAGAGAATTTTACGATTGCAGGCTTTAATGCTTACTTGGGTAACCAAGAAGCCGCCAAAGCCATGTTAGAGCACTACATCGAGTCGAAAAGTAATAACAAAGTTATCAATCCGAGATCCACAGAGATTCTTAACGATCAGCTCCTCTCTAAAGCGTTAAAGGTTGCACAAACACCGCACTTCTGGAAATTTGATACGATAGATCATGCGCCAGACCCTCTTGGATCGGCTCCTATATTTGAACATTTTGACAAATTTTATGAGCTTGTCTCAAGAAGTCTTCGCGAGGTGAATCAAAAGTACAATTATGAAGAAAACCTTAAGAAAGTGGCTCAATTTCTCGAGCCCAAAGAAGTCATCAACCCCGAGCGCTTCAAAGTCCCTGAGCAAGTCTTAAGAGCGTTACTCTTCAACCATGTGGGATATCATAGCATTGACCCTATCAAAGCCATCGAAGCTGGTCTTCAAAAGTCTTCCAGATATGGGCATCTGAGTTTTGAAGAAGGCCTCAGGCAGTACTACCGCGATATCGCTGCTGAGTATGAGAATATCAGAGGCAGATTAAACGAATACTCAAAAGAGACCAGGGAAATTCTTGAAAGCAAAAAAGAAAGCATTCATTCTTTAAAAGCTCTCATCGAAAGCTATATAGAACTTCGTCATAATCCGTCAGAGTATCGCCGACTTCTCTTAAACTTAAGAAGGTATTACTATAGAACCAACCATCCCTACATCAGTGAAAAAAGCAACGCCAATAGCCACGGTACTCATGTTGCCGGTATTGTCGCTAAACAACATGAAAATATTCGAGTCATTCCTATTCGAGTCATGACAGAAACCTTTGCAGTCCATGAAAGCAGAGAAGAGAGTTCGAAGAATCAATTTATGTTGTGGTTCAATCAGTTTAAAAACAGTGTCTATTACCCCCCTCTGAAAAAAATGATTCTGAAAGAATATGGGATCTCAAATGAGGTCTCCGATGCTGAACTAACAAAGCACCTAGAAGCGTTCATGAGAGATAACAAACTGAATTTAATGTTTGTTCAGGAAGTCATTGAAGCCGTCAATGCTGCCGGTGCCGCCAAAGCAAAAATAGCCAATGTTTCACTCGGTACAACTTTTAGGAAGGGTCACACCCAGGCCAAACAAATGGCCTCAGTGGCCGAAGACATCTTCGCCGAAATTGCGCGATATCAGATTGGAAAAGCGATGATCGAAAAAGCCCCGGGAACACTTTTTGTCGTTGCCACGGGGAATGATGGCGGATGGTTAGACGGAGTTTCAAAAACAGGCTTCCCCGTGGGGATCACCTCGCTTCGACTCATCGAGGTCGCAAAACAGCACAGCTTGCCATCGGCGCCTAACAATCGATTGAAAAATCTGCTGGCCGTCGGCAGTGTGAGTGTCAACGGCAACCTGACTTCGTTCACGAACATACTGATTGATCCGAACACTCCCCAAATTTTTTCAACTGGTGAAGAAGTTGCTGCTCCTGTTCCTGGGAAAGACAAAACTTTGTCAGATCAGCTGAATAGTCCGCAGTTAAAACCCTTGCGAATCTTTTTCGAAACTTTGCAATCGACCAGTATGGAAATTAACTCCGGCAGCGGAGAGAGTTTTTATGATCTCTTAGCCAAGAGGGAACTGCAAAAAATACTCTTGGACACGAGCCCTGCAATGATTGCTCACTTAGAAAGTCCCATCAATCGCCAAAAAATGTCGGGTACCTCAATGGCTACGCCGACAGTCACAGGTCTTTTGGGTAGCCTGGTGGCCAAAAAAGCTCAAGCCCTGAGATTAGATTCCCGTGAATTATACTTACATCCAGATTTTGCCCCTGAAAGATTGATCCAGGAGGCTATGGCAGTGGCACGGTCCAATCAGATGTCTCAAATCGTGACCGTAAAGATGCTGCTCGATGGCATCAAGACCTGGCAGCATCAAGAGACAAATCTCGGTACCCAAAAGATTCACCGAATGCTTCGGCTACGATGTGAATCAGTTTATATCTCCCTTTGAAATCAAAGCCGGATTTCGCCGAGCAGGATGCGACATTTCTCGAGATGATGCCTCAATATGAGAAAGGTCGCTATTTATAAGTTATTCACTTATCCTAACATTCTATGCCTGAGAATAAAATTTTCGCAGAGAACCTAATTCCCATTTCTAAAAATGAAGTGATACGGTTTAGTCCTCTCCCAGCTGATTTCTACATCAAGTTGGGCGAGGACAATTTCATCTTAGCGGGGCGGCGAGGGGATACAGCCCTCCAAGACCTTCACTCCCTCAAAAAAGACTCTTCTATTTTTGAGCTCTTTGTTCACCGAGAAGAGTATAAAAATTGTGTGGGTGCTACCCTGCAAATTGCTGAAATTGTGATTACCCACAAAGAAATTTCAGACCTCAAAAAAGTGAACTTTCTCTTTTCCTGCTCTGAGCAAGTTTTCAAAGAGATTTCAGAGCTCGGATTTCCCCACGAAAGTTTGAGTCATGCCCAGCATGCAACTCGGTCCCTCATCACGCTGGTTGCTGCTCGGGATGACCTCAATTCTTTGCTGAGCTTGCTCGCTGAGCAAGATGATGAGCTGGTGAAACACTCGATGTCGGTCAGTGCCGTTTCCGTCGCGATCGCATGGCAGATGGGAATGACCATACAAGCGACTTTGGAAAAGCTCGCGCTGGGAGGCCTTTTGCATGACATTGGAATGAAAGAAATACCTCCAGAGATTGCCTTCAAGTCCCGACATTTGATGAACGCCAGTGACGTGAAAACCTACGAATCTCATGTGGGTCGCGGTGTCGACATTCTGAGTAAGATGCCCAGCGTCCCTACTGAAGTGATTGCGGTGGCTATGGAGCACCATGAAAATGCCTTAGGACAGGGTTATCCTCGTCATTTACGGGATGTGAAAATGAATCCTTTCTCCAAGGTCGTAGCTCTCGCCGACTGCTTCTGCGAACTGAGCCTTAAATCCCCGACAAACCCAGTTCCTAGGACTGCTGTGGATACGGTCAAGCTGATTGAGCTCGCTATGGGCCAACCTTTCTCGAAGCCCGCCTTTCAAGGCTTGAAACAAGCCTTAGGTATCACTGGCAAAGCCAAAGGGTTTCGGAAAACCGCTTAATCCCATTATTGTTATTTTGAATGATAACTTCTTAAAATTTGAATTGTGCTTCTAAGCCACGAAGACTATACCTCTGCGACCAGGAGGTCGCTATGAGATGTGTAATTTTGTTCTTGTTGTCTTTTTCTCCTTTTGCCCTTGCTCAAGAGATTGAACTCAAGTTCACTCAACCGGTTTGCAAAGAGTATCCTGGAAAACCCGCAGGAGCTTTCTGCACTCGCGAGGACGTCGCTAGCTCTACTGCGGATGAGGGGGGGCCACTCAAATCTCTGCTCAGAGAAGTCCAAGATCGCCAGAACACTAAAATCACCATGGCTACAATGACCTTTTCTCACAAAGCCGTGGGTGAGGCTCTGTGCCAAGCTGCTCAAAGAGGCGTGGAAGTTCAGGTTTTGATTGATGCTGAAGCCGAAGCTGCTACTGCCAAATCTGTCGAGGCTTGTGGCGCCGAGCTAACCTTGATTGGCGCTAAAGAGAAAGAGGGTCAAAGAGGCGACCTTCACCACAACAAGTTCATGCTGTTTGAACGTAAGAGTTCAAAAGACCTCCTGGTTTTTGCGACCGCTAATTTCTCTAATCCCGGTCTTTCTATCAATTTTGAGACGTGGGGTTTCGTGACAGCAGAAAAGCAATCTGCATTTATGAAAAACCACCGTTGCTTGGTTGATTCCCTGATCAATGCTTCCTCGGGTCGTCGTGCTTTCCGCGCAGCTCTTGAGAAATGCATGGTCGATGACTCTCACGAATCCATTCAGTCTTTGTTTCTTCCGACGGAGTCAAAAAATTTAGTTCAGCTGGTGGAACAGTCGATTGCTGGTTCACAGCGTGTTTGGATGGCTTCGAACCGTTTTAGCTTCAGTCCAGTGATTGAGGCCTTTGCAGGCAGAGCTCAGAACCGAGATTCCAGAGCTATTTTTGATGACGATCTTTTTTGGGCTGAGAAACTGCCGAACTCAGATCAGTACAGCGGAAATGTTCTCGATGCACAAAGAATCAATGAGCTCGCTAAAACTGGCGTGAGCATCCGATACACACAAACATCTTTTGAAGCCGCTCAAAAAATGCACAATAAGTTTCTAATCCTCGATGAGATGGTCATTGTGGGAGCAGGAAATTTTACCTCTGGTGGAATGACACAGAATTTTGAAAATTTTTATGTGATCAATGATCAAAATGTCGTGGACGAATTTGCCAGCTACTATGAACAACTGTGGGATTTATCTTCCCTTAAAAGAGAAATCAAATAAGAGCTTGGCTGTTCTCTGAGTGTCATAGTAGTTTTAAACTATGACACTTCAACAGTTGCGATACATTTTGGCCATCGAAGAAACTGGCAGCTTCTCGGGAGCTGCTGAGCTTTGCAACGTGGCTCAACCTTCGCTGAGTGTTCAGGTCAAAAAACTCGAAGAAGAATTAGGCGTCACGCTCTTTGATCGCTCCCCGCAAAAAAAGGCCATCATCACGGAGGTCGGAGCACAGATTCTAGCTCAAGCAAAAGAAGTCTTTCGACAAATTTCTCTTGTCGAGGATCTAGCTCATTCACAAACCAAAAAAGTTCATGGGTCTCTGCGCTTAGGGCTGATCCCGACGATTTCACCTTTTCTCTTAAAGTGCTTTATCCGAGAACTCGTGCAGAAGTATTCTGAGCTCGAAGTCCGCATCAGTGAAGCTCCCACTCGGGAATTGATTCACAAGTTAAATCACGGAAGTCTTGATCTTGCAGTTCTCTCAGCACCTAATGAAGCTCCGCAGGGACTGATAGAAAAAACTCTCTACTACGAACCTTTTTTCGTATTCGCAGCTCGTGATCACTTTTTGCTCAAGAAAACTCAAGTCAAAAGAGCCGAGCTTGGAGAGCTGAGCCCTTCGCTTTTGGATGAGACCCATTGCCTCAGAGATCAAGTGGAAGGACTCTGCTTTGGAAAAACGCGAGTGGCAAGCAGCGTGCAGTTTTCCCAAGGAACTTTAGGGAGTTTGATTTCCATCGTAGAAACTCAAGGATCGTTCACTCTCCTCCCCGCTTTAGCTCTTGAACTCTTGACCCCTCAGCAGCAGAAGCATCAAGTACGCCCCATCGCTGCCGCTCCGGCTTATCGCAAGGTGAGTTTGATTTATCACCGTCATTTTGCGAAACCCTCTCTTACGGAGGCCGTTTATGACGCAATCACAAAACATCTCCCTCAAGGAGTCTCGACTCAAGTCAAGAATCTCGAGTCTGTGATTGAGCCAACTCTCGACCGCTTTGAGACAGAATAGCTCCTCAGTGCCTTCAAATATATATAGCTTTAAACTATTTTAAAATAGTTTATTCATATTATTATTCTATTTATTTTTATTCGATACTTTAGAGGGTCACGAGCTTAAGGAATTCCCGAGGAGGTCCACATGCTCAACATTTTTGAACTGACGATCGTTGGAGGTTTAGTGCCATCTGCCTCGACGGGCCTAAGATCCCTCGGGTACGCCTTATTTCAAAAGTCAGGACCTGCAGAACAGTTGAGCCATTCCGATTCAACTCGCCAATGTGGTTCTAAATTTATCGGAAGGCTTTCTGATGGTCCTGTGCATCTTTTACCCTTGTTTTTGGCAGCCGCTGGTGGTGCCATGGTGATGTCCGTACTCATTGAAATAAAAGAAGCTCTCACTGAGGGCCGAGCGCTCTCAGTTCAGCAGATGTTTCTTGGACTGATGACGATTCCAATTTTGAATTTAACATTAGGTGCGTAACAACTAAGGAGAAACGAACCATGTCAAAAGGAAAGAACGGCAACGAAAGTAAGTGCCCTTTTATTAGCGGTGCAAATGTAACCCACAACCGCCAAGCCAACAATCATTGGTGGCCTGATAGCTTGAACCTCAATATTCTGAGACAGCATTCCAACAAGTCAAATCCGATGGATGCACACTTCGACTATGCGAAAGAGTTCAAAAAACTGGATTACAAAGCTTTGAAGAAGGATTTGAAAAAACTCATGACGGACTCTCAGTCCTGGTGGCCAGCAGACTGGGGTCACTACGGCGGTTTCATGATTCGAATGACTTGGCACAGTGCTGGGACTTACCGAATTCTCGATGGTCGCGGTGGCGGTGGACGCGGACAAGAGCGTTTTGCTCCGCTGAACTCTTGGCCAGACAACGGAAACTTAGACAAAGCCCGTCGTCTTCTGTGGCCCATCAAACAAAAATACGGAAACAAAATCTCTTGGGCTGACCTGATGATTTTGGCAGGGAATGTGGCTCTTGAATCCATGGGAATGAAAACTTTTGGTTTCGGCGGTGGACGTGCTGACGTTTTTGAAGCCGATCAAGATGTTTACTGGGGATCAGAAAAGCAGTGGCTCGCTGATGAGCGCTACACAGGTGACAGAAATCTTGAAAATCCTCTGGCCGCTGTGCAGATGGGATTGATCTACGTGAACCCAGCAGGACCCAATGGAAATCCCGATCCGGTTGCTTCTGGTCGTGATGTTCGTGAAACATTCTCTCGCATGGGCGTCACCGATGAAGAAACAGTGGCCTTGGTGGCTGGCGGACACACTTTTGGTAAAGCCCACGGTGCCGGCGATCCAGCTCTTGTTGGACCCGAGCCTGAAGGAGCTCCCGCTGAGGAAATGGGATTTGGTTGGAAGAATAAATTTGGAACTGGCAAAGGCGCTCACACAACAACGAGTGGTTTTGAAGGAGCTTGGAAGCCGAATCCGACAAAGTGGGATGGCGGCTATTTTGACATCCTCTTCAAATATGAATGGGAGCTCACAAAAAGCCCTGCAGGTGCCGTGCAATGGCGTCCTAAGAATTGTCAGCCTCAAGACATGATCCCCGATGCTCATGATCCTTCAAAGAAACATCCACCAATGATGACGACAGCAGATCTTTCTCTGAGATTCGATCCCGGCTTCGAAAAGATTTCTCGCAAGTTCCACAAAGACTTCAAAGCTTTCGAAGATGCTTTTGCGAGAGCTTGGTTCAAACTCACCCACCGTGATATGGGCCCCAAAGCACGTTACTTAGGACCTGAAGTTCCAAAAGAAGATCTTGTTTGGCAGGATCCTCTCCCCAAAGCTTCTGGCGCAGCTCTGACCGATGCTGACTTTACAGCACTGAAAAAGAAAATCGCGAAATCTGGCTTGAGTATTCAGCAGATGGTCAAAACGGCTTGGGCGTCAGCTTCAACTTTCCGTGGCTCTGACTATCGCGGTGGAGCAAACGGTGCAAGAATCCGCTTAGAACCTATGCGCTCATGGGCTGCCAATGAGCCGCAGGAGCTCGACAAAGTTCTCGCAAAGTATGAAAAGATCCAAGACGAATTCAACTCGAAGAACAAAAAGAAGAAAGTCAGCATTGCTGATCTCATCGTTCTGGGTGGATCTGTGGGAATCGAAGAAGCTGCTCGCAAAGCTGGCCACAAAGTGAAAGTTCCTTTTAAAGGTGGACGCGTGGCTGCGACAGAAGAGCATACAGATGCTGATTCTTTCTCATACCTTGAGCCCATGGCTGATGGATTCAGAAACTTTGCTTCAAAGGGCCTCAACAAGTACGGACCAGAGCTCTTGATTGATAAAGCCCAACTGCTGGGTCTCAATTTGCCTGAGCTCACAGTCCTTGTGGGCGGCCTGCGTGTCTTAGGAGCTAATCACGGTGGCTCTAAACACGGAGTTCTTACAAAGAAAGTAGGAACTTTAACGAACGATTTCTTCTTGAACTTACTCGATATGAAAACAGAGTGGAAAACCACAGATGTGGACGGCGAGTACGCAGGATTTGATCGCGCGACAGGAAAACAAGTTTGGACAGGAACAAAAACAGATCTTCTTTTCGGATCAAACTCTGAAGTTCGAGCTGTTTCTGAAATCTATGCCCAATCCGATAGCGAAGAGAAGTTTGTGAAAGACTTCGTGAACGCTTGGGTGAAAGTGATGAACGCAGATCGTTTTGATCTGAAGAAGTAAGGAGGAGATTATGGTGGACATTTTCGAAGCTGCACGGCAGGGGCAAAAAGCACTTCTCAACGAGTGTTTAAAGTCAGGCACTGAGATCAATATGAAGAATGAGAAAGGGCACTCTGCATTGATGCTCGCAGCTTATAATGGCCACTATGATGCCACCGAATTTCTGATTCAATCAGGTGCCGATGTGAACTCAGTGGATCTCGATGGGAATTCAGTTTTGATGGGTGTGGTCTTTAAAGGCCACACCTCGATTTTTGAATTGCTGGTCAAAGCTGGAGCAAATTTGGACCATACCAATCCTAAAAAACAGAGCGCATTGGACTTGGCTGTCATGTTTGGCCGAAGAAATCTGATTTTTCGAATCAACCAATTACAAAACTCGAACCGATCTGCCGGTCGAATGGAACAAGTGAAAACTTGGGCCAAACAGATTGTTTAACGCATTGTGTTTTGGGACTCGTAAGACTGACTTTTTAACCAAAACTCTGGCAAAAAGGTAGATATGAAAAGACCTCTGAATTTGGCAATTGGAATGGGCTTCTTAGGACTCGGCTTCATTGGCGCTTTTCTTCCCGTTCTTCCAAGCACTTGTTTTTTCATCTGTGCCACTTACTTTTTCGGCAAAAGCTCTACTCGCCTCGAGGCTTGGGCTCTCAATCACCCACGTTTTGGACATGCCGTTCGCTCTTGGAGAGAAACTCGCTCGATCCCTTTGGCTGGAAAAATTGCAGCCTTGGTGGGCATGAGTGTGAGTGCTCTTTTTCTGGTGGCTTCACCAGCTCCTCTGTGGGCTATTCTTTTAGGCCTTGGCGTTCTTATCTTAAGCGCATGGTATGTGCTCAGCCGCCCCACCCTGCCTAAGGAAGCTGATCCTTACGAGGTTCCTTGAACCGGCTCGCATGGGGTTTCTCCTTGCTGTCTGACAATCATGTCCATAGACTAAAGAAGCTTCACTTTGGAGGGAAGAATGAAATCATTAGTTATACTGGCAACGACTTTAATCCTGAGTTTCTCAGCTCGAGCTGATTTTAAATTTGTGAATGTCGATCAAAGGGAAATTGACGAAATCTTTTCGGAACTCACCTCGGCGAATACTTTCACTTCCATATCGGGTGCTGGCGGTCTTGGCTCATTGTTTGGATTTGAATTAGGCCTTTCATGGGGTCAATCCGAGGCTGGAAAAATCAAAGAATTGGTTAAAGAAGCCGGTGGAACTTATGACGGCAAACTCTATCACGCTGGAGCCCTCGGAAGAGTGACTGTTCCTTTGGGAATCACGGGTGAGATCAACTACATGCCTGAACTTGAAGTCGATGGTGCAAAGTTGAAAATGATGGGACTTGCGGCACTCATCAACTTGAATGCCACCGTTCTGTCGGGCTGGCCTGTCGATATCGGCGTTCGGGCTCACTATTCGAGCATGGATCTCAAATTTGACCAGGTGATTACATCTGTGAACACCAAAGTGAGCCTTAAAAACAAAATTTCAGGACTGCAACTCTTAGTGAGCAGAAATTTGATTTTTGCAGAGCCTTATGCAGGAATTGGCTATATTCAAAGCAAAGGGGATCTCAGCCTTGTCGGCAATACTTTTCTTGTAAGTGCTCAGCAAAGTGCCAGCAGCAAACAATCTGGATCACAATGGATGGTCGGCTCTGAATTTAAGCTGTTCATTATCAAACTGGGTATCGAGTACGGTAAAATTCTGGATGACAGCCGAGTCTCTGGAAAGCTCAGTTTCTATTTTTAGTCTTAATATTTAAGAGCAGCTCTTTACAAAAAATTAGCAATCGATCCTGTTGTGTGTTCTTGAAGCGGGATCATTTTCAAAGAATTAGTTTGGCTGCTCTAGAACAACACTCACGCCCTCCACCCGCATTTCTTGATCTCGACCGGGCCAGATCCGAGCTCTTGCTTTCTTCTCGCGGTAGTAGTGCATATCTAGCACTCCAGAGAGGATTTGATCTTGATTCTCATTGCCTCGAATCACTGTCGTTGGAAAAACTGGCTCTTGAGGTGTGATGATAGACGCTTGTCCAAAATAAGCTTCACGCCCCCCTTGAGTTGTTCCGGTATGGATCACATAAGCATAATGTTCAATGGCTCTGGCTTGAGCCGTCCATTGCACTCGGTGCAAGCCCGAGCGATCACCTGTCATGGAAGGAACAAGAATTACTTCCGGTTTGTACTTCGCCATTTGCATAGACAGCACAGGAAACTCACAATCATGACAAATCAAAATCGCTGTGCGACCCCAAGGAACATCAAAAACTTTAATCTGAGTCCCACCTTTCCAGCCCCACTCAACTTCGTCTGGTGTTAAGTAGACTTTATCCTGCATAATTTTTTTACCGTCTGGGAGCACTAGCATTGCAGTATTCACAATATCCTGGCCCTGAAAGCGAGGAGAAGATCCCATCAGAATTGAAATTTGAAGTTCCTTTGCAAGCACTTCGGCTCTCCGAAAAAGTTCTGGAGTGACTTCTCCAGCAACCCGACGAAGTTGAACTTGATAAGGAAGATCGCTCGGATTCTTAATGAGATCCAAGCTAATAAGCTCGGGAAGAACCACAAGATCGTGTCCCGCTTTCTTAGAATCTCTCACGTACTTTTCTACTTTTCGGTAAAACTGAGCATCGGTAAGGTTTTCGACAATAGGGTACTGAACCACAGCCACTTTCAATTTACTGAATTCATGCACATTCAAACACTGAACAGCTAAAGCTGTCGAAGACGCAAAAAGAGAAAGACTCAAGAGAAAGGAAAACTTGTTAGTCACCTTTTACTCCATTAGCCGTCGTGGCTGCACGCTGAATTGCCTTGGCCATTAAATCCGAAGCCACAACAGAAAGTTCAAATTCAAAATCGCGGTTTTCCATGACTGGAATAGGACGGTCACCATTAGAAACTGCAAACTGAATATCGCCATCTGAATAAGTATGAAAAGGATGAATCATGCGGGCCATCGACGTATGAACCATAGTCGCTAATCTCTTGAGCTGGTTGCGATCCAAAGCCACATCAGTGACCACAATGGAAAGTGTCGTGTTCTTACCAGGACTAACTGGCTCAAATTCTCGGTGTTCGCGAATAGACGGAATTCCGTTCACGCTCACATTACCCACAGGGTTCAGAATAACTGCGACAAACACTTTACCCCAAGGCATTTCAATAAATGCAGCTCCTTGCCCACCCCAAATCAGATCACCCACTTTGTTCGCCGTCGTAGAAGTCCCGGCACCAGCTTTACCGAGAATAAATTCTGAACTTGAAAGATGCTCCATGAGTTTTCGTCCCATTTCTTTGGAGGGATAAACGAGCTGTCTCTGACCACGGTAGGGTCGACCTCCAAAATCATAAACAACAGCACCTGGGACCGAGGGAATTGCATCAAATGCACTCGCCCCTTGAGAGCGAGATTTGTAAATCACCTCTCTGACCCCATCGGCAGCGGCAAGACCCATAGTTGACCCTCCCGAGAAAATCACAGCATCAATCACATTGGTGTAACTTCCCTCGGCCAATAAAGTAGTTTCCACAGAGGCTACAGATCCACCTCGGGAATCAAAGCTCGCACCAGCTCCTTGAGGGAAGAAGAAAACAGTGGATCCTGTCGAAAGACTTCCATCACTGATAGATCCCACCAGCAAATTGTCCATGGCAAATCTCAATTTGGCTGTGTTCTGGTGAAGCCTCAAGTAAGAGGACTCGCTCTTTGATCTGTAGACAGCTTCACAGCGCGACTTGATGACAGCCTTCGGCGCAGCCGCAAAGCCATTTTGTGCTAATAAAATAAAACCGAAGCAACCGATTGCCCTCTTGATGGAGACCATATTGACTCCTTAACCAGAGTTTAGTCGTTCAAGAAGTGCACCTGTTCAAGTCAGATTAGATCGAAGCTCAGGGCCTCTCCCTGAGTAAAACTTAGACAGTGAGCCCTCGCTGGGCACGCCTTTGGCCAAAGAGGCATTTTACTTCTATTGTCCACGCGTCACTGAATTGTCTGCGATTTCTCTTTGGTCGCTCTTTGTTTTCTCTTTGTTTTCTCTTTGGTCGCTCTTTGTTTTCTCTTTGGTCGCTCTGGCGATTGCTCATCAAGGCTTCGACTTCTATATTGATTTAGGAGGTTATATTTCGAGTGAAATATTGATCTGATCATCGATGTGATCTCAGGTTAATTTGAGATTCGAACTAAGGTTCATTTTGATTTTATTTTTCAGGGGTTTGGAAACAATTTCTTGCTTTTTCTGATCAGTATTATTATATTGCCCTTGATGAAACAGCAATTTCTTGTTTCCGCCGAAGGTCAGCGTATTCCTCTCAATCAGATCAAAGCTCGAAGCTTTGGTGGAGAGAAGCTCAGAAAAAGAAGAAAGATTCGTCGACCTCTCTTGCCTGGAAAAGTTCATCATGTTGTTTTTAAGTCGAGTAAAGCCAAAGGTTCGCTGTCTTTCTATACTCACAAACTGTTGATTGCTCACCTCCTGAAAGAAAAATCCAGGAAGTTTTTCGTGGACATTCAGGACTTTGTGAACATGGGGAACCATCTCCACTTGAAAGTGAGATTCAAAGACCGGCATCGCTTTGGGCAGTTTTTGAAGAGCTTTGCTGGGACTTTAGCTCGAAAGATGACGGGCGCCCGCAAAGGCAAGGCGTTTGGCAGGTTTTGGGATGGGCTGGTGTTTACAAGAATCCTCGTTTCTAGCTTTGAAGAACTCAGTCTGAAAGGATATTTCGAAGGAAATCATCGTGAGCGAGAGCTGGGGTATAGTGAGCGAAAGTTTTACTTGAAGCGATTCAATGAATTTCTCTATCGTTTAAAATCGAAGAAAGCAGCTTCCTTTGCAACACAAGGAGACCGAGACCCTTGACATACTTTCACTCCATAGCAAAGTGACCGATACCCTCGCTGGCATTTCTCTCAGTAAGCTGCCAATTCGAGTACAAGCTTCGAGGTGACCGGTACCTCAACTACAAGCCCAACTACAAGCCCAAGAGCCCCACCATGCTCTTGACAGTGGATGAGAGCCCAACCCATCATAATGACTATGAAACCAGTCAAAAAATTGTGGAGCTTGATTTCTTCTGGCGACCTGCAAGTTGTGGCCTCCTCCCTCTCGTTCACAACGATTCTCTCGATAGTTCCCTTTTTTGCGGTTGCTCTTTCCTTGATCAACTCCTTACAGGGCTTAGAATTGCTTTATCCCAAAGTTGAAGGATTTATTCTTTCTTATTTTCAAGGCCCTGCAGGTGCGGACGGAGTTTGGATCGTCAAAAGAGCCTTTAATAAAATACAGCAGGGTAAAATTGGAAGCTGGGGAGCCATGGGCTTAGTTCTCACTTCACTGCTCCTTGTGTCTGAAGTGGACAATGCGATCAACCGAATCTGGAACAGTCAAGGTCGACGTCCTCTGCACAAAAGACTCTTTCTTTATTGGATTCTTTTGATGGCATTTCCATTTATTCTTGCGTTGATGGTGGCTCTGATCTCGGTGAAGTCTTCAATTCCAGCGCTTTCCGCAGTGAGCAGCGGCACACTGCAGATGGTGATTCTCGGAGCTGTTTTGTACTGTCTCTATAAAGTCATTCCTCACGCCAAAGTGAGTGCGCTCAGTGCTTGGATGGGAACTTTTGTTGGCCTTGGAGGCCTCTTCCTCGTGACTGGCTCCTTTCAGTATTTGACTCAAAAGTTCTTCAATTACAACAAGCTTTATGGTTCGATCGCTGCTATCCCAGCGCTGCTCATTTGGATTCTTCTCATCTGGTACGTCATCTTGTTCGGAGCCGCCGTCAGCGCCAGTTTCCATCGCAAATAAAATGTTTACATCTTGAGCAAGTTCACTAAGAATTAAATCAGATGACAGCACCTAGCTCAGACATCTTTACAAAGATTAGTGACGAGACCGAAAAGGTCCGAATCCTTTTAGATCTCATTCGTATTCGCGGTGAAGTTCAAGCCAAACTTCCAGATCCTTCAGCTGAGTTATTTGTTATGAAAGCGTACGATATTATTAATCGTAAATTTATTTGCCACCTTGTGGGCGCTACAGGACCACTTCCTTTACAAGGTCATTTGATTGCAAGTTTCTTCTTGGGCGGCGAAAAGTATTATTTCTCCTCAAATTATGACTTGAGTAATGAGTCTCTGATGTTCACTATCGAGAATCCTATTTTTCATTTGCAGCGAAGAGAGGATTATCGATTAAAAATTCCGGCTGGCTACTCAGCTCTTCTTGAAAACACCCACTGCAATGGCAAAGCCTTGAAGTTCTCAACACCCCTGTCTGACCTCAGTGCTGGCGGCTGCCGTGTTTCTGTGGATATCACCAAGTATCCTCTAGCTGTCCATGATGAACTTCGAGGACATCTGTTTCTTCCTGATCGAGCCCCCATTGAGTTTATTTCTATGATCAAACATCAAAGGCCAGATCCCACACAAAAGGGACTGCAGATCTGTGGGCTTCAATTTGTGAGCCAAACAACAAAGCAAAAGAACAGGATTGCTGCTTTGGTGATGGATTTGTACAGAGAATTTTTTACTCGCTCTTAGTCCCAGAGCGCAGTGGTGTTCCAGGAACAGCTTGAAATCTTTGTAGTTCCCGCTCCAGCGACTCTAGTTCTTGTGAAACTTCTGTGATGGATTGATACGGCTCTTCACTTCGAGGAACTGTTTTTTGAGATTTTTTGTCTTGCTCTTCTTTTTTAAGACGATCGTAATTTTTTGAGTAAGTATTGACTTCTTGATTGAATTCATTCGTTTTAGCACGAACATAGTCCTCGAAATTCTTTCTTCGCTCTCGAACATCAGATTCAAAATCATTTCTGCGATCACGCTCCACCGAAAAGAACTCTGCTCGCTTCTGGTCAATGTCTTTCAGGATTTCAGCTCTTCTTTCACGGCTGGGCTTTGCTTTGAGAGCTTCAGCTCTTTCCTCATTCAAAGCTTTCAAAAAAGAATCTCGCTTTTTTCGTTCGCCAGAAGTGAATACTTCTCTTTCTTTGCGAATGTCTTTATCAAACTGATCCCGCTTCTTCCTAACAATTCCGTTGAACTGGCTACGAATCTCGCTCGGTGGTTTTGTGGATTTCGCCATGAGACCTAAAACAAAAGCAATCTCATCATTTTGCTCACGAGTGCTTTCCGGAATTTCTTTTCTCAGCTCTGCAAGTTCTGCTCGATCCGCGGACAAACTGTATTTTGAGTCAACGAGAGGCCGCGACTCATCGGCTGGGCGGTATTGATTCGACGTTGGTCCAGAGGACTGACAAGCTGCTAGACCGTACGCTATCATTAATGTCAGAAGATATCTCATCCTGCCCCCTCTGTTGGTCTCAAAATAGGATAGTTTCGTTCAAGAAAAAGATCAAACGCTCGATAAGAATCCTATGGTTTACGGCAGAAGATTTTCCGAAAAGAAGAATAGTCCAGTGGATGGCAAAGCGCCTCATCGAGCTCCACTCTCAAAAATCCATCGTCGAGCTTTCCAATCTTTTCAAAGTAAATACCTCACTTATATGACCCTGGCTTTGGGCGGCTCCTTTTTAGTGTTCGCAATTCCAGTTTGGTACTTAATCCAACAGAACTACCAGATCTTTCAAAGCCTCGCCTTTGACACCGCTCCCGAACTCATTTCTCATCTAGATCAAGAGCGAGTTTGGCTCTTTGGTGTCCTCCTCTTGAGTTTCTTTGCGATCCTTGTGATCGGGGTCTGGACCTCACTCAGAATTACTGACAGTGTGATTGGCCCACTGATGGCGATTGAAAAGCACATGCGGGAAGTGACACTGGGAAATTGGAAGAGTGAAGACTTTCAAACACGAAAAACAGATGAGTTCCGGTCGCTTTCAAATACGTACTCCTATTTCTACCGAACCCTCAAAGCTCAAACTCAACAAGAGATTGAACTCCTTGAGAAAATCATGGTGGATCCTACTAACCGGGATTCTTACCAAGCCTGGCGCTATTTGATTGAAACCAAAAAACAGCTCCTCGGAACAGATCCTAACCCCGTTTATTCCGCTGAAGAGACTTCTTCATCTCGAGAGCAACGTCGCGCTTCTTAATCGCTTCCCGCTTATCGTGCTGCTTCTTACCTTTAACGAGGGCCAATTCCACCTTGGCACGGCCCTCTTTGAAATAAATTTTTAATGGCACACAAGTGAGTCCCTTTTCGCGGAGGGCTCCATAAATTTCATTCAATTCAGAGCGATTCAAAAGAACTTTCCTGAGCCTTTCTGGCTCGTGAGTGAACTGAGAACTCTGCTTGTACTCTGCGATGTGGGCGTTTTGCAGATAAGCTTCATCACCACGAAATGATAAATACGAATCCTTCAAGCTCACTTGCTTGGCTCGCAAGCTTTTCACTTCAGAACCCATCAGAACGAGACCAGCTTCATACTTTTCAATGATCTCGTACTCGTGCCAAGCTTTTCTATTTTCAGAGATAATTTGGATTCCCATAAACCAGTTCTACTGGAAACTTCGGAAAAAATCGATGTAATCTTTCACAGAGAGCTCCCCAGGCCGAGCCTTTTCAGAGAAGCCCCGAGAGACCAGCCATTCACTTACTTTCGCTTTCGAAACTTTCGCCTGACCTGCCGCCATATTCGAAGCTAAAAGCTTTCGAGGATGTAAAAAAGCCGCTTTAACCCATTTGAGAAACAACCGTGGATCAGGAAGGTCACTCTCCAGTCTTTGAAAGACCAAAACACGGCTCGCCACTTTCGGTGGCGGCGAAAAATCATGGGAGCTTGCTTCCAACAAAAAGTCCACTTTCCAATACGTCTGTGCTATCACACTGAGCATCCCATAACCATCTTGGTCCGGAATGGCTTTGATCCTTTGAGCAACTTCCTTTTGAAACATGAGAACCATTCCCATCAAACGATGAGGATCTAAACAACGCTCAATCACCAAACTCGAAGAAATCTGATAAGGCAGATTACTCACAAGCAAAGTTTGTGTATTTGGAATCAGTGTAGACCAGTCTGCTTGCAGAGCATCGACTTCAAGAACCTGAAGACCTTTATTTCGCCAATACTCTGCCAGCACTCGGTCCAATTCCACCACTTGGAATTCCACGGGAAAATCTTTAAGAAATCGAGTGAGCGCTCCGGGGCCCGGCCCGATCTCAATCAAATTTTTAGCATTAAAACCTTTTGCCCGCTGAATAATTTTATCGATGACGTGGTCACTGACGAGAAAGTTCTGCCCTAAAGATTTTTTAGCTTCAATTTGCAGCTCTGTAAGAACTGAATCAAGATACTGTTTTGCAGTCATCGATTCTCACCCACAAAGTCACTGGGATAAGAGGCGGGACTCGGGCCTAAATTCAAGGCATGAGACTCCCCCGCTTGCAATCTAAGAAGACCTGCATAGCCAATCATCGCCGCGTTGTCTGTGCAATATCTCAGCGGTGGTATCACCAACTGCACTCCAGCTCTCTCGGCCCACTGCAGACCTCTTTCTCTAAGGCGCGAATTAGCACTCACTCCCCCCGTGATCACCGCTTTTTTTATCTTTAGCATTTTTTGTGCCTTTGAAAGACGATCAATCAAAACATCCACGATCGCTTCTTGAAAGCTGGCACAGAGGTGGCTTTTATTTGTTTCAATTTCTTGAGGAGAAAGACTTTCCACTTTTCTTTGGGCCGAAGACTTCAAACCTGAAAAGCTCATCTGCAAATGATCCTCATGAATCATCGAGCGCGGAAAATCAAATGCCTTGGCATCCCCGAGCTTTGCTAATTGGTCGACTTTGGCACCGCCTGGCCAACCAAGCCCTAAGGATTTTGCAAATTTATCAAAAGCTTCGCCGGCAGCATCGTCAAGAGTGGCTCCAAGGACTTCGTATCTGCCCCACTGAGGAACATGATACAAAGTGGTATGACCGCCGCTCACTGCCAAACCCACATAGGGAAAATCAAAATCCTCGGGTGGAGCATAGTCTTGATCTCGCAAAAATGGAGCCAGCAAATGACCTTCCAAATGATTGACTCCAATCAGAGGAATTCCGCGAGCCTGAGAAATGGACTTGGCTGTCACAAGACCCACAATCAAAGAACCAATAAGGCCAGGGCGGTTCGTGACAGCAACTCCATGGATCTCAGACCAAGGCTGCTGAGCCTGCTCGAGAGCTTGCTCAATCAATGGCAAAAGAAATTCTGTGTGATTTCTGCCAGCGATTTCAGGGACGATACCACCAAAAGGAGCATGGGCCTTATCTTGGTTCATGGAAACAACAGAGTGAACATAGCCACGAAGGCCCACCACGGCCACCGAAGTATCATCACAACTCGTTTCAATGGCCAATATCTGTTTCATCACTTTTTCAAATTTTTCAGACGAGCTTGAGCTTTCTTGGCTTCGTTGCTCTTCGGAAACTTGGCAATAACTTCTTCGTAGAAAGTTCGTGCTTCATCATTCATTTTCAGTTCCTGAAAACAAACACCGATCTTGTATGTTGCTTCCGCAAAGCTTTTCCCACGGGGATAAGTATCCCGGTACTTTTGATAACTCAAAATCGCTTGTTTCCACTGTTTTTGATTGAATTCATCTTCACCAATTTGAAAAGGATTCTTCTTAGAGCTCGACGTAATTTCCGACTTAGGTGCCGCGCTGAGGGCTGCTTCAACAGCTTGACGGAGTCCTTGAAGATCCGCTTGCATCGACTGAATCTGAGCTTCAACACGAGTCATTTCTTCCTGAAGAAGCAGAATCTTCTTATTCTGCTCAATTGAGGAATCAGCTTGGACCCGTGAAGAAAAGTTCAATTTGTTCTCGATCACTTCGACGCGCCCGTTCACTTGACGCAAATCTGACTCGATCTCTGAAAATCGATTATTCACGTCGGCTGTGGTTTTTTGAAGAGTGGACACCTGTTCTTGCATCTGCCGCTTCGATTCGACTTCCCGAACTTCAGAACGAGTCACTAAAGTTTCACAACCGGTGAGAGCTAAAACACCCAACAAAAGAAATAATTTTCTCATAAGACTTCTCCATTTCTGAGACGAATCAGACGTGCCGAATTCTCTGCTCTTTCGGCGGCGACTCGAGCTTTATAAAATTCCATTTTTGCTTTTTCAAATTCTCTTTCTTCATAAAGAATTCGAGCTCGGCGGTAAGACTCTTCCGCCTGGTGCCAAAAACCTGGTGAGTGGCGAGCCGCCTCCACCGACTTTGCAGCTTCAATGGCTGCGCGAGCCAAAGTCCACTCTTCGATAGGGGCTGGTGCTGTTACACAACCTGCCACAAATAAAAAGAGCACGACCATGGCCGTGCTCTTCACTGAGAAAGACTTTCTCAAATTCATTCTTTAGTTTCCAAGAGGCAAAAAGTTAGCTCGGCGATTTCGAGCGTGATCTTCTTCAGAATCACCATTTGAAAGAGGTTTCTCTTTACCATAGGAAATGATGCTCAAGCGCGCCGCAGGAATACCCAGGCTCACCATGTAATCCTTCACCGACTTTGCACGACGCTCACCCAAAGACAAGTTGTACTCAATAGATCCGCGAGCATCACAATGTCCTTCAATTTGCAAGTTGCCGGGATTCGCTTTCATCCACGCAACGTTACCTTGAATTTTTTTGCGGGCTTCCGAGGTCAAATTTGACTTGTCATATTCAAAATTGATAGAGGAAAGACCTTCAAACTGGCCACTGTCGCTTCCAGACGCATTGAAGCCCATTGGAGTCGAATCAATTTGAGGGGCGCCTCCATCGGGTGAAGTGATATCTTCAGATTTCTTCTTAGAAGTACAAGCCGCAACTGCCACCAAAGTGACTGCCAAGAGGGCTAAGCGGGATAAATTCCAAGTCTTTTTCATAGGTTGATCCTCCGTAGGTGTTAAAATCGTACTTGACCATTCTGAAAAGAGGCATGGCACTTTGTCAAACCTTTGTGATTGAATAGAGTCATGTTCCAATAAATTCTTAAAGGAAAACATATTCTATGAATTGGCTCATTGCTTTGACTCTCTTTTTTTCGATGAATTCCTTCGCACAAGTCGATCCCAGCATCTCTTGGAAAGTCTTTCGTCTGGAAAATTACGATGTGGTTTTTGATGCAAGACAGCAGGCCTTAGCAGAGCTCTACGCTCAAAAGCTCCTGCAAGCAGATCAAGCACTACGCCCCATTTTTTCTCGCTTTCCAAAGAGACTCACACTCGTGATTAACGATCGCACAGATCTCACGAATGGATTTGCCACAGCTTTTCCATACCCTCTCATGATGGTGTTTCCCGTGTACCCTCTGGCTTCTGAAAGCATCGGTGACTATGGCGACTGGGAATATGAGCTGCTGGTTCACGAACTCACTCATATCTTAAGCTTTGAGCATCGACGTGGGGTCATGAAAGGACTCCACACCGCTTTTGGATCCATCATTACTCCGAACCTGCTGATGCCTCGTTGGTGGCTCGAAGGAGTGGCCGTTGAAATGGAAACTCGCCTTTCTAACTTTGGTCGACTGAGGAGCTCTCAGACTGATGCATCGCTCAGAAGCTTGTATTTGGAAAATGTCTGGGGACGAATCCCCTCTGCAGAAATCAACGAAAGCACAATGACTTCCTGGCCATTTGGAGCTCGTCCTTACCTTTATGGGTCTCTGCTTTGGAGTGAGCTTTTGCAGAATGAAAACATCGACATTGTTGAAAAAATTCACTGGCTTCAGGGGGGGCGAGTTCCGTATTTTATTGATGCCCCGATTTATGAACTCAAAGGCAAAAACTATGAGGCCCTTTGGGCTGAGACTCAGAATAATTTGAGTCCAAAAATCAAAGCACAGCTGGAGGTCTTGAATCAAAGACCCTTCACACAACCCTTGCTCCAAAACATCAACGAAGTCGAATCTTTCAACCCAAGTCTCAGCCCTGATCGCTTGAAGCTGGCTTTTGTCGTGCGCAATTCCGCCCTGAAACGAGAAGTACGGATCCTCACCAGAGCCACAATCAATGATGAATTTGATTTTTCACGCTCTCAAGAAGCTCTCGAATCTCAAATCCTTGAATCCGAGTCATTAAAGGGACCAACCCCAGATGGACCTCCTGGAGGAACCATTCAGACTATTTCTTGGCGAAGAGACTCTTTAGGTTTCTACTTCGATAAAGTTTCAGAGATTCATCAATTTCAAGAGAGCTCTGATTTGTATTATTATGATTTGAGCACGAAAAAGAGCAAACCTCTCACTCAAGGAGCTCGACTGCGAGAGCCACAAGTCGGCCTTGATGGAAAATCTCTTTGGGCGATTGAGCTCGAAGGAGGAAAGACTCACCTTGTTCAAGTGGACCTCGAGACCAAGCAAATCCATCGAAAAGTTGAAGGTCTCCTTGGACAAAGACTGTCTTCCCCTGCAGCTTGGAAAGATCAAGAAGTTTTATTCCTACGAAGAGTTCAAGGAGCCGAACAGCTGGTGCACTTTCATGCTGTTAATAACACAGAAACCCCATCCCTGAAGGGCTGGACAGATCTTAAAAATTTGACTGTCTTCAAATCGGAGTTATTTTTTGTCTCCGCTAAAAATGGAGTGGCCAATGTTTATCGATCAGCAGATCTTCAGTCAGCTCGCCCCGTCTCGCATGTCAGCACCGCAGTGATGCATTTGGCTCCCGAATCCGAAGCCAATCTTTTTGTGAGCACGCTCACCTCTGAAGGACTCAAGCTTGCGCAACTCCGGCCACTGCCGGCTGAAACTTCAGAACTCCCCAAGATTGAACCTCTTTTTCAAGACAGATATCCTGCGGTGAAAGCGTCCACAGAAAACTTTCATCTCCCAAAACCCGAGGAGTATGGGAGTGGAAGTTACTTGATTCCTCGGTACTGGATTCCATCTCTGAATACCAGTAGCCAAGGAACAACTGCTGGATTTTCAACTTCAGCTCAAGACCCCCTAGGAAAGCATTCTTACAACTTGCAGGCTCTGTATGATGATGCAGTCAATGACACTTCTTATCTTTTTCAATATCAAAACCATAGCTGGATCCCGATTTGGACGACAAAGCTCCTCGATTTGCGAGCGCAACTGCCGACATCGAATCTCAAGTATGAAGAGAAAACTCAAAGCACCGAACTTAAATGGCAGATCACTTCACTGTCCAAGGATCTCTTCGCTGGATTCGGATGGGAGTGGGGACAACGGGAATTTCTTCTCAGCGCTAACAAAACACACCAATTTGGACCCTATTTTGAAATTTCTTATCTGAACTACAGTCAAAGCGGAGATCAAATTTCTCCGGAATCAGGATGGGGGGCCCTGGTCAAAGGAACTCACTTTTTGGATAGCGGCACAGCCACTTCCTTCAATCGAGGTCAATGGCTTGGAATGACCTTTTGGTCAAAAGGACTTCCTGAGCATCATGTGATTCATTTGCGGCATCAAGGCCAGTACATCGATCAAGCAGTCAGTGTCGCTGAAGCTCAACCCACTGTGGGACTCAACTCTTTTGCGACCCTCCCGAATCCCTTCCCCCTCATGAGGGGTTACCTGAATGGTGCTTTTCTTGCGAAAAGCTATTTGAATACTTCTTTGGAGTATCGCTTCCCCCTTAAAAAATTAAATCGTGGCTTTGGCACGGCGCCTGTTTTTTTGAAGAGGATTCACGGAGCTGTCGTCGCAGATAGTTTGTCTTTAGATGGTTTTATCTACGACAAAAGTGAAACTTACCAAAGGTGGAAGAAGTGGGGAACCTTCGAATCGGGGGGCCTTGAAGTAAAAATGGATATGACGGTCGGTTATCACTTTGGCCTTACGGGCTTTCTCGGGCTCTACAAGGGTTTTAGCGATCGTTTGTCGGAGCAAAATACCGCCCTGCTTGGGATTCAGCTTTAGTTCTTGACACTTTTCAAGGGGTCTTCAAGACTTAGGGTTGGAGGGCCTTATGGAAAAGATCTCTGAACGTCTGTCTTGGATTCGCGAATTGGTCAAAGCCGAAGAGCAAATGGAAGATATTGGCATGGTCGATATGTCGACAGGTTTAGACCCCCGAAAAAGCCTCCAGCAAGAGACTTTGAAAATGCTCCAAGATTTGAAGAATCAGTTTGTTGATTCTGCGACAGCTTTTAATGAATTGAAAACTTCAGCTTTAGGGCGCATAAAAATCTACGGGATTGCAAAGACTGTTTCTGATTTCATGCTTTTTCGTAATGGTTACAAGATGATTTTCTCCGTCAAAGAGCCTGGTGTTATTTCAATTCGATTTAACTTTATTGGTCCTCAGTACATTCCCTCTCAAATCCCCACAGCTGCTGCTTCGGCCACACAGTCGATGATGGAAGAGGTTCTTCTTGAAGCAAAAATGGGAGCTTTTGGGGAACTTCAGTGGACTTATCAAGGCCAGGTCGTCAAAACTGACAGCATCGTGAAGTACAACATGACCATGTTTGTGAAAGAGAGCACGAAGTAAACTAGACAGAAACGTCGAGAGAGCTTTTCGACTCGAATTTCAAGATCAAAGGATTGATGGAAGCAACAATCAAAATCATTTGATCGTTCACTGCAAATTTCTTTCCGCTATCATTATGAACAAGCATGAGGTTTCCCTGAAAAGAAACTAAAAGGTCATTGCCGGTTTGAAGTTCAATCACTGACACTCGAATTCGCTGACCCTTTTTAAACTCAAGTTTCATAGCAGGCCTGTAGGCGCCTTATTCACTTCAATTCTTGGAAAGACAACTTTTCTGACACCGAGATCCTTCGTAGGCACTGTTGTCGTCACTAACTGAGGATTCGTGGTGGCGGCTGCTGGAGCGGGATTCACCATGGCCTGACGAAATTTTTGTCCCAGTTCAGAAAGCTTGTCCTGCAATTTTTCTGCACGGGGCTCAGCTTTCACGATCGGTGGAATGAATTGAGGCGCTGCTTCCGCGGGAGTGTCATTCACCCAAGCCGGGAGGGAATCCTCGGCAAACTGAAGTTGCTCGCGGTTCACCTTGGCGATCATTTCCACTTCCCCACGAGTCAAATCCACTGTTTGGCAGATCTCTTCAATAGACACTCCGGCATGGGCCATACGAGCCGCTTTGACATACTTAATCGTGTTCTGACGTTCGATGATTTCCTGATGAGGAATACGGTCTTGAAATATCTTGGCCACTTCCATGCTTTTAGACATCGACGCTTCGATTTTTTGAACATGCTTATCTGCCAACAACAAATGAGACTGAACATCTTTGATTTTTGCTTCCATCAGTTGATTGAGCTGCTCGACTTGGATTTCAATGCGATCTGAGAGATCTTCAAGGACTGAAATTTTGCTTTGCAAGAGTTGAAGGCCTTTGCTGAGTCGAGGGTCATCTTTTTGCGGCCGATTGAGCTTGATCCATAAAAAGCAAAGAGCTGTTGTTTGGGCAAAAAACAAAAAGATCTGAATAAGAGTCCAAAAAGTCACGTCAGCCTCCATCCTGGAAGTCCAATTTTTATTTTAGAAGGAGCTTAAGCTCCACTCAACTTGAGAGAGGATCGCAAGACGAAACTAGACAATGGGCTTGAGAAATATTTCAACTGAGTTGACTCTCAAAGTCTTTAAACCTTTGAAAAGCTTTCGAAAGCTCAGAACGAGAAGCCGCAAAACTCAATCTCAAATAACCTTCACTGCCAAATTCAGCCCCGGGAACTGTGGCTACAAGAAAGTCTTGCAAAAGCACTTCTGCAAGATCTTTCGATGTTTGAAGGGAGCGACCTTTAAGAGTTTTTCCTAGCAGCGATCGAATGTCCACCCACAAATAGAAAGCTCCTTGAGAGCGAACCAAGCGGAAATAAGTCAGTTTGCTGAGCTCTGCTTCGCAAAATCGATAGCGAGACTCGAGCTCCGTTTGTATTTTCAAAATTTCAGGCTCACATTTTTCGATGGACGCTAAAGCTGCTTTCTGGGAGATGCTCGAAACATTGGATGTTGTCTGTGACATAAAATCAGAGAGCGCTTGAGCAAGAACTGTCGGCGTCGCAGACCAGCCTACTCTCCAGCCTGTCATTGCATAGGCCTTAGACGCTCCGTTAATGGCAATCATCCGACTTTGTAATTCAGGAGCCACATGCAACAAATGAGGAGCAATTCGATCGCCAGTCCACAATAATCGGTTGTAGATATCATCCGACAAAATCCATAATTCAGGATACTTTAAAAGTGCTTTCGCAAGAGCTCGAAGCTCCTCAGTCGAGTACAAAATCCCCGTTGGATTTGACGGAGAACACAGAATCAAAGCTCTTGTTCGCGGTGTGACTGTGCTCTCAAGATCTTGTGGCTGCAATTTGAAATTATTCGCCGCAGATGTTTCAACAATTTTAGCAACACCACCGGCTAACTCTACCATCGTGGGATAGCTCACCCAATACGGTGTGGGCACTAAAACCTCATCGCCCGGATTGAGAATCAACTGAAGGGAGGAATAAATCATGAACTTGGCGCCGGCACCGACCACAATTTGGTTAGGCTGGTAAGTCACACCCAATTGCTCAGTTGTCATCTGAGCCACCCGAGCACGGAGCTCAGGAATCCCTGCTGCTGCAGTGTACTTCGTAAAACCAGCCTGAATGGCCTTAATCCCCGCTTCCTTTCCGGGAACAAAGGTATCCCAATCTGGCTCTCCCACCGTGAGCGAAATCACATCTTTTCCCTGCGCCTGAAGCTCTTTCGCTTTTGAGGCCAAGGCCAGAGTGGGGGAAGGTTTTAAACTTTGGGCGCGCAAAGAAAGCTTCATAAGGTCTGTCCCAATTTTTGGCGAAGTGCATGAATTACATTTGAGGTCACCAGAGAATCCAAATCTCCTCCGAATTTAGCCACTTCTTTTACCCCGCGCGACGAGATGTAATATCTGTCGGGGGAAGCAAACATGAGAAGCGTTTCGATGTCGGAATTCAATTTTCGATTCATACTGGCCATGGTCATTTCGTACTCAAAATCAACCACAGCCCGCAAACCCCGCACGATCGTAGAAATTCCATTTTGTTTTAAATAATCAACAGTCAGTCCGGAATGAATGTCTACTTTGATATTTTTTATGTGAGCGAGAGAAACCTCAATGAGATTTTTTCGCTCTTGAGGGGTGAACAACTGTGACTTTTCGCCCGAATGAGAAATCAACACGATGACTTCATCGAAGCGCTTGGACATTCTCTCGATCACATCAATGTGACCAAGATGAATCGGATCAAAACTTCCGGGATAAACCGCTCGCATGCTTTATCCTTTACGTCGAAAAAAGGACAGATACTTATCACCAAATTCTCGAACATCATATCTTGTAAGTGCAGGATAATCATCGAGAACTTTCTCTCGGCGCCCCGATTCAATCAGAAAAATAGTACTATCCCCCAAAGCCCGTGACTGATCAGCAGCCAAAATGACATCATGAGCCATCTGTTCGGTGAAAGGAGGATCCGCAAAAACAACTTCGAACGGTTCTCCCGAGTAGTCCGTCAAAAAAGAAAGAACATCTCTATTTAATATTTGAAAGGGCTCCGAGACTTTGAGTTTTGCTAAGTTCTTTTCCAAAATTGCAATCGACCTTTTATTCTTCTCAACAAAAAGTACTGAGCTTGCACCACGAGAAAGAGCTTCAATCCCTAAAGATCCGGTTCCAGAGAAAAGATCAAGGACCCTGGCCTCAGGAATTGAAGCTTGAATGATGTTAAACATCGATTCTTTGACCCGATCTGTCGTTGGGCGAATGTGATCAGCCCGAAAAGAAACGAGATTCTGTCCTTTATACTTTCCAGAAATGATGCGCATTACTTGTACTGTCCAGATTTTTTCAAATAATCTTCGATCGAGATTCGATCATTCCCGTCGAGTAATTTAAAATGCAGTTCTACAGTGTAGATATTCTGTTTCCTGTTACCCAAGAGCAATTCTTGCCCGAGGTAAATTTTAATCACTCTCACCGAGGTCTTCACCTCGAAGTTCACAACGGGAAGGACAAAAACTGCCAGGTGTTCATCACCAACTTTAAAATGATGGCTCCTATCAAACCTCATCAAAAACCCAATAGGAGTGAGTTTGACTATTTGTGCATTAAATGGCGGTTGCCCTTCAGCTTTTACTATCTGAACATTGAAGGGATAGGGAGCTACTTTCTTAATTGCGATTCCGTCATGCATAATTCGAGACGAGGATATCATTCAAAAAAGGTCTTGATCAAATAGACTTTCTCATCACAGAACAGCAAAATTGAAGAATGTTTTCTCTCATTATTCCCTTTCATAGGGATTATCAGCGCCTTGAAAGAATCCTTCCTCGGGTACAGCGCGAGGCTCAAGGCCAAGGCATCAGAGAAGTTCTGCTCATTCATAACGGGACGCCACTGAGCGCCAAAGTAATGGCTCAAGTTGAATCCTGGTCTCATCCAAGTTTTCGAATTTATCATACCCCGACCCAAGGCTTGGGAGCTGCCTACAAACTTGGTATTCAACAAGCCCAGGAAAGTTATTGTATTCTCTCTTCGAGTGATTTGCATTTTGGCTGGAGCGACCTGCAGTCGTTTCTGAATCTTCCTCAGCCCGTCCCCTATGCCCTGGGCTCTAAAGATCATCCTCGGTCGCAGATCAAAAGAAGCTGGAAAAGAACAATCCCTACATTAGCCCTAAAAATTTTTAGAAAACTCTTTCTTGGCCGAACAACACCAGGAGATAGCCAAGGATCTACGATCATTCGTACAGATCTGGCAAGGAACCTCATTTCTGAATGTAAGGCTGACGACTATCTGTTCTCGCTCGAGATGGTCACGATCCACTTGACCAAAGGTGGAACCGTTGTAGAAATCCCTGTGGCCCTTGAAGAAGAAATTGGTCCTTCGAACGTGTCAGTGCTGAGAGACGGTATCAAAATGATTTTAGGAATCCTAAAACTCTCTTACCGATTAAGAAGACGCTGAGCTTCCATTTTAACATGAAAGATATCATCAAAGGGTTTTAGCAGAAATAAATCAGCGCCGGAGCTCTGGGTATCTTCTTCACCAGAGTATGCCGAAATCAAAATAACCTTTGACTTCAGAGGTCCCAAAGATTTCATTTCATTCAGAACCTGCAGTCCTGTAAGACCAGGCATGAGCACATCAAGAAACACAAGATCATGCGTGCTCCTCTTCCATAACTCGAGCCCTTCAGCTCCGTCCTTAGCTTCACTCACTTCAAAATCAGGCTCAAGGACTCTTTTGAGACTTCTTCGTACGAGTGGCTCATCATCCACAATGAGAATTTTCTTTTTCATTTCATGATCCTTTTTTGAGAGTCACTCTGAAAATAGCTCCCGAATCTTCTGCATTTTGGACTTCAATTTTTCCACTCAGTGACTCGACAATCTTTTTTGATATTGAAAGTCCTAAACCAGTTCCTAATCCTTCTTGTTTGGTCGTAAAGAAAGGTTCAAAAATCTGTTCTTTCATGGCCTCAGGAACCCCTGGGCCTTGATCCCTCACTTCAAAGATCAGATGATCATCCGCAACCCTTGTTCTCAGAGTCACCACCCCATTCTCTTTCATTGCCTGACAGGCATTATTGACCAAATTGAAAATGACCTGCTGAAATAAATGCGGTTCTACCAAAATAAAGTCTTCCCCTGGGAAAAGATCTAATTTTAAACGATGCATCCTGAGAGCAGTCTTTAACATGGGAAGAGTTCTTTCAATTAACTCTCTCACAGAAATAAGCCTTAGCTCCTGACTTCCCCCTTGGGAAAAATCTAAAAGATTCTTGATGATTTTCTGCGAACGAGCTGTGGCTTTCTCAATCTCTGTCAGATCCTGCTCAATCTGACCCTGACCTCTATAGTCCTGAATCAATACCTGACTGAGAGCTCTCAAACCAGTGAGTGGATTGTTGAGCTCATGGGCTATATTTCCAGCCAAAAGACCCATCGCTTCCATCTTTTCGCTTTGAAGCATTCTCAAATAGAGCTCACGCTTCTGCGTCACATCTACATATTGATGAACCACTGATGTTCTTCGCTCTGCATTCTTCAAGGAAATAGGATAAGAATGAACAAGATACTTTCTCTGTCGAATGGAAAGTTCACGATGAAGAGGTTCCTCATTCTTCAACGAATCTTGCAGTGGACAATGCTCACAAGGAATATTTCTCGAAGCAAATACCTCAAAACACTTTCTCTGAAAACTTCGATCCACAAAAGCCCGATTTGAACGAATTAAATTGTAATCTTCATCAATAATAGCAATGGGATCACGAATTCCATCAAACGTTTTTTCCCATCGATAAGAATCTTTTTTCACAGTTTGACCCAGCAACAGCTGATCGACTGTCATTTCAATGGCTTGAAGTCGATCTCCAATAAAGTGAACAAATTCATCCATCTCTTTCGCATGCAAACTATGTTCAATAATCAAGCAAGCCTTCAGTCCCAACGGAAAAGTTGCTATCTTTGCAATTGGTCTTTTGAGAATTTCTGCAAGTTGACGCCCCATCGGCCGATTGTTCTCCGAGAAATGCTGTCCTCCAATGAGCTGAAAGTGATCCTCTGCCACTAAAACTTGCCCGTTCATTAGGGCTGCCACTTGATCCTTGTCACCCTCCATTCTCAATAGAACAATAGGATCTCCGACCCGATTAAATTTTCGAAACTCTTTCCTTAAGATCAGAAGCAACTCCTCCACTGAGGATATTCGAACTAACTCTTTCAGAAGACGCATAAAATTTCTTGCTTGGCTAAGCTTTTCTTCTTCTTCTTGTTGAGATTTTTCAATATGCTGAGTTCGTTCAGCAACCATTCTCTCGAGTCCTTCATTGAGACTCTCGAGCTCGCGGAGTTGCTTTTTTGATTGCTTTAAAAGCTGGCTACGTAGGTCGAGATCTAAGTAATGCTGGAAGGCCTCAAAAAGAATCTTCTTTTGTTCAAAAGCATCAATCTTTGGAGAAAATATCTTATAAAGGTTCTGACTATTTACTGCCCTCTTCCACAAACCTGCGTCAATCAGTGAGGTGCAATAGAGCTTTACAGAAGAACTATTCAATTGTTCAAGCCAATCAAAAAACTCAGGAAAGTTCCCAGAAATACAAATGACTGCTGGGTCCTCCGAAATCAGAAACTTTTTAGCCTCTTCGATCTGATTCAAATACTTGACTGGAAGATCAATCTCAAAAAGATCAGCTGCAGGAGGACTCCCCAGCCAAAGAACCATCTTTTTGGATTTGTTGATCATAACTTCCCATCTCTACAATGAGTGCTTCAAAAAGAGTTCCCCAATTCTGAAAACAACTCGCTAGATCATACTCAAGAACGTCAGCAAGGACTACAAAATCTTTCCTCTGAAAATGAGTTAAGCAGTCGCCTATCGACTGAGCCGTTTTTGTCTCAAGTTCAGCCCAGTCAGCCGACTTGATTAATCGACTTTCAGGAAACAAGTTTGAAATCGAAATAATAGAATCTACTAATAGCTGGGCATCATCAATAAAGCGAACAAGATCTTTAAGCTTTCCCGTGATTCCCTGATTGCGAATTGCAGAGCTCAAATCATCACTGTGCTCTATCATATTTGGGATCGCCTCAATCCAGTTCTGAATGACACTGGTGATCAGCTCTTGATGATTTTGCGTAAACACCTCGATAGTGTCGATTTCCTCAATGGACGCGCCAGAAACTTTTTTTTCAAAGTTCTCGTCAATTTTGTGTCCGTTGATTCTAAAGGAGCAAACGACTTTCCCCTCTTTGCTCAACTTTTCTTCCAGCGCAATGAAAAGCTCTTGATAAGTCTTCACCAAGGGGAACTCCGACTTTAGATCTTTCAATGAGAAAGCTTGATTCATCATGGTGTATTCTCCCTTCCGATAGTAATCCCAGCCTCCGTGTAAAGGCGACAAACCTTGTCGAGCATTTCATGAATTTTTATTGTCTTCGCAATGAGAGTCTCTTGGTCCTCAGGACCTAAGCGAGCTTTCTCAGCTTGGTACCAACGAATTAAGATGGCCAATGAAGGAACCAACTTTGCGATCGTATCAATAATCTCTTCACCACGATCTATGAAGGGACCGTGCTTTGAAGCATCTTTCGAGACACTGAAAGCAGACAATTGTTCTAACAAGAATGCATTGATATCTTGAAGCTTGGAAAACCCATCGAAAATCTCTGGCTTATCTGTCTGAGGAAAATCGGTTCCGGTGTAAATCGCTTGGATTAAATTCCACTGAAATTCAGCTTCGCGACTGGCAAGGGCCCGATACGAAGGAGTTCCTGAAACGACCGGGTAAACAGACAGATCCTGCTTATCACCACTCCTCATCCTCACAATAATTTGGGCCACCATGTCCGAAGGGACGTCTTCATTTTTCTGTATTCTGAAAACATAAGATCCTTGTGCTCTTGGACCTGTCTCCCAAAAGTTGACCGTGGGAAGACTGATGTTCAAACAAGGAGTACCCACGAGCGAAGCCATATGCATGGGAGCCGAATCACAGCCAACAACGATGTCAGCCTGAGCAATGTGTGAGAAAAGCTCCGGCAAAGTTGTTTTTCCAATCAGGTTCGTCACTTTACCAGTGGGTGTTGAAGACAAAATCTTATCTGCCAAGCCAGATTCCGCAGCAGAGCCAATCAATCCCACAGAATCTGGGATTTGCTTGATCAATTGGTTAATGATCGCAATCCACTTTTCCGAAGGCAAAACTTTATGATTTTCACTCGCGCCCAAGTGGAACAGAATAGAAGGAGTCTCTGAAACTTCAGGCAGATTCTCTGGGACTCTCCAATCCTGGGGGATTAAATCAACGCCCATCTGGGTCGCAAAAATCTCTGCGAGGTGATATCTGTTCGATCTTTGAACTCCGACCTGAGCATAAAAGTATGCACTAATGTCATCGGGAATCGCTAAATAACCATCTGCAAAACGAGTATAACCAAACACCCGTGTATTTTCAGCAGTCAGAGCATGGGTCATGTAGCTCGAGAATGGCGAAAACGAAAGATTATAAACACGATCATAACTATGAGCTTTCAATCGATCCACAAAATTGGACATGCGATCGAAGGACTCCTTTACATCAATGGTCGGAGAAAAAAGCGGCTCCACCACTTCTTGAGTGGGTAAAATTTCTACGTGAGAAACTTCTTTCAACCCTGTCAGGGCCGCTTGGAAGCGAGCGCGCGTGAGATACGTGATTTCCGAATCTTGATTTAATCTCTTAAATGCCCGCACTGCGGGCCATGTCATGTAGATATCGCCGAGTCTAGCGAGACCTAGGATCAATACTTTCATTGATCTGCTCCTTTAAAAGTTCGCACAGCAGCTTGAGTTTTTCTGTGTTGGCATTATAGCCCTGAGTTTTCAGCACTTCTTCGTACACATTTTCAAGCCTAGTGAGAGCGGTTTGTGTATAGGTTTTAAGCTGTTCGTTGGAGCTGCCGTTAGAATTGTTGGACATTAACACTCTCTTTCGTTAAAGCTTTCTGTAAAAGCTGTGAAAGAACTCTCTCTTTAGTATCTCTACTTTTCTGCAGAAATTCTAGAGCCCGTTTGATTTCTCTTAATTTCAGGAAGTTGGTCAAATGACGCTTCGAAAGGACCTCGACCAAAGGAAAGAAATCCCACCCTAAAGTCGAGTTCTCTGTCTGAAATTTATTCACAAGAGTCATCATCTCTGCTGCGGATAGACGAAATTTCTCAGTATCAGAAATACTGAGTTGCAACTGCTGCAAATGCTCTTCCAAGATTGAAGACTGTCGAGCGAGCTCGGAAAGGCGACTGGATAACTGATCTAAAAATGAGGGATGCACAAATTTAGCTGCAGCGATCTGAATTGCAAAGCTTCCCACTTCTGGAAACTCCACCTGATCGATGGCCTCTTTAAAAGCAACCTGCTGAACTTCTCTCTCGAAAGACGAATAACTATTTTCACGGATAACAATTTGACCTAAGAATCCACGCTCCACTTTCTTGAAGGGGCACGGATTTCCTTGGTTCATCACTGAATTCACAGCTTCTAGAACTTGCGTTAGCGAAAGAGCTTCTCCGCAAAAATGTTTGATCTTTGTGCACGGTGCTGAGTGTTTACAAGGGTAACAGTCCACAGCCCCTGTCAGCAAAACTGGGCCAACTAACCGTGGCGCTGTTTGCAAAAAGTCTCCACTGCCGAGATAAAGTCCCACACTTTGAACTCTAAAGAGTGAAGCGAGGTGAATCATCGCAGTATCACCGCTGATCACCAAATCAGAATCCTTAATCCACTCCACAGCTTTCTCAAGGTCTCCAATCAAAAGTGCCTCTATCTTAAACCAAGACTCTAGCTCCGCCCTTTCAAAATCGGCGCCTATCACCTTCACTTGGTAGCCCTTTGAGCTCAGTTGTTCAAACAGCTGAGAGTAGTTGGCGAGTCCCCAATTCTTCTTCACATCGCTCGTGAGCGGCTGGATGAGAATTTTCTTTCCTTGAAATGGCCTTACATTTTTTGAGATGACCTGACCCAAGCCCGTTGAGAAGGCAATGAGATCATTGATCTGAAAAAGCTGACTTCGAACCGGATGAGTTGTTTCATTGAGCACAGATGACCAAATATTCTCCGAGTCGCCCCCCAATCCATAGGTGGGAGTCACCTTCAGCAGACCCACGAAATCAAAGGCGGCTTGCGTATGTGTAAAGTTATAACAAGCAGTGAACTTCTCAGCTCTTATTTTTTGGATCAGTTGCTTCAAAATCTTATGCGCCCTTAAAACAAATACATTCCGATGAGTCAGAATCTTTTGCAGCTCCGATCTTGGGAACTGATGAACCTGACTCACCTGACTGAGTACGGCCCGAGGAAGTTTCACGGTATCGTTCACCATAAGATGAACTTCAGCATCCGGATATTTGACTTTGATTCTCTCGACGAGTTCTAAATGTTGAAGAACATCTCCAAGTCTTTGCAAACTTAAAACTAATATTTTCATCGTACAAACTCTCTCAGCAAAGACCAATAGCCATCTTCTTCTGTCTTTTTTTGGCTAAGATTGGGCCTATAGTTTTTGATGGAAAAATACCATTGATCAAAATCGAACTGGCTCAGCTGTTGAGCGGTCTGGGGCAGTCCGAGCATCATGGCTTGTATCCCCGCTTGCTGGGACGACAGAATGAGCGCCTGAATTTCTGCAGCTTTCAGATCTTGCTCTCGCCCATTCCAGGCAGGTCTGAAAATCTGAACAAAGGGGTATTCTTGTGCCCAAGAGATCAGCTCAGAAACTTCTGAGAGGATAACGCCGGTAAAATCTGGATTTCTCTTAATGAATCTCTGGATTAGCTCATGATTGGGTTCAAAAATTTTTGTCTCACCCATCTCTTTAAGGAGTGCGAGCACATGATATCCTGCCCCAAGTCCCAAAATACAATTTTGTGATCCCCAGACTTGTTGCTCAATCCACTTTTGAGCTTCTAGCTTTGGATTGCGTGTTGAGCACAAGGCTTTTTCATTTAAATATTCAATATGAAAGTTCATAAATAAACCTGAACCTCATTGTAGAGTCTTAAATACTCTTCATTTTTAGGATCCCAAAGAAGAAGTCTTTCAAGCTCCATGAGCGCTGCCAAGAACTGATTCGTCTGGCAAAGCAGATTCACCTGAAAAAGTGCCATCTCTTTATCATCTTCAAAATATCGCATGTACACTTCGACCACTTCGATGGCTGACTGCAGTTTGCCCTCTTGAACATACCAGGACGAGAGCAACTGGACTGTGGTGCGATTTCTTGAATTGATTTCAAAAGAATTCTCAAGATTTGCAATGGCTAAAAAATGGTCACCCTTAGCATGATAAACCAACCCAAGACCTGTCCAAGCTTTGTCATTCTTTGGGTTCAGAAAAAGAGCTTCTTTGAATTTTTCTTGCGCAAACTCAAGATTTCCAACTTGAACCGCCAATGTTCCAAAATTGACTTGAAGAATATCGGACTTTGGATTGATCGAGAAGGCTTTAGAGAAAAATTCTTCAGCGCTATCGATATCTCCCTCTTTCAGCAAAATGTTTCCCATGTATCTATACACTTTGAAGAGAGCCTCAGAAGAGTAAATCATTTTTGCTAATGCTTGCTCAAAACAGTCCGAAGCTAATTCATCTTGTCCATTCAAGTAATAAAGTTCACCGAGTGTTACAAGATCCTCAAAGTTATCTGTTTGAAAAACTTTGATTTCTTGAGCTTTGATGGCGAGATCGCGATGCCCCATTCGAATTTGAGTCTCAACAAGAAGACTCATAGCAGAGACCGAAGTGGAATTTTTATTTAGGCTATGAATGACAAGCATCAAAGCAGCTGAAGGTTCTCGGTGCTTTAACAAAAGGCGAGCGCCCTTGAGCTCCCGGCTTTCAGTTTCTGGTAAAGATATAGTCCCATCATAACTTTCATTGATAAATTCTAGACTCATGTCAAGTGCTCCATTTCTACCTCAAGTAAAAGAGCAACCTGAGTGCCACGGGAAAAATTCACCTAGTCAGCAGATCAGAGACGATTCATTTTGATTTGGGGAACACTTGTCTAGGTTAGGCGGCAAAAAAAAAGCCAGAAACTTTGTTTCTGGCTTTCGAAAGTCAAAGCTTTGACAGTTTAGAATGCGAGCTTCTGCAACGTTTGAAGTCGCATTTGAACATCCGCTGGAATATTCGTTCCACTGCTTCCGGTATAGCCGAAATAAATCGACTCTTCGAGCCGCTTATAGCACTTTTTTGACCAGTCCGTTCTGGGAACTGTGCGAATACAGGATTCAAAGTAATTCTCGTGCAAAGTCCAAATCGACAGGTCTTTCACAGCTTCATAAGCAATACCTGTTAAATACAGCGTTTCTCCAATTTGCGCAGGGGGTAACTGTTGGGTCATTAAAAGATGCAATTCAGACAAGGCTCTTAAATAATAGATATCCCCCCCTTTGTCCATAGAACTGGATGTGGCGGCATCTGCTTTCTTTAAAAGCTCTCGAACTTCTGCAAGTATATCTCCGGTTGTCTTTCGTGGACGAGCTTTCTCTTTTGACCAAGATTCAATGGCCATTTTCCAACTTTGAGCATTTTGCTTCAGATAGAAGGGGGCTTTTTCATTCTCCAAAACAAGTCGGACCAGTTCGAGAGATTTTTTGGCATCTCTTTTAAATTTGACAGAAATCGCTAGCGAATAGCGAATGGCTTTATCAATGAGGATAAAGTCGCCTTGCATGGTGCGAGAATCTTTAAGTACTTTTTCTAAAATCTCAAGAGCTGCATCAAACTGGCGAGAAGCCAACAAATACTCTGCCCTTTCAATCGAAGGCAGCGATTGCAATGACTGGCGCAAATTTTCACTTTTCAGATCAGGACCTGTGGAAGTGCGAGTGTGACACTCAATACAGTAAGAAGTGACATTCATGACAGAAAAGCGAGCATACTCTAACTTCCCATTTCGCCAACTATCCGCCGTTTTTTCCAGATCATCATTCAGGGCCGAAGAAATAAACTGCACACTGGGATCACGAACAATCATGCTCGGAGAGTGTTCAACCAATTTTGAGACTCGAGTGAGATTGGCGAGCTCGCGGTCAATGAGCTGGGAATTTCGAGGGTCAGAAAATTTTTTGGGATCCGCAGCCAAAGGAAGGAGTATTTCAATGGACTGCTGGAATGAGGCCATGTCCGCAGACCACCCTTGACGTGCCACAATGGCTGCTTTTTTCTCTTGGCTCTGACAGCCCCAGAAAATGGTTGAGCCCAAAATAAGAAAGGCGCCAAGTGCGCCTCTCTTTACATTCATCGTCTTTACAAAATATTTCATATTTCTTCGTCTACTCGATTTGTGGAGATTCGCGATTTATAGCTACCCACAGCCTTTCTCGCTTTTCTCAAGTCTTGTAATTCTCGAATGATACTTGATTTTGCAGATTCGATACAAGACAAAATCTCGAGGTCCTGCGCTAGAATTCGATTGACGTATTCTTCCTTAATCGCAAGAAGCTCAATAATCTCTCGGCGCTCCTCAATGCTAAGGGCCTCTTCTTTCTCATCAATTTCAGAGATTTGAACATCAATATACTGAATGACTTCTAAAATTGATTCGCGGTTCTGATAAAAAGGTTCCAGATTGTGAAACTTTGCTTCATTCAGATTGAGAATTTCTGTCTCATTTAAAGAATAGAACTTTTCTAAATAATGATTCTTCTGATTCAGAAGATTGATGATCCTTGCCATGTGCCCTCCTCGGCATTCTTTAAAAATTTCCATCCTGGAAATCTTGACTATCCGGCTTTACCCGATTTTTCTGCTTCTTCTTTTTTCAATTTGTCGATGGCTTACACCCAACCTTCATAGAGTGTCTCAAGAATTTTGAGAGCATCCTTTAAAGGCTTGGGATCCCCGCTAATATTGCCCTTGGTGTACTGTTCCGTAATAAACATATAGAGCTGCTCCAGCTGAGCAGCAATAGGCCCTCCCACTTTGTGGTCCAGGGTGTTGTTTAATTCCAGAACGATGTCAAAAGCCCGTCCAATATTCTCGCAACGTTCTGCAATTTTCTTTTCTTCTGCAGCTTTAATTGCAAGTTTATTAAACTTGATAGCAGCTTCGTACATCATGAGAAGCAATTTCTCACGACTCGCACTCATCACCGCATTTGTTTTGTACTTTGCATATGGATTGCTCATACTCGTTTTTAGCTTCGGCTCCTTTCTTTAATTTCTAAAGTCCTGTTTTATCCCATCTTAGGGCCGCCCGCGAGAGCAGCACCTTGTTGATTCAATTTTGACATTTTACTTTCAAGATCAGCAAAAGTTCGTCGAAGGGTTTCCTCCCTCTTCTGAAGTTGCTTCTCCTTGTTCTCAAGTCGGTCATCCATAGATTTGATCTTTTGCTGAATACTTCGTTTACGATTGCCCAAGGGACCAAAGGCTGAGTTTGTGAGATTACTGATCTCTCGGCGGACCTGAGAAACAAATCCGGTGTTCAGGCCATCACCCCTCAAGAATGCGGCAACCTCACCCGGACGCTTTGAGAGAACACTGTTGAATTTTTCCTGACTAAAATTCAGAGTGCCATTTCGATTGAACTCAATGCCCAGTTCATTCACTCGCTGAATTGAAGACTCTGTCCCATAAACAGGATTAATGAGCAACCGACGAAGACTACTTTCAATCATCCTCGTCAGACTATCTCCCCCCAAAGGACCTAATCTCTCTCGACCATCCGGACCCTTCTGAAGTTTCGACTGGCCTTGAATGAATCCAAGAGCACCGTTGTACGCATCCACAAAGCCTTTTACTTTTCCTGAAATCACTTCAAGATCTTCTTTGAGATTGATTCGGATTTCACGACCAGGTGCTGCTTGCTTTAAGTCTAAGGTAACTCCTGGAATGACATCCGTGACCACATTGTCAGGAACTTCCATCTCAAATCCATCGAGTTTAATTTTTGCGTTTTGAGCAGGTTTTGATTTCTCAAAGTAGAGATCTTGATCACCGTCGAGCATGTAAACCACGGGAAAGCTCACTTGATTATCATTTCCGGTTGTTAAGCCTGTGACAAGAAGACGGTAAGGATTGTCTTTGTCCGAGCGATCATTGAGCACGGTGGCTCTGAGACCAATATTGGCCGCATTGATTTGCTTCGCCACTGAATCTAAAGTCGAATTGCCACCTGAAATGTAAACTTCTTTAGTTCCTTCAGGAGTTTCAAATTTAAGATACCCCGTCCCTAGCTCTGTCGTATCTTTGTCGGGAAAACCGTTGGTAACAGCTCCTGGCTTCTGTGCTAACTGCATCACTTCAATTTGCCATTGTCCCGTTCCTGAAAGCTGGGGGTCTACAGTTCCATCGATGATATTCGGATCTCCAGAAAGAAGTTTCTTATTGGTGAATCCACGCGTTCCAACCAGCTCATTGAGGTTTTTATTGATTTCAGAAACTTTAGTTTCAAAGTCAGTGATGAGCTTGAGCTTGTCATCCTCCTGAACCTTTTTCGTCTCCATATTCTTCAATGGAATGCGCTCAGCCTCCATGATCTGATCGACGATGTTAGGTGGAAGGCCACTTGCCATTCCATTAATTCTGAACCCAGCCAAACTGTCCTCCTGACAATTCATGCACTCAAGCTAGGATTAGTATCTCAAATTGACTCACAATACCGTGAGTCAATTAGTTGGCTTGGACCCACCCAAAGAGTCCTGGAAATTTTAGATTCAGTTGTCGTTTTTTTGACGAGGCTAGGCTGTCTTACTGAGGAGCTGGCCTTTTTTCGAGTCGGGATCTTTCAGAATTTGCAGAGTCCAAAGCTCAGCTTCTAGAATCCGTCGGATGAGTTTTCCATCTGGTTCCTTCAAATAAACGGTGCGCTTTCCATCTTTGACTTCAAAAGAAACTTCCAACTGATGGTCTTTCACTGCAGGAAGTTCTCGAAGAAATTGAAGAGCTCTTTGAAATTGCTCCTCTGACATGGGAGGATGATCTTGCTCTTTTTGGTTGGACCACTGTTGTTGTCCATGGCCATCACGATCGGTTGTGTTGCCCATTTTCAAAGACTTATCTGTGGGATCCTTCGATCTCACTTGGATGGGCAAAACTGCATTGAGGGCGCTTTTAATATCCATCAGCTGTGACATCGGATCAACTTGAAAGAAGCTCGAGAGGACCTCGACTTCACTTGGACAAAAAGACAGAGGAGGGTCTTCATGATCCCCTCCCCTTGTCTAGGTCCCGGCTAAAATTACCCAATCATTTTCAATGCAAGTGATGGGATTTGATTTGCTTGAGTCAGAACCGATGAAGAAGCTTGGAGTAACACTTGGTTGCGAGCAGCTTCAGCGGTCGCAGATGCGATATCAGTATCACGGATTCGAGCATTCGCAGCGGAAAGATTCTCGTGTTGAGCACCCAGATTCTCAATCGTCGACTGAAATCGATTTTGAAGAGCACCTAAATTTGCTCGGAAGCTCGACAATTTGTTTTGCGCATCATCCACGATCATCAGCGCCTCTTGAGCACCTTCTTTTGAAGAAAAATCTACGCCTTCGACTCCAAGCTCAGCTGTGGTCGCATTCAGCACGCTCGAGTCAAAAGAAATTCGGTCTTCGAAAGAGTCATTGTTAATACCGACTTGAATCTGAAATTCTTGGCCGGTTCCATCCAGAAGGTTTGTATTTCCAAATCTTGTAGTCTTTGAGATACGCTCAACTTCAGATTTCAATTGCTGAACTTCCTGGTTGATATATCCACGTTCGCGGTCTCCGACAGTGTCTGACGCTGCTTGAATACCTAGCTCTCGCATACGAGTCATGATATTTGAGACTTCACCCAAGCCACCTTCAGCCACTTGAATCATTGAGATACCATCGTTGGCGTTGCGGCTAGCCTGTGAATAAGATCGGATTTGTGATCTTAATTGCTCAGAAATTCCTAAGCCTGCAGCATCATCGGCTGCTTTGGTGATGCGGCTTCCAGAAGACAGCTGAGCGAAGCTCTTCTGAAGTTCACGCTGAGAGGACGTTAAAGTCCTCTGTGAATTGATAGATGCCAAGTTCGTCGTAATTCTCATACCCATATGGGCCTCCTCGGGTGAACACGTTAGGATCGCCGTCAGACTGGATGGTGCTGTTAACGAGTTTCAAGGGCAGTCACTCCACAAGATCCTCTGACACTCAGCCGACCTAGACTTTGATCAGTTGTTGTGCCTTACCTTTCGGCCAGGTCTGGGAAGCCTTTAGTCGAGTCTAGAGAAACTAGACCATAGTCCTGCGAGAACTGGACGATTGTCCTGAAATCAGGACTAAAGATGGAGGGGTTTGTTTCGAATTTAATCAGTAAAAAAAGACACATCCACCCAAAGTCGAGATCACTTCGGGTGGAAGTCATAGATTAAGATGTTGAAACTGATCCTCTTGAAGGTCCTCGAAGGGGAATTGGTCGAGGGCTAAGTTCTTTGATTCTGGGCTAAATCCGGATATTCGGGTGGGTTGATTCTCCACCGGGGAGCTTTGAGGAGCGGAATTGAGCTTGCTGGTGCCCTTTCCCTGATGAGCTTTTGCCCTCAAAAATGCCCCAACCCAGACTGTCACTCAAGCACGGCCTTTATCCGCAAAGGCCACTTTCGGATACGAAGAATCCATTTAAAGATCCGCAAATTTCAGTGCAAGTCCTGCAAAAGGATCTTCTCTTCCAGAACCACAAAGCCCGACTATCGCCACAAGAAAATGGACCTCAACTTCAAACTCGCAAAATTGATTGTCGAAGGAAACTCTCTGAGATCCTGCAGCCGGATTCTGCAGCTATCTTACAGCAATACCTATCGCAAGTTCCTGTGGCTCAAAAAGATCGTTGAGCTCCATAAAGACAAACTGAAATGCCGCACTCACAAGATCCAGTTTGATGAACTAGAAACCATTCATCACACCAAGTGCAAGCCCCTGAGTGTCGCCCTCATCGTGAGTGAGGAGTACCTTCTTTTGGAAGCGCAAGTCGCTGAAATGCCTGCAAAAGGCAGACTTGCCGAAGTTTCACGGCGAAAATACGGAGTTCGGCAAGATCACAGAAAAGAAAAGCTCCGTGAGAGTTTCAAGAATCTCACAAAGAAACTGGTTTCTCCACCAGAGGTTATTGAATCAGACCAGCGACCAGGGTACCGACAACTGGTTAAGGAGCACTTTCCGCAATCCCAGTACCTGCAGTACAATCGCTCTGAGAAAGAACGCCTTCAAGCAAGGCTTCATGAAAAGCAAAACAAGAAAAAATTTGATCCACTATTTCCCATCAACCACAAGTGCGCCTTACTGCGAAGTCACATTAAAAGACTCACTCGAAGGAGTTGGTGTACAACCAAAAAACCTGAAAATCTTCAGCTCCATTTAGATATCTTCATCCTCATGCAGTTCGTGAAGTCCTTTTAACATCTGAAATGACACCTAAAGAGCTATCTTCGACTGCAGCCCTCCACCAATCCCCCTTCGAGGACCTTCAAGAGGATCAGTTTCTAAGCGACGGATTCGTGAATGTGGGGAGCAATGGTGTACTTATCCCGTCCCGTCTTTTTGGATTCGTAGAGCGCTTCGTCGGCGCGCTTAAGCCACTTTTCAGGAGTTTCGTGGGGAAGCAATTGTGCAATTCCCACAGAAACCGTGAATGAAATGGTCTGACCATCTTGAACGAATTTTTCTTGGCGTATTTTCTTCAGAAGCTCTTCTGTTTTTTTAACTGCATGGCCAATATTGAAATCAGGAAGAATCACCACAAACTCTTCCCCACCAATGCGAGCGACAAAGTCCCCTTCCCGACTGAAGTGGTTCTTTAGCATTTTCACGACTTCCACGAGGATAAAATCACCGACGGCATGTCCGTAGTTATCATTGATATTCTTAAAGAAGTCGATGTCCAGGGCCAGCAAAGTGGCTTGCTTGTCATAAAGTCCGACCATCTGTGTGACTTGTTTTACTTTTTCATCAAAAGCTTTTCGATTAGCGGCTTTCGTGAGATGATCTTCTTGAGCTTTCTGACTGACATCCACCAATTGTCTCTTCACTTTGTCCAAATTGGATTTGAAGCTTTCAAGGCGTTTTGTTTTCTTTTCATCGCGACGAGTTTGGTATTCCACATAGGAATCAATAAAAAGACGAGCTTGATTTTTGAGGTCCACAATAGAGTTCGCTTCAACAGCGTCCTTCAATTGTTCAAGCTTCTGCTGAATCTGATAGTCAGACTGTTCTTGATCGCCCAGCTCATCGGCCAGTTGATCCACAAATTCCCAAATGATGGTGCGAAAATCATCGAAAGTCTTTTGAACATGAGAAAATTCGTCAATTCTGTACCTTTCAAAATGCTGGCGAAAGCGAAAGAGTGTTTTTTCTCGTTGAGCTTCGTTGCCCTCAAGAAGATTGCGAGCAAAAGTATCAAAAGTATCTCTGGATTTGCGAACGGGGTGCTGATCCATATCAAAAAGGTGTTTGCTATAGACGTCCATGACAAACAACAAAGTTGCCATTTCCTCGGAAAGCTGTGGTCCACCTTCTGACAGATCAGAGGCTGTTTGATACCCAGGCTCAGTTTTTGACCAGTTGATCTGCTCGACCAGTTTTTGCATCCATCTTTTCAAACAAGAACCTCCAAAGTCTGCTCGTTGACTATCGGTTGAATAAACCTTTGATTGAACTGTCTTTGGTCTTGTAGGATGACTCAATATGAGAACATGGATCACAATTTTGTCTGCTGTTGGTGTTTTTACCTTAGGATGCTCTTCGCGGAACTATCAAGGACCAGTCTCGGAGCATTTTGATGGTAGAAAGTTCTCCAATCAAGGCGTCCGAAATGAAAAGAGCTTGTGGACAGTTTTAAAATGGCAAATCAATCGCAATGAAGTGCCGTGGCCTGAGAGAGTTGAGAATAAATACGTTTATCAGCCGACGGCCCTCCCGGATCCCGAGAAAGTCTTGGTCACTTTTGTCAATCATTCAACTTTCCTGATTCAATGGCGGGGTTTTAATATTCTCACAGATCCTGTTTGGGCTGAGCGAACAAGCCCTGTCAGTTTTGCTGGGCCCAGGCGCGTGAGGCCACCGGGAATCCCTTTTGATCAACTTCCACATATTGATTTGGTGGTGGTGACCCATAATCATTATGACCATCTTGATTTAGAAACTCTCAAAAAATTGAATCAGAAGTTCCGCCCTGAGTTTCGAGTAGCCCTCGGAGATGGAGCGCTCCTCAAGGAAAATGGGATTGAAAAGGTCAAAGAAATGGATTGGTTTCAAGCAGAGGATTTTCTGAAAGGGACGGAGGCCTTGGCGCTGACATTTGTGCCTGCCCATCATTGGTCAGGTCGTGGCCTTACGGATCGTTTCTTGAGTTTATGGGGAGCTTATGTTTTTTCAAATCGAGGAAAACATATTTTTTACGGAGGGGACACAGGGTATTCCTCTCACTTTTTAAGAATCAAAGAAAAGTTTTCAAAGTTTGAACTCGCTTTTTTACCCATCGGTGCTTATGAGCCGCGCTGGTTCATGAAAGAACATCATATGAATCCTGAAGAAGCAGTCCAAGCTTGGAAGGATATCGGAGGCCCGCCGACTCTGGGGATGCACTTTGGGACTTTCCCGTTGACCGATGAAGGACTCGAAGATCCGAGAAAAGATTTGGAATTGACCAAGCAAAAGCAAGGTCTTCCAGCGGACCTCTTTATTGCTCCCGATGAAGGTCAAACCTATCAATACCAAATAGGTCCTTAATCTGCTCCCAGCGGGGATTTTTGGGAGCGATGACGGAGACGTCTCCGATCTTGAGACTCGTGGCTCTTAAAAGAAGGCCTGGAATTTGAAGAGTCTCTCGAAAAAATCGGTTGTGATGAGAGTCACCATGGTAACGGTCACCAATCATGGGATGGGACAAGCGATTGAGGTGCCTCCGAATTTGGTGATACCTTCCAGTCCGAGGGACTGCCGACAAAATTGAGTACCTCGCTGTAGAAAATTTTTTACCCACAGGCTGATTCACTTCAACTTGAGCTATTTTTTTGAATTCCGTCACAGCATTGACGAGGTCTCCAGTGGAATCTAATTCTAAGGGAATTTCGCAAGTGTGTCCGTCTGAAAAGTACCCTCTGCAGACTGTGACATAAGATTTTTCCCACTGGTTCTCTGAAAACTGAGGAGAGTGCTTTTGAGCCGAAGCGGAACTCTTTGCGAAAGCAAGACAACCACTCGTTCCCACATCCAATCGATGCAAAGGATACAATTTTGTTTTCACCTGATCTTCAAGCCGGAAAAGCGCAATAAATTCTCGAGGAACTTTACGGATCTTGTCTTCAGGCGGATGAACAAAAAATCCACTGGGCTTATCCACAATAAGAAGTTCTTCATTTTCAAAAAGAACTGGAATCGGCAGCGAAGGATCTGCGTCAAAGTGCGGTTCAAACATAAAAAGGCTTTACCAGAAAGGGCTCTTAAGTATCAATAACTCTATGTCAAATCTCAAATATTTTAAGAGTTCTCTGTGGGTGACTTTCTTTGGTTTGATTCTATCTGCTGGCGTTGGTCATTACTATGGTGGGACTACAGCTGCGGCAGTTCAGGCTCTTTTTCTGTGCTTTGTTCTATCGATTCTTGAAGTTTCGATCTCCTTCGATAACGCTGTAGTGAATGCCACTGTCTTAAGAAACATGACTCCTGTCTGGCAAAAGAGGTTCATCACCTGGGGAATCCTGATTGCCGTGTTTGGAATGCGATTAGTGTTCCCGCTTTTGATCGTGGCCGTGGTTGCTCACTTGGGGCCCATTGAAGCTTTGAAGCTTGCGGCATTTGATCCCCAAAAGTACGCCGAAATCATGATGAGTGTGCACCATGAAGTGGCTGCTTATGGTGGAAGCTTTTTGATGCTGGTCGCTTTGAAATATTTTTTCGATGCTGAAAAAGATGTGCACTGGATTCAGGTCATTGAAAGGCCACTTTCAAAGCTAGGTCGACTGGAAGCCATTGAAGTGGGAGTGGTGCTCTTGTTTTTGTACTTCATGAGTCTTGAACTTCCAGTTTTGGAGCAGACAAGTTTCCTGATTGCTGGGATTTTTGGAATCATCACATTTTTGGCGGTGGAAGGTATTGGGACCTTTCTTCAGGTTCCAGAAGGTGGCCAAGTGGACCTGGCTAAAGCATCCATGGGTATGTTTCTTTACTTAGAAGTGCTGGATGCTTCTTTTTCTTTTGATGGTGTGATCGGCGCTTTTGCGATCACGAATAACTTGTTTTTGATTGCCATTGGTCTTGGGATTGGCGCTATGTTTGTTCGAAGTCTCACCATCATGATGGTCGATAAAGGAACCTTAGATGCATTTAGATACCTTGAGCACGGAGCTTTTTGGGCCGTCGGTGCTTTGGCCACGATGATGTTTCTTGATGTGGTGATCCATGTCCCTGAGTGGATGACAGGCCTCATTGGAGGAGTCTTTATTGGTCTTTCGATTTATTCATCTCACCGGTATCGCCTCGGTGCTGAGACTCGATCTCCTTAGCCACTTTCCCTTGGATGCCCACCCATTCCGGCAGAAAATAAGCAATTGCTAAAAAAGCAATTGTGACAAACACAAACAGCACAACCAGCGCAATAATCACTTCCACTCAAGAATCCTTTGGTTTTAAGACCAGTCGAGATCAGTGAAGATCTCGCGAGCCACTCCGTATGTGTTAGCATAAGCCCTCACACTCAGGTCAATGGGTTTTGCGTAACCGCCTCCAAGGGCTAAAGAAACTGGGATGTTTTGTCTTGCAGCGAGCTCGAGGACTTTTCGATCTCGTTCCTTGAGGCCTTCAAAAGTCATGTTCAGTTTCCCCAAGACATCTTCTTTGAGGGGATCAACACCCATTTGGTAAAAAATGAAATCAGGATTAAAATCCATGACTCGAGGAAGAGCTTGACCAAGGGCGCTCAAAAATTCTTCATCGCCAGCACCATCAGGAAGCCCAATATCCAAAGTGGAAGGAACTTTTTTGAAGGGATAATTTTTTTCCCCATGCAAAGATAAGAGAAAGACCCGAGGATCTTCAGAGAGTATACTGGAGTTCCCATTACCCTGGTGAACATCTAGATCAATAATGGCAATTCTCTTTTTGAAGCCATTTTTTAAAAGATATTTTGTCGCAACGGCAATATCATTAAACACACAATAACCTTCACCGCGGTCGAAGTGAGCATGATGAGTGCCACCAGCCAGATTGCCTGAGAAGCCATTTTCCAGAGCCGAAAGAGCGGCTCCCAGAGCACCTCCCACGGTGGCACAAGAGCGATAGAAAAGACCTGGGCTCCAAGGAAATCCAATGCGCTGAAGGATGGAATTTTCTATGGTGCCCTCTTTCATTTTTTGGATGTACTGCGGATCATGGGCCAGAGACAGAGTCTCAGGAAGTGCGAGCGGGCTTTCTTGCAGATGGTGGGGTTTGAGGATCTCCTGAGTGAGGAGTAAATCCCTGAGCATTCCGTACTTCTCCATGGGAAAACGATGCCCCTCCGGAAGGGGAAGTGTGTAATGATCAGAATAAAATACTCGCAGGACTTTCTTCATAGCTGCTCACTTGATCTCAAGGGGAGCATCTGTTAGAGCTACCCCCCATGGCCTATAACCCCAAAGATCATTACTTCAAAAAAGCGAAAGAGCAAAACTTTGCTGCTCGAAGTGTCTTTAAACTGGAAGAAATTGATCAAAAACTGAAATTAATCAAACCAGGAAACCGAATCTTGGATCTCGGAGCAAGTCCGGGAAGCTGGTCTCAGTATTGTTCTCAGAAAGTCGGACCTTCGGGCCAAATCCTCGGGGTGGATCTTTCGCCCGTGACAGTGAAGCTTCCAAATGCTCAGTTTATCCAAGCGGATTTGAGAGATCTCAATCTCGAGCAAGTGTTCATTGAAAAAGGCTTCCCGCCGCCATTTGATTTAGTAATCTCTGATATGGCCCCAAAGACCACAGGAATTCGTGTGACTGATCAGGCTCGCAGTTTCGAGCTTTGCGAACTCGCTCTCGAAACAGCACGTAAGTTTTGTAAGCCCCACGGGCATTTTATTTGTAAACTTTTTCACTCCGATGATTTTCAAAAGTTAAAGAAAGATATTCTCGGTTCTTTCGAAAAATTTGAAGCGATCAAACCTGATAGCACCCGAAAAATTAGCAAAGAAATATTTCTGATCGGGATCAAAAAGAAGTCGTGAAGATTTACTTGCAGAATTCTCATTGGGTGATTGTCGAAAAACCAGCCGATGTTTTATCAGTTCCGGGGCGATTCCCTGACAGAGATGAACGGCCTGTCCTTGGAAAACTCCTTGAGAAAGAGCTCGGCTGTCAAATTTTCCCAGTTCATCGTTTGGATTATGAAGTTTCGGGAATTATGATTTTTGCCCTCACGCCGCAGGCTCATCGGGGATTGAATCGAGGCTTCGAGAAAAAGCTCATCACCAAAGTTTATCAGGCGGTGACAGATCGTCCGTCGGGAATTTCTTTAGGTGAGAAACAAACTTGGAAGTGCAAAGTTCTTCGGGGAAAAAAAAGATCTTATGAGTCTCCAGCGGGGGATTTAGCCATCACTGAAGCGTTAAAGCAGGAAGAAAAAGGTCCTTATTCATTATGGAGACTTGTTCCCATCACAGGGAGAAGCCATCAATTGAGATATGAAATGTATCGCCATCAAATTCCGATTCTGGGTGATACACTTTATGGAGGATCTCCTTGGGCACAACCGGGTATCGCTCTCAAAGCATTGCAGTTGGATTTTTCGCAGCTGCCTGAGCGTGAAGAATTAGAGCTTCCTAGGACGATCGATAGTACCAGCGACCCGCTTGTTTTCTAAACTTAGACTTTTCAGAGTGGACTTTTGTTTCGCCTTTGATTTGATAGTGAGCTCTAAATTCTATTTTGCCTTTGTTGCCTTCTTCAGAGCTGTCAATAATTTCAAGTCCCGTGAACGTTACTTCCTTCATCCATTCAATATTCATTTGATGAACACGAGGGTCGCGAATTTGGGGATCCGTTGTTTCCCAAAGATAATCTGGCAGATGTTTCACAAAGGCACTGTAGCGCGACTTCATCAGCGCCAGTGCCGTGGGTGCTGCATGCTCTTCAAAATTCTCGTGGTATGGGCCGCAGCAGGATTGATAAGAATCACTTCCGCAAGGGCACTTCATCGGGCGAGCTCTCGCTCTTTCTTCTTTTCAAGGTAATAGTCCCAAGTTCCATCAGTGACGAGAAGCTGATTCTTATCAAGTTCAAAAACTCGTGTCGTGATTTCGCGCAAAAAATGTCTGTCGTGGCTCACGATCATCACAGTTCCCTGAAATCTTTTGATGGCATCGAGGAGAACTTCTCTGGATGCAATGTCCAAATGGTTCGTCGGTTCGTCGAGGACTAAGAAGTTGATGGGCTTTGCCAAAATCGTGGCGAGAACCACTCGGGATTTCTCTCCGCCTGAGAGCACGGATATTTTCTTTTCGACTTCGTCTCCTGAGAATTTAAGGGCCCCCAAAAGATTTCTTACCGAGCCCAGACTTGCATTGGGCATATACGAATGGACTTCATCTACGATGGTGGATTTGGGGTCCAAAATATCTAATGAGTTCTGCGAAAAATATCCAAGCTCAATACTTGGTCCGAGCTGATAGGTTCCACTGCTTGGCTCTGTTTGTTCAGTCACAATTTTCAGCAACGTGGATTTTCCTGCTCCATTGACACCGACCACCGCCACTCGGTCCAAGCGCTTGACCAGAGCACTAGCTCCTTGAAAGACAAGTTTCTCACGGCCGTCGGGATTCTTATAAATTTTTGTGAGATGATTGATCCTGAGAACTTCGTCGCCACCGCGAGGGGTTTGTCCCCACTCAAACTGAATGACTTTCTCTTCGGCGGGAATTTCGATGCGATCAATTTTTTCAATCTTCTTCACTCGAGATTGGACTTGGGCTGCATGAGAGGCTCGCGCTGCAAAGCGGGCAATAAATTCCTCTTCTTTGGCGAGCATGTCTTCTTGCCTCTTGGCGGCAGCAATCAGCTGCTCCATGCGAACAGACTTTTCGCGCTCATAAAAGTCATAATTGCCCGAGTAGGTCGTGATCGCTTGATTGGCGACTTCCACAATTTTAGTCACTAAGCGGTTCATAAAATCACGATCGTGGCTTGTCATCAGGATGGAGCCTTCGTACTGGGCGAGCCACTGCTCCAGCCAAACGATACTTTCAAGATCTAAGTGATTGGTAGGTTCGTCCATCAATAGCACATCAGGCTGAATGGCCAGGATCTTCGCAAGAGCAATTCTCATTTTCCATCCACCACTGAAGCTTTCTGTGGGGCGATGATAATCATCAGGCCCAATACCTAACCCGGTCAGAATTTCAGCCGCTCGAGTTTCAAGAGTGTAACCCCCTCGGCGCTCGAATTCAGCTTGAAGCTCACCGTACTCTTCCAGGATTTTGGTCATTTTGTCTTCTTCCAGGGGTTCCACGAGCTTGGCTTCAATTTCAGCGATGCGATTTTTCACTTTTTCAATGGCATGGCTTGCGGACATGACTTCTTCCAAAGCAGATCTCCCTGCCATTTCTTCGATATTTTGTGAGAAGTAGCCAATCACACATTTTTCAGGTTTCGCAACTCCGCCAAGGTCTGCGCCCTCTTCGTTCATGATGACCCGAAAGACAGTTGTTTTCCCGGCTCCGTTAGGGCCTACCAAGCCAATCTTTTCTCCAGGATTGATTTGAAAAGAGGCATTCTTATAAAGGATTTTATTCCCATACTGCTTCGTGACATTTGCAAATTGTACCATGGCAAAGAACATAGGTGGAAATAGGCGGAATGACAAGTTTTACTCTGGGGGTATTTGCAACTGTCAGTTCTCTTCGGCAGGATAGAAGCATGAAAAAGACATCCTCATTGCTTTTCCTCAATTTACTGTGTTTATCCTCCATCGTCCGAGCTCAAGCTGAGCCTTACAAGCTTGAAAAAGTATTTCAAACTGACGACATCGTGTGGTCCATGGACTTTATCTCTGAACAACAGATTCTGTTCACTCAGAGGTCAGGAAAGCTAAAAATTTTGGATCTGACCACAGGAGTCTCAATAGTCGTTCCCGGTGTTCCTGCAGTCCTCACCAAAGGGCAGGGGGGACTTCTTGATGTTCGTTTAGATCCTGAGTTTAAAAAGAACTCACGAGTCTATCTCACTTATGCTATCCCAGAGAAAAAAGGCTACACCACGGCCCTGGGCGAAGGACTCTTAAAAAATGGCAAGCTTGAGAACTTCTCAGAAAAGTTTCGGGCGCGGCCAGAAACCGATGAAACCATTCACTTTGGGTCGCGGCTCGAATTTGGTGAAGAGAATCAGCTTTTCATGACTGTGGGGGATCGCCATGAAAGAGACTTTGCACAAGACTTGAAAAAACACCCAGGAAAAGTCTTGCTCTTTGATCGCAATGATTTGTCACGAGCCCCAGTTGTGTTTTCTTTAGGGCATAGAAATCCCCAAGGAATCACTTTTGATCCTCTTAAAAAACAACTGTGGTTGAGTGAGCATGGCCCCCGTGGTGGAGATGAATTAAACTTGATTGAAAGAGGAAAGAACTATGGTTGGCCCGTTGTCACTCACGGCCGCGAATACTGGGGTCCTTCCATTGGCAAAGGTAAATCTCTTTCAGGATATGAAGACGGGAAAGTGGTCTGGGTCCCGAGTATTGCTCCTTCGGGACTTAAGCTCTATCAAGGAAGTTTGTATTCAGAGCTCAAAGATCATTTCATAGTTCCAGCTCTCGTTAAGCAACATGTGCGTTTGGTGAAGAATGATGCGACATTTTCGCAAGTTGAACTTTTTAATTCTCTCGGGGAACGGTTCAGGTCAGTCCAGGTTTCGCCGGCAGGAGAAATCTACCTCGGGACCGATTCGGGAAAGATCTTTCGTTGGCGTCGCATCTCAAAATAGAACAGGGGCGAAGACCCATTTGCCTTGTTCTCTATCTTCTTTTTGAAACTGTGGAAAAAGATTGCCCCAGGCGGGCCGTACCCCTAAAGTTTCATTTCATAGCTCAAGGAGATGAATATGAATTCACAAATTATGGAAGCCCTTCAGTGGCGATACGCTGTTAAACAGTTTGATACTCAAAAAAAAGTTTCTGAAGCTGATTGGAAAGTCTTAGCAGAGAGTTTGAGATTAGCACCCAGCTCCTATGGGTTGCAGCCTTGGAAGTTTATTGTCGTTCAAAATCCAAGCCTTCGCGCAGAACTGAGAAAGAACTCGTGGAATCAGTCTCAGGTCACAGATTGTTCACATTATGTTGTTTTGACAACGCGAACCAAGATGAGCGAACAGGATGTTCAAAAGTACATTGCTAAAATTTCACAAGTGCGTGGGGTACCTCAAGAAAGTCTCAAAGGATATCACGACATGATGATCGGTGATGTGGTTAAAGGACCCAGATCAGAAATCATTCAGTGGTGGGCTCAAAGACAAGCTTACATTGCTTTTGGATTTCTGATGGAGACCGCCGCTTTGATGAAAATCGACACTTGCCCTATCGAGGGCTTGGAGCCCAAAGCTTATGACCAGATTTTGAAACTTGAAGGCACTGGTTACGCGACAGTGGCAGCTTGTGCTGTTGGTTACCGTCATCGTGATGACAAAAATGCCCAGGCGAAGAAAGTTCGGTTCGACGCCCAAGACGTGATTGAGATCCGTTAATTAAAAAAGATTGCAAGTGACCTGAGCGTCAGAGTCTTAAAGCTTTTGAGATCTAACAAGAAAGCTGCAGGCACTGGAGTGACATCGTGATTGAAATTTTTGAATATGTCTTGGTCGGTGTTGGAGTCGGAGTCGTTTCCTCATATTTGGGTTTTGGAGGGGGGACCATTATTGTACCGTTTCTCCCTCTGATTTCTGGATATGATATTAAGACAACGCTAGCCACTTCTTTGGTTGTGGTTTGCATGAATGCCACGATGAATACAGTGACCTTTTCCAAACAGAGATTGGTTCCTTGGAAGTTGGTGTCGAATATTGCTCTCGGTGCGGGTTTAGCTTCATTGGGGTCTTCATTTCTGACTTCACAACTGCCGGTTATCTTTTTGAAATCGCTAGCGATTCTCATGTTTTTATTTTTGATGCTTGTAAGCTATTTTGGAGTCAAGATGCTCCCGAAAGTTTTTCTTTCCGCAAATTTTAGAAATCATGTGGCTGCCGGAATGGTGCTGGGAACAGCTTCCGGACTGTCGGGGGTCGGTGGAGGAACATTTCTTGTTCCGGTGCTCGCTGCCAGTGCTTGGGTGACCACATCACAAGTCTCTCCCGTGGGAAACGCATTGAATATGATCTCAGCGTTCGTGGGCGCCACAACGATGTTTCTCAGCGGAAGTCATGTTCAATGGGGTGCGGCCCTCGGCATTTTTTCAGCGGCTTTTTTGACAAGCTTTGTGGCGAATCAAAAGCAGCACTTAATGTCTGCGGATCAACGGAAAAAATATGTGACTGCATTTTTGGCGATCGTAGTTTTGATTCAAATAGTGGACGCCGCGCGTCTGCATGGCTAGATCCTCCTATAAATCTCAGTTAGGCTAATGAAGTTGAGTCAATTGAGGGGAATGCGATAGACAAAAAAAAGTCGGTGATGCTCGAAGAATTTGCTAGAGAGATGATCGCCAAAGAAGAGATGCATATCGCAGAAGCAGAGAAAATGATTCGGGAGCAGAGATAGTTTTATGAGCATTGGAAGTCACATTATTGGGTTTGGGGGCTATGCCCCTGAAAGAATTGTGAAGAACTCGGACTTAGAAAAAGTTCTCGACACCACCCATGACTGGATCATCCAGCGCACCGGGATCGAAGAGCGCCGATGGGTCCATGATCCAAAACTTGCGACTTCAGACTTAGCTTACCAAGCTTCTCTGAGAGCCATTGCAGATGCGGGAATTAAAAAAGAAGATGTCGATTTGATCGTGTTTGCGACCAGCACGGGAGATGTGGATGTTCCCGGGAGTTCACCGTTCTTGCAGGCTAAGTTAGGGCTTTCTGGGGTTCCCTACTATGAAATTCGTCAAGCTTGCTCAGGTTTCATCTATGGAGTCACGCTCGCTGATAGTTTGATCAAAACGGGCCTTGCAAAAACCGCTTTAGTGATTGGAGCCGAGCTCCAATCAAAGTATCTTGATATGTCTCCCGAGGGACGAGCTGTGTCTGTGATTTTTGCTGATGGGGCGGGCGCCGTCATTCTGCAAAAAACTGAAGTGAGTTCTAAAAAGGATCCCCAAGTTCTAGCCTCGGCTCTTCACGCCGATGGCAGTTTTGCCAAAGAACTTTGGATTGCAGCTCCGGGCACCGCCTTCGGTGCCCAGCGGATGACCAAGGAAATGATTGAGCAGGGACAGCACTTCCTTCAAATGAATGGAAAATATGTTTTCATGCATGCGGTGACAAGAATGCCGGAAGTTCTCAGAGAAGTTTGTTCCAAAGCTCAAGTGGATCTGAAAGACATCGATCTTTTCTTTTTTCATCAGGCCAATATGCGAATTAACGAAAAAATCGCGACGGATATGAATTTAGATCCAGCAAAGATCCACAACACGATTCAAAAGTTTGGGAATACCACAGCGGCGACCATTCCTTTGGGAATGTATGATGCAAAACTTGCAGGGAAAGTGAAACCCGGTCAATTGATCGCTCAGGTTGCCTTTGGTGCAGGCTTTACTTGGGCCGCGTCTCTGATTCAGCTTTGAGAAAGCTCACCAACCCTGAGCTTTTTCGGCATTGAAATTTCTCACCTTGCCGTTCTCGCTATCATAGCTTAATGAGATAGGGTTACAGCAGACTTCACAGTCTTCAACATAAGTCTGCTGATCTGAAACAGAGACATCCAACAGCATAGAGATTCGCTCAAAACAGTACGGGCATTTAAATTTTTTCTCGACTTCAGCGAGCATAAAATCTCCTCACCTCAGAATATACAAAACAAGAAGGCCTGATCCTAGGGTCCAAAGTATGCTTCTTGTCAAAGCACTCACGCCCAGGGCCAGCAGAGCAACGATCAATTTTTCTTTTCCCCAAAGCCATTGAACCTGGCCCTGGTCAAAAAAAAGACCAGGGACGATGAGCGCTGGAAAAAGACAGGCAGGAATGTAAGAAAACAGTTCTTTCCAATCAGGAGTAATATGAAAGCGATGAGAGAATCCCACAAATGAAAAGCGAATGAGGAATGTTCCGATTCCGAGACCTAGGATGATGAGCCAAAAATTTTCCATGTTGTCTTTCTCAAAAGAAATAATTTAACAAAAATAAGGCTCACAATTGCGGTGGACAAGAGCCCAAGCTTTAAGGGAAGCCCCGACAGGAGGACACTGATAAAGCTTGAAAAAAGAGCAACTGCCGCATACTTCCGATTTTTGAGCGAAGGAACCAGCAAGCTCATGAAACTTAAAGGAATGGCAAAATCAAGATTCCAAGAGGAAGGCGCAAAATTTCCGAAAATAAAACCAAGTGTCACTGAGCCATGCCACGCAAAAAACATACAAAGGCAAGCTCCTAAATAAAATGAAAGTCCGTCTCGTGAAGTTTTAAAGTGAGCTTCTTGAGAGGACATGGCCGCATAGCTCTGGTCGGTCAGAAAAAAAGAAGACAACATTTTCATCGCAGTAGGTGATTCTTTAGCCCAAGGAGCAAAAGCTGCTGAGTACAGAAAAAATCGCGCATTGATCACAAAGCCTGTGGCTAAAATCACAAACCACGGAGCTTGTTGATCCATAAGATCCAAGGTTGCCAGCTGAGAAGCGCCAGCAAAAACAAAGAGGTTCATGGCTGACGACTGCCAAAGACTGAGGCCCGCCTCGGCGGCCACGGATCCCATGACAGCGCCAAAAGGGATAATTCCCACAGTGATAGGAAGCATGGCAAAAAAGCCTTTACGGAAAAGAGAGGACATGGCTTAGAAGCCTGCTTGAAAAGTCAGGCCAGTGCAAGCTTTGGCATCCTGCTTGAATTGCGAAAACAGGAAATGGGTTGACCTCTCTGAGGACGGCCTATCTGCGAAGAGGTGAGAGATTGGTGTCTAGCTTTTTGACAGCGTCGAGCCGGCGGCGACCTTTTGTGTTCGGGTTTTTAGCTCTCGTCACGGCTTTGTTGGCTTCTCGCGCTTGGGCTTTGGATTATTACTTGGTCCCACTCCAGCCGCAAAAGGAATTTCTTTTTGCAGTGCCTGAAGGGGAAACTCTCTTTAATGTCTACAGGGCTTGGAAAGAAAAAATTGAAAAACACCCACGCTA